>CBFGTW010000005.1:0-65754 GCA_965651855.1 uncultured Verrucomicrobiales bacterium
ACCGCCCAGATCGTCGACGACCTCACCGATACCCCGAGCGACAAGGACCGCGAGGTGCGCGGCCAGGGCATCGCCAACTTCGTCGCCGGCCTCTTCGGCGGCATGGCCGGCTGCGCGATGATCGGCCAATCCGTCATCAACGTGAAATCCGGCGGCCGAACCCGCCTCTCGACACTTACGGCAGGCGTCGTACTTCTCCTGTTGCTCCTGCTGCTCAACGCCCAGGTCGCCCGGATCCCCATGGCGGCGCTCGTGGCGGTGATGATCATGGTTTCCATCGGGACCTTCTCGTGGTCGTCGTTCAAGAACCTCCGGGTTCACCCGAAAACCACCAGCACCGTGATGATCGCCACCGTGGTGGTGGTGGTCTGGACCCACAACCTCGCCATCGGCGTGGGGGTGGGCGTGTTGCTCAGCGGGATCTTCTTCGCCCGCAAGGTGGCGGAGATCATCCGCGTCACCAGCGAGCTGGACCCGGCCGGCGAGATCCGAACCTACCGCGTCTCCGGCCAGATCTTCTACGCCTCCTCGGAGGCCTTCGCCGCGAGTTTCGACTTCAAGGAAGCCGTCCCAAAGGTGGTCATCGACGTTTCCCACGCGCACTTCTGGGACCTCACCTCGGTCGGCGCGCTCGACAAGGTGGTCCTCAAGTTCCGCCGGGAAGGCACCGAGGTGGAAATCCTTGGAATGAACGAGGCCTCCGCTACGATCGTCGATCGTCTGGCCATCCACGACAAACCCGGCGCGCTGGACAAGCTGCTCGATCACTGAGGCCATGGCCGACCATGACCGGTCATCCCGAAAACCGCGAATGCACGCGAATGAACGCGAACATGATCCTGAAAAAAGGCCGCGGGTATCGGAAATCACTTCAGTCATTTCCATGTTGAAGCCGCGCCGGGCGGACAATCCTCTCTGAAAATTCGCATCCATTCGCGTTCATTCGCGGTTCCACTTCTCCTTCAAGGATATGCCATCCATTCTTGCCTGCACCGACGGTTCCCCCTACGCGCCGAGCGTCTATCACCACGCCGCATGGGCCGCCGGCCGGCTCGGCGCGGAGGTGCACGTGCTCCACGTCCTCGAGCGCCCGGAAACGCCGCCGCGCGACCTGAGCGGCAGCATCGGCTTCGATGCCAGCGCGGAGCTTCTGGACGAGCTCACGCGTCTGGACGAAGCCCACGGCCGCGTCGCCCGGCTCAAGGGCAAGGCGATCCTGGACGACGCCAGCCGCCAGCTTTCCGCAGCCGGCGTTTCCGGGGTGCGTCTCGAGCAGCGCCACGGCAGCCTCGTGGAAACCCTCGATGAATTCGAGGCGCACAGCGAGCTCCTGGTGATCGGCAAACGCGGCGAGCACCTCGATATCGCCAAAGGCCACCTCGGCAGCAACCTCGAGCGCGTCGTCCGCAGCGCGCGGATCCCGGTGCTGGTGGCGGCGCGCGCCTTCTCGCCAATCGAGCGCTTCCTCATTGCCTTCGACGGCGGCACCAGTTCGCTCAAAGCGGTCCACTACGCCGCCAGCGAACCGCTCCTCCGCGGGCTCGAGTGCCACATCGTCACCGCCGGCAAGCCGGACAGCGAAGCCGCCAGGTCACTCGAACTCGCCGCCTCCACCTTGACCGCGGCCGGTCTCGAGGTCCACCCCGCCGTCGTTTCCGGAAACCCGGAGGAAGGGATCGCCAGCCAGCTCAAGGAACGCCGGGCCCAACTTCTCGTCATGGGCGCCTACGGCCACTCGCGCATCCGCCAGTTCGTCATCGGCAGCACCACCACCGCCCTCGTCCGCACCTGCCAGGTCCCCGTCTTGCTCTTCCGCTGACCGCTTCGCCTTCTGGAACTCTTCGGATCTCGACTGCCTTGAGGATTGGAAGGAGGCGCCGGCTCAGTTCATGAGCCGTCGTCCGAGACGGCCACGGCAGCAAGAACCTGCCGGGGATCCACCGCGCCTCGCCACTCTTGTCCTACTTGTCTCGGGCCAGCGAAGGGCGGGCGAAAGGCAAGAACCGTACTGCGGCCTTCATGTAAAACACGGGCGACCGGAGCAAGTGCGGCTGATGCACCTGCCCGAATTCAGTGGCCATTGATCCGTTTCGCCGACACGGCTTTGTTCTCCTGGTTCTTTCCCTTCAGCGAATCCTGGTCCTTCGCCATCTCCAAGGTGTCGACAAACCGCCCGCCATCCCACCGGAAGGCATACTTCCGCTTGGAGCCACCACCCTCGAGGTACTCCCAGATCCCTTTCCGGCCATTTGGGCTCACGGTGAACGTCCCATCCGAATGGCACTCAACGATCTGGTTTTCAATCCAGCGCCAACGGCCGAGGATCGGGTCCTTCTCCATGGCGGCCGCCGCGATCTTGACCGCACTGACCTTGGCATTGTCCTCGTTCTTCCCCTTCAGCAACTCCCCGCTCCTGGCCATGGTGACGATGTCGGTGTAGAGGTCTCCATCCCATCTGAAAACGTACTTTCTCTCGACAGTCGTGTCCTTCACGTATTCCCAGGTTCCCTTCCGGTTGCTGGGAGCTGCCGTAAAAGTGCCATCGGGACGGCAATCAACCAGTTGTTTCCCATTCCAGCGCCAGCGGCCAACCACAGGATCCCCCTCCTCGGCCTCTTCCGCATGACAGATTTGTAACAATGCCAACACGGCAAACAACAGCTTGAGGATAGGCTTCATACTCTTTTCGGCGGGTTCAGCTAGTCAAAATGGCACTGCGACTCCCAAGGAGGAGTTGTGTATTTGATCCTGCGGCGGAGGAGAATTCGCCGTGGCTCACGACGGTCAGCCCAAAGAACCCTTACCGCTGGATCCGGAGGGCGGGCAAGCTGGAAGTCCCGGCTCGGGCGAGCCCGCGCCTCGCCGGAAGCCGCAGACAGACGCAAGCGCCCGAAGCGGGTGCTGACGCAGGATGTTTCCGTTGACTTCGAGGAAGCGTATCGGGGGTGGTCCGGCGTTCCTAGATGATCTTCACGGCGGCGTTCGCGGGTGGAGTCACCGCCGTCGCCCCCGTGGAGAGCGTCGCGCCAGCGACGCGGAAACACTTCTCCCTCAGTAGCTGACACGAATCCGCACGAACCTCCGGGAAGTCACGTGGGCGGAGAACACGACTGTCACCGTTTCCAATCCGTCGCCGCTCCCGGTGACCTCCTGGGAATAGTCGGCACCAGCTACCGCAGCAGTCCAGCCGCTGAGATCGTGATCGGCCGTTTCGACTTCATACACCACTCCGGCGGCACCTCCCGACGGCCTCCGGTAGCTGAAGGAAAACCCATCGTTGGTGACCGTCCCTTCAAGTCCTCGCGCGCTCGCGCCCGCCACCGTCGGATCGCCGCCCAAGGCGTATTCCAAGAGGTTCGGCAGACTGTCGCCATCCGGATCCGCCAGATCCGCGGCAGGACCGTCGCTGGCGATCGAATTGAAATGGAAGTCACGCCAAACCTCCAGTGGAGTTACACCTTTACCCGTGAGCATGAGGCCGAAATCCCCCTCGTCCGGATCGTTGTTTTCCAGGATCAGGTTCGCCCAACAGGCACCGGGCACCTCCGGAGAAAACGAGATGACGAAGCGGGTTTCGGCTCCGGGAGCAACCGTCGTTTCCATCCCTCCGAGGTCCACGGAAAAGGCGTCGGAATTTCCGCCTGCGACGGCGACGCCAGGGATCGCGAGCGGAGCGGTTCCGGAGTTCCGTATCGTGACGACCCGGCCCGCCACCTCCCCCGTCCTGTGATTTCCAAGATCCAGAACGGAATCGAGCAGCACCGCCGTGTTCGCCGCCTTGGCCGAAACCGCCTTCACGCCGGTCAGCCCGGCGGGCACCGCCAAAGGAGCATAGGGTGCGAGATGGAAATCCGCGCCGGTGTTCCAACTGACAAGCGTCCGTTCGTGCGTCAGGGCGACGTTGTGATGCTCGGCGGCGGAGATGGCGGCAAAGTTCGAGAAGCGGTAGTTGGGCGGGTGCAGGACCTGGAATTCGCCCCACATCGCCACCGTGCCGTCGCTTCTCAAGGCGACGGAGTGACGGAGTCCTCCGGCGATTGCCTTGATGTCGGTCAGCCACGAAGGAACGCTGGACGCACGGGCGGCCCCCCAACCGACCACCTTGCCATCGTTCTTCAGGGCGAGGCTGTGGTGGTGCCCCGCGGCGATGGCTTTCACGTTGGCGAGCGAGGAGGGCACACTCGTCTGCCAGGCATGGTTGCGGCCCCAGGCGACCACGGTGCCGTCGCTCTTCAGGGCGAGGACGTGATCGGTGCCGGCGGAGATCGCGACGACGTCCGTCAGGCCGTCGGGAACCGACGACTGGCCCCAGTTGTTGCGCCCCCAGGCAATGACGCGGCCATCCGCTTTCAGTGCCACGGAGTAGAACCATCCGGCGGAGATGGCCACCACATCGTTCAAGCCGAACGGAACGCTGGCTTGTCCATCACGGTTGTCTCCCCACGCGACGACCGAGCCGTCGCCGGTGAGCGCCAGCGTATGATGATCCCCTGCGGACACGGCGATCAAGCCGCTCAAGCCGGGCAACGGCGCCACCGGGTCCGTCTGGTTGAAGCCCCACGCGGCCACCATGCCCGTCTTCAACTCGACCCCGGGATCGACCGCGACTGAAATCTCCGGCACCGGATCTCGGCCGGTGAGCTTGATGCGGAACGTCCCTTCATCTTCGTCGTTGCTCGTCAATTCGACGATCGCGCTGCGCCTGCCCGGCGCCTGCGGGCTGAAGCTGACGGAGAAAGCGGTGGTCTCGCCCGGAGCCAGCGTGTTCTTCGCCGGTTGCGTCACCTGAAACTCGCCGTCGTTCGGGCCCGACAAAGAAACGGCCAGATCCGCCAGCAGTGATGATCCGTCATTGCGGATCGTGAATGTCCGGCTGGACGGCTGGGATCCGGGCGCGGTGTCCGGCAAATGGACGACTTCGCCACCACTTGCGAGTTCCTCGGCATCGCCGGGATCGGCCCCCGCGAAAACCGATATCTCCGGCGCCACGACTCCGGCGAGAAAGATTTCGAATACCCCTTCGTCGGGATCATCGCTGATAACCCGCAGGCGGGTGTGCTTGTGTCCGCCCGACTGCGGCGAGAACCGAATGGCAAAGGCAGTCTCTCCTCCGACAGGAACCACGGCGCCCGTTTCATCGTCATCGATGATGAACTCGTGCGGGTGGCCGCCCGTGAGGACGAGGTCGGCGATGTGGAGATCGGTTGCGCCGCTGTTCCGGATGGTGAAAATCCGGGGCAGGCTGCTCGTTCCGGCCGGCTGATGACCGAAGTCGATCCTCGAGGCCAGGCAGGCCTGCGAGTGCTCCCCTCCCGCCGCGACCGCTTGGGCACCCACCAGGGGTTCCGTCGGCCCCGTTCCGTCGAAAAGCCGGAGCCCCCATGTCACCACGTTCCCGTTTTGCTTCACCGCGATGACATGATCGCCGCCCGCCGCGACGGTGACCACCTCGCCCAATCCCGCCGGCACGCGGCTTTGGCCGGCTGAACGACCTCCCCATTCGATGACCTCGCCATCCGCCGTGAGCGCCACGCTGAAGTCGTCCCCGGCCGCGACCGCCACCACGCCCGTCAATCCGGGCGGCACGTCGCATTGTCCCGAGGCGTTGTAGCCCCAGGCGACGATGGAGCCGTCGCTCTTGAGCGCCAGCGTGTGGAGGTCCCCGGCGGCCAGCGAAACGACATCCGTCAGTCCAGCGGGAACCTCGAGCTGCCCGTCTCCGCCCGCTCCCCAAGCGACCACCGTGCCGTTCTCCTGGAGCGCCACCGAGTGCCTCGCCCCGGCTGCCACGGCCAGCGCCGGCGCGAGATCCGGCGGAACGTCGCACTGGCCCCTGTCGTTCTTGCCCCACGCCACCACCCCGCCATCCTGCCGGAGCGCCAGCGTGTGGGATCGACCCGCCGCGATGGCCGCCACCTCCGTGCGCGCGGCGAGCGGAATGCTGATCTCTCCGGAATCCGCGCCCCAAGCGACAACCGAGCCGTCCCCCCTGAGCGCCACCGAGTGGTGGCTGCCCGCGGCAACTGCCGTCACTCCTTCGAGACCGGCTGGCACGTTCGTCTGCCCTTCATTCTTGCGCCCGTAGGCGATCACCCGGCCGGTGGCGAGCTCCCCCTGCCCGGCCTCGTCCACCGAGATTTCCGGAAAGGCGGCCGTCGCCAGCGGTGGCATCAGAAACATCTGGAGCGCGATGGCCATGCCACCCGCCAGAGGAGCAGCGTTCGAAGCGGGCCAACCTTTCACGCAGGACATTCAACCATTCCTTGTGCGGCGGGCCGACTTGTCACGATCAATGTCCATTCGAGAGAAAAACTTCCCCGCTCACGACACATGGTGGCCACCGCCCCCGCGGGTCATCCCCATGCGGTCTGGCGGCGCGAGGGCCTCGCCGGTGGTTCAGCGCTTCCCGCATGGGAAGCGTCAACCGCCCGTCCCGGCCGGGCCGGCGGCGAAGACCCGCAGCGACTCCGCCATCCTCTCCGCCTGGAACAGTGACTATGCGGCCAGATCCTCGACCTCAGCCCAAGCTGATGACATGACACAACTTCCACCTCAACCCCTTCGCTCCGGGAAAGCCCTTGCAGCAAGCTATCAGCCGCGAGCGCATCGCGGTGAGCGTCTGCCTTTCGTTGCCGTGGCGGCCGTTCTCGACCGCCAGCCGGCAGTGGCGGAACACCAGCGCCCACCGTTCCTCCACCGGCACCGGCGGAAGTTCGGCGCCGTTTTCGAAGAAATGCTTCGCCGCGCGGAAGACCCGCGGATTCTGCATGCCGGCCCGGCCGATCATCACGCCGGAGACGGCGGTCTGACCCGGCCATCGCACAGGAAGTGCGATACGAAGCACTTCAGGCCGGGATCGACGGCGGCTCACTCAGCTTCGACTTTTTTCGGACCTTCCACGGAGAAAACGCTCGAGGTCCTGGGGAAACTCCGCGGCATGAAGGACACCGCGCTGCTCGAGCAGATGCTTTCCGTGTGGGAGGGTTCCCCCGACCGGGTCGGGCCGCTTCTGCTCCAAGTCAGGCCGCCGGCGAGGTAGACCATGAGGATCCCGGCGCATCCTTTGGTGCCGGGAGGTGTATGGGCCTATATAGATGGACCTACTCGATACTTCGCACCCGAAGCTACTGCAACACGGATCAGGTCGACGCTTTGACACTGTCGTTCTGTCGCCGGCCGTCTGGTGAAGCGGGCTCTTGCTTCCGCAGCCTCATTCCACTGGGGACGACACCGCCGCTCTTGCAGTCCTCCTGGCTGAAGCCCGCCGGGCTCAGTCCTGCTTGATCCAATCCGCGCCTCCGTCGGACCGGATGGCGAAGGAAAAGGTGTCGTTCACGCGGATCGAGGCGATCACCTCCGGGTCGTCCGAGAAGACGACGCCGTATTTCCGGATGGATTCGAATTCCGGCTCCTTCATCACCGACTCGAGGTCCGATGCCGTCAGTTCCCTGCTTTTTCCGATCTCGGCGAGACGGCGCCCATACGCTGCCACGATCGGGTGCAGGGGTTCCGCCTCGCCGTAGTCCGGTATCCACGAGTTCTGGAACAGAAGGACGGCGGCGAGGCAAAGTGCCACGAATACTGACGCCGCCAGCCATGCGATGTGGACTTTCATGATTCATTACCGGTTCGTGGAGGCAAGTCGCCAGTCGTTGGCATTTCCTCCCTGCCTCCAATCATGCAGCTGGTGCGGTTCCGGGCAAGCTGCCAACGGCCGGCTACTCCAGCCAAGGCCGGGCATGCGACCGTCCGGCTCCGTGCGCTGGATAGGTTGCCAAGGCGTGGTTGGTCCAGACGGTCACCTAACTGCGCCACGTGCGACTCGAAAGCCAGTGCGGTTACCGCAGTTGGCGGGCTTGCCTGATCCGTGACGAAAGGAGGGGGCGCACCATTGATGGGGGCTGCCCCAGCCCCCACCTCGACTACAGGTCGTCCCTTCGTCGCTATGCCAGCAAGCTTCATACAGATTTCCCGACATGTCATGCAAGCCGAGTTCGTTAGCTCTCTTCTGACCGACAGGGTTTGTGCGAAGACCGGAATTATGCTTGAACCATCCAACCTCATTAAGATCGTCGCTTCCACTATAGGCGAAGCTCGATGATTTCCGTCCACCTCTTGCAGAAAATTCCCACTCGTTTTCCGATGGGAGCCTGTAGCCGTCCGCGCTACGATCCCACTTGATTCGGTGGCCTTCCGCGTCCGGAACTATCTGGCCTCGAAAAATCTCTCCCCCGACGAGATAACACGGACGGCCCCCCTCCATTTCCGAGAGCGCGAGGATTTTCCACGACCCGGGGGCCGCTGTTGGGCGCGGGACTGCATCGGCTACGCCCTTCCCGAAGGACTGGAACCGCGAACGCCGCTAACGGTGATTTTTTGGGACCGTTTCCAAGGAGTTGCCCGAGACGAGAACGGCGAGGAATGGAGCCTTTGCCGCACGCAGATTTCCACCCGCTACAGCGTGACCGTGAAGGGTTGGACCTACTACGAGCCAGGATCGGTTTTCGTGGCGCACGTGCGTTCGGCGCTCTGGGACGCGGAAGAGAAGCTGAGGGCTGATCGCTGGCGGCACGTTGGCCAGAAGCAGGAGACGGAAGAAGCCGCCGATTGGCTCCGGTGGATTCTGGAGCGGGGCAAAGAGCCGGTCCGGAAGACCTAGCTGGCGGCTCCTTTGGACCGAGGAGTGGGGAAAAAGTGGGGAATCCCCCTCCCCTTCGTCGCCGTCCGTTGCGCACCGTTTGCGGCGGGGTGTGAAAAATTGGGGAAACTTTTCCTGCTCGGCACGAAAAAGGCGGCCTTTTCAGACCGCCTAACTCGTTCATTTCCAACACAGTGCGCGCGAGAGGACTCGAACCTCCACCCCCTTGCGAGGACTAGAACCTGAATCTAGCGCGTCTACCAATTCCGCCACGCGCGCGTCTGTTTTGTCGGACCCCGGTGGACCGGGGCGCGAAAAACAGCATTTGGACGGCCGGATTGCAATCCCGATTTCGTGGATAATTTTCCGTGGCCGGCACGGCGGTGTTCCGCGGTGTCGCTTTCGGGTTTGCCAAGCCCGGCCAGTCCCAACAACGCTACTCTCATGCAGAAGGCCATGCCTCTTCTCCTCGTGCTCGTCCTGGCGGCCACGGCCGCTTTCCTTTCGCTCCGCGAGACGGAGAACTCCGCGGCACCGCCTGCCCCGCCGGCGGAGGCCGTGGAAGAGCGGGCGCCGGCGGAGCGACCGACGGTGAAGAACGACACGGCGGTGGCCGGCGTCGATCCCCGTCCTTGGCCGCATGAGGAGTCCGAGATCCAGCCGGATGACGAGGCGGTCTTCGGCGCGCTCGACAACGGCATGCGCTACATCATCTATCCCAACCAGGAACCGCCCGGGCGGTTCTCGCTCCGGCTGCACATCGACGCGGGCTCGTTGATGGAAGCCGAGGACCAGCGGGGGCTCGCGCATTTCCTCGAGCACATGGTCTTCAACGGCTCGAAGAATTTCACGCCCGACGAGTTGATCCCGCGGATGCAGCGCCTCGGCATCGCCTTCGGCGCGCATGCCAACGCCTACACGGCCTTCGACGAGACGGTTTACATGCTCGACCTGCCGGACACCGCGCAGGAGACGATGGACCTGGCGTTCACCGTGATGCGCGATTTCGGCGATGGCGCGCTTCTCGAAGAGGAGGAAATCGAAAAGGAACGCGGCGTGATCCTCTCGGAAAAGATCAGCCGGGACACCGTCGGCTACCGGCTGATGCAGCAGCAGTTCAAGGAATTGCTGCCCGGCTCGCTGCTGACCGAGCGGTTCCCGATCGGCGAGGAGGAAGTGATCCGGAACGCTTCGCGCGAGCGCTTCGTGGACTTCTACACGCGCTACTACACGCCGCGCCGGATGACGTTCATCGTCGTGGGCGACGTCGAGGTGGACGCGATGCGGGAGCGGATCGAGGAAACCTTCGCCTCGATGACAAACCCGGCCGAGCCCGGGGACGATCCGGACATGGGGCCGGTGCGCCTGCCGGAAGGACTGGAGACTTCGGTGTTTTCCGATCGCGAGGTCACCTCCACGGACGTGTCGCTGATGTTGGTCCGCGAGCACGTCCAGCGGCCCGACACCGCGGAGAACCGGATCTCGAAGCTGCCGCTGGATCTCGCCCACGCCATGATTTCGCGGCGATTGCAGCGGATTTCCGAGCAGGAGGGTTCGCCGGTCGCTTCGGGATCGGCTTCGCAGTTCGAGTTGTTCAACCACCTCGAGATGGGATCGATCGACATCACGGCGGCCGACGATCGCTGGGAGGATGTCGTCCCGATCCTCGAGAAGGAATTCCGGCGTGCCATGGAGCACGGGTTCACGGATTCCGAGTTGGCCGAGGCGAAATCGAACGTCATCAACGCCTACGAGCAGGCGGTCGAGCAGAAGCCGACGCGCCGGTCGGAAGGCATCGCCACGGTGCTCGCGCGGACGATCAACGAGGAGGTGGTGTTTTCCGCGCCGGAGACGAATCTCGAGATCGCGGCGAAGGGCTTGGATGAAATCGACGCCGCCGCCTGCCATGCCGCGCTGAAGGTCTTCTGGGAGGCTCCCGGGCTGCATCTCGTGCTCACCGCGAAGGAAGAGCCCGAGGGAGCCGAGGCGAAGCTGGCGGCGCTGTTCGCCGACTCGGGCGCGGTGCCGGTCGAGCCGCTCGAGGCGCGCGAGACGCCGGAGTTTGCCTACACGGACTTCGGCGCGCCCGGCGAGGTGGTCTCGCTCGAGGAAGCGGACGATCTCGGCATCACCCAGCTCGTGCTCTCGAACAACGTCCGCGTGAACCTGAAACCGACCGACTTCGAGAAAAACCGCATCCGCATGATGGCCCGGATCGGGGCCGGGCAACTCACGCAGCCGGCCGACAAGCCGATGTTCGATGCCTTCGCCACCGCGATCGTGGAGGGCGGCGGATTGGGAGAGCATTCGAACGACGAACTCCAGCAGATCCTCGCCGGAAAGAACGTCGGCAGCTCGTTCGGCGTCGGCGAGGACGCGTTCACCATCGGCGGATCGACCACGCCGCAGGACTTCACGCTCCAGGCGCGGCTGATGGCGGCGACCCTGACCGACCCCGGCTTCCGCAAGGAAGGGCTGTGGCAGTTCCAGAAGGCCATCCCGATGATCTACCAGCAGCTCCGCCACACCCCGGCCGGGCCGCAGCAGGAAATGAACGCGTGGCTTCATGGAGACGACCCGCGCTGGTTGGTGCCCGAGGCCGAGAGGCTTGCCGCCTACACGATCGAAGAAGTCCGCGAGTGGCTTGAGCCGGCCTTGGCAAAGGGCTACCTCGAGCTGTCGATCGTCGGCGATTTCGAGATGGAGAAGATCCTGCCCGACATCCTGGCGACTTTCGGAGCGCTGCCGCCGCGGGAGGAGGCGCCGCCGGCGTTGGAGAAGAGGCGACGGGTGGCCTTTCCGGACGCCCCGGCGGAGAAGGCCTTCACCTACGAATCGAAGATTCCGCAGGGCGTGGCGGTGGCGATCTGGAAAACCGCCGGCGTCCGCGACAACCAGCGGGAGTTCCGCCGCCTGAACATCCTCGGGGAGATCTACGGCGACCGTTTGCGCGAGGAGATCCGCGAGGCGCTCGGCGCCTCCTACAGTCCGAACGCCGGTGCGAGCGGCTCGGACGCGCTCGAGGATTTCGGCTATCTCATCGGACAAAGCGTCGGCAAACCGGAAGATCTCGATCTGCTGCTCGAGACGATGCGCAAGGAAGCCGCCGAGCTGGCCGAGAACGGCGCCACCGAGGATGAACTCGACCGCGCGCTCAAGCCCACGCTCGGCCAGCTCGACCGCTCGCTCCGCGACAACGGCTACTGGCTCAACACCGTGATGAGCCATAGCCAGCTCGACCCCGAGCGGCTCGACCTCGCCCGCGATCGCAGCGAGGACTATCGGTCGATCACGCTCGAAGAGATCAATGCTCTGGCGAAGAAATACCTCGCTCCGGACAACGCGCTGCTCGTCTCGATCCAGCCGGACGCCGCGGCGGAGGAAGCGGAAAGCGAATGACGCCATGGAGGACATTGTCATCCGGGCGCTCGACGAGGACGACCTGCCCGACGCCGTCCGTCTCCTCGCGACGCTGAACCCGGACACACCCGCCGGAATTCTCCGCGACCGACTGGTCACGATCCTCCGCGAGCACCCGCACTACCACGCGGTGTGCGCGATGCGGGAGGATCGAATGGTGGGCTTGGCCGGCGCCTGGGCGGCCACCAAGATCTGGTGCGGACGGTACCTGGAAATCGACAATCTGGTCGTCGATCCCAAAGCCCGGTCCGGTGGCGTCGGGACGCGCTTGATGACTCATCTCGAGGACGTGGCACGCGCGCGGGACTGCAATATCCTCGTGCTCGACAGTTATACCTCGAACCACGCGTCGCACCGCCTCTACCACCGGCTCGGATTCGAAATCTGGGGCTTCCACTTCATCAAGCCCATCGGCGATTGGTCCGGCGATGGGCCGCTCAAGCGCCCCGACGACCGGATCGGATGAAGGCGCCGGCGGTCGCCATCGTGCACTACCACCTGCGGCCGGGTGGCGTCACCTCCGTGATCCGGCGGGTCTCGGCGGCCTTGGCCCGGCTAGACATTCGGCACGTCGTGCTGACGGGGGAATCCCGCACTGACGCGGAAATGCCAGCCGCGACCGTGGATGGCCTGGGATACGGCGGACCGCCGGACGATCCGGCCACCGGAGTGGCTCGATTGAAACAAGCAGCCGCCGCCGCGCTCGGGCGCGAGCCGGACGTGTGGCATTTCCACAACCCTTCGCTGGGAAAGAATCCGCGCATCGCCGCGTGGGTGGACCGCCTCGCCCGCGAGGGCGCGGCCTTGGTCCTGCAAATCCACGATCTCGCCGAGGACAACCGGCCGGCGAACTTCGAGGTTGTCCGGCATTTCCCGCACCTCTATCCGTTCGCACCGCGCATCGGCTACGTTTTCCTCAACTCCTCGGACCGGGATCTCTTTATCTCCTCGGGACTACCCGAGGCATATCTCCTGCCAAATCCCCTTCCCGTGAACGAAGCCCCGCCGCCGCCACCGGGGCCGCCGCGCGTCCTCTGTCCGGTGCGCGCCATTCCGCGGAAAAACCTCGCCGAGCTGCTGTTGCTCGCTACCGCGTCGCCGCCCGGAACCCGCTTCGCCGTCGCCCGGGCACCGGAGAATCCCGACTGGATGCCCGGCTACGAATTCTGGAAATCCGTTGCCGCCCGGCTCGATCTGCCAGTGGACTTCGAGGTCGTCGACCGGCTCCTTCCGAGCGGCGGCCGCGAGGCCTCCCTGGAAGCGTGGATCGGCGCGTCCACGCACTTTGTCAGCACATCGGTCGCGGAGGGGTTCGGCATGGCGTTCATCGAAGCCGCAGCTTGGGGTCGACCGCTGATCGGGCGCGATCTGCCGCGCGTCACCCGCGATTTCGCGGCCGGCGGCTTGTGCGTCGGTCGCCTTTACCAGCGGCTGCTTGTGGACGGGCGGGATTTCGCGGGCCTCTCCGCCGACGATCAAGCCGGCTGGATCGCGCGCGTCTCGGAGGGCTCACCGGAGGGCGAGGTGGTCTCGGGCGGTGTGGCGACGCCGCTCCGCGAGTGGCTGGAGGAAGCCTTGGCCGCCCGGGAGCCGACCGTCCGGCCGCATCAGCTCGGCGAATTTTCGGCGGACTCGGTCGCCGCGCGGCTGCTCGACATCTACCGCAGCCTCGCGGCGGGGGCGCGCCAAACTCCGCGGCACCTCGCTCCGGCGGCCATCGCGGAACTCGTCGCGCAACGAAACGCCGGCGAGCGGGCGAGCTTCACAGCTCCCGGAGCGGCTTCTTGAGGAATTCCTCGTCGCGGAGCTTGCGCAGGTATTCGAGGTACCGCCGCTGCGCGTCGAGTTCCGGGTCGGCCGCCGGCGTGAGCTTTCCGCCGTATTTCTTCCACGGCCCGTAGGGCACCTGCGCTTCCTCGACGAACCGCCAGTGGACTTTTTGGCCGGACTTCAGGCCGAGGTAATCCCGCACGGCCGGGGAGATGTCGAGACCGGCGCCGCCGTTCTCGCGGTTCTTGGGCGGCTTGTCGCCGAAGACGTATTCCCAGTCGTCGGTCACCCACGGCCCGCAGTCTTCCCACTGGGCGTAGCAACTGCGCTTGCCGTTGTAAATCTGGAGCCAGCGGCCCTTGCAGACGGTTTTTCCTGGCTCGGGATTGATCCGCGAAAACCAGGGAATCGCCCGTGAGGCCTCCGGCTTGTGGGCGCGGTGATTGATGAGATCGTTGTAAGGAAGCGCGATGTAGAACGGGTTGAGCTTCGGCTCGAAGCCCTTTGGCCGGAACTCGCCGGTCGCGTGGTCGGCGATGCGGTTCTTCGGGTCCGGATCGTCGTAGCCGCCGAAATTTCCGGCCCAGTTGGTGTCCCAGGACGACTTGCAGTTCGGCGTGGGATTGCGCGGCGTCGGCTGCTCTCCGATCCAGAAAACCGTCACCGTCACATTCGTCCGCCACGGATAGAGCATGCGGCTGGCGGGATCCACCGGACGGACCGGGGCGGTCGGGCGGTTGCTCGTGGGAATGACCACCCGCGGCACCGCGGACTGCGCGCTGATCGCCTGCGCGGCCGCGGATTCCGCCAACCAGACGAGAGGCAAGGCCAACAGGGGGAGATATCGGACGGGTCGGATCATGAAAACGCGGCTCATGGGAAACGAGTCGTGCGGCAGACTCCGGAGGGAGCGCCCTTATAAAGCCGCCACCGCGCCCGGGCAATCCGCTTTTTTGGGGCTCGGGACAGCCGCACTTCCCGTGCGCCGGTCGTTCAGAACTTCCGGACGACCGTGTCCTTGCGCCGCGCCTTGTCCGCCTGCGGGTAGTCGAGGGTGAAGTGGAGGCCGCGGGACTCCTTGCGGCGCAGGGCGCACTCGACGATCAGGCTGGCGACGGCGACGAGGTTCCGCAGCTCGAGGATGTCCGGGTTGACGCGGTGGCCCCAGTAGAACTCGCGGACTTCCTTCTTCAGGTTCCGCAGGCGGGCGGCGGCGCGCTTCAGGCGATTGTCGGTGCGGACGATGGAAACGTAGTCCCACATCAAACGGCGGATCTCGTCCCAGTTGTGGTAGATGACGACCAGTTCGTCCGGTTCCGCCACGTCGCCGTGCTCCCATTCGGGGATCTCCGGCGGCGGGGGCAGGTCCTTGTCCGGTGGCTCGCGGCGGAGCATTTCCCCGAGTGCAAGCCGGGCGACGACGTTTCCTTCCAACAGCGAGTTGGACGCCAGACGGTTCGCGCCATGGAGGCCGGTGCACCCGACCTCGCCGACGGCATACAGACCGCGGACCGACGTCCGCCCCGCCACGTCGGTGACCACCCCGCCGCACTGGTAGTGCGCCGCCGGCACCACCGGGATCGGCTGTTTTTCCGAATCGAGGCCGAATTTCAGCAGCGTCTCGTGAATGTAGGGAAACCGATCGCGCATGAAGCCGGCGGGTTTGCGGGTCACATCGAGATAGACGCAAGGCGCGCCGGTGCGCTTGAGTTCGCGGTCGATGGCCCGGGCCACGATGTCGCGCGGCGCGAGCGAGCCCCGCGGATCGGCTTTTTGGGTGAAGTCCTCGCCCTTCGCATTGATGAGCACCGCGCCCTCGCCGCGGACCGCCTCGCTGACGAGGAACGAGCGCGCCTCCGGCCCCGTCGCGCCGGGGTTGTAGAAGCACGTCGGGTGGAACTGGATGAACTCCATGTTCGCGATCGAGGCCCCCGCGCGCCACGCCAGGGCCACGCCGTCGCCGGTCGCCGAGTCCGGATTGGTCGTGTAAAGATAGACTTTTCCGCAGCCGCCGGTGGCCAGCACCACGCGATCCGAGCGGAAGACCTTCACCTCGCCCGTCGCCTCTTCGAGGGCATAGGCGCCGAGCACGCGGTTGTCGGAAATATCGCCGAGCTTTGCGGTGGTGATCAGGTCGATGGCGAAGTGATGCTCGAGCAGGGTGAGATTCGGTGTGCGGCGCGCCGCCTCCACCAAGGCCCGTGCGATTTCCCGGCCGGTGGTGTCGCGCGCGTGCAGGATCCTGCGGTGCGAGTGGCCGCCTTCCTTCCCGAGCTGATAGCGGCCGTCGGCGCGGTCGAAGTTCACCCCGTAGGAAACCAAGTCCTCGATGGCGGTGGCTCCCTCTTCCACGATTTGCCGGACCACCGCCTCGTCGCAGAGCCCCGCGCCGGCGTCCAGGGTATCGGCGATGTGGCTGCCGGTGGAGTCGCCGCGGTCCCGGAAATGTTCCGGCAGGACGGAAGCGATCCCGCCTTGGGCCCACGCGGTGTTCGACTCGAGCGCGCCGCCCTTGGTCAGGACGATCACCGAGCCATGCTTGGCCGCGCGCAACGCGAACGACAGGCCCGCGATGCCCGCGCCAATCACTAGGAAATCCGCTGTCACGCGGCGCAGCATGGCTCGGCGAGACGTGTCGAAAAGGGCAAATTGCAGGCCTTGGCTTGACCTCATCCGCCCGGGACGCCACGGGTGGCTCCATGAGCTTCTTTGTCACCGGCACCGACACGGGCGTGGGGAAAACCTATGTCACGCGCTTGATCCTCCAAGGTCTCCGGGCAGGCGGACACGATGCCGTCGGCTACAAACCGGTGAGTTGCGGCGACCGCGGGGACGCAACCGTCCTCGCCGAGGTTTCCGGGGGTCTCGGGACCGACGAGGTGAATCCGGTCCACCTCAACACGCCGGTCTCGCCCTACGTCGCCGGCATGTTGGAAAACCATTCGATCGACCCCGCGGTACTCGCCGAAGGTTATCGGGCGCTCGCCGCAGCACACCGGAGTGTGTTGGTGGAAGGCGCCGGCGGCTGGGAGGTTCCCGTCGCCGCAGGCTACCGGATGTCGGACCTCGCCGCGGATCTGGCCCTGCCCGTCGTCCTGGTGGCGGCCAACCGGCTCGGCGCGCTCAACCACATCCTCCTCACCGCGAACGCCATCCGCTCCCGGGGCTTGGTCTGCGCCGGCATCGTCCTCAACCAACTCGAAGACGAGATGGACACCGCCGCCATCACCAACAAGGGCGTCATCGAAGACCTCACCGGCCTCCCCCTTCTTGCCCACCTCATCCACGGCCAGGACTTCATTGAGATCGAGCCATTCCTCGTCCCGTGACCGTGGGAAGAAAGCACGAATGTTGAAGCATCAAATCCCAACGGAGAGGGCCTCGTGTCGGTTCGCTCAGAACGGCCACACCACCGGGATGAGGAGGCAGGAGAGGACCCAGCAGATGATGTTCAAGGGAATGCCGACGCGGAGGAAGTCGGTGAACTTGTAGCCACCGGGGCCGTAGATCATCATGTGGGTTTGGTAACCCATTGGCAGGGCGAAGGCGCAGGAAGCGGAGATGGCGACGGCGATGACGAAGGGCGTGGGGCTGACGGCGAGTTCGTGGGCGAGCTTCACGACAATCGGCACCATCATGACGGCGGTGGCGTTGTTGGAGAGCACTTCGGTGAGGCTGAGCGTGAGGATGAAGACCAGCCACAGCAGGACCAGCGGCAGATGCTCGCGCGGGACAAGGTTCTCGGTCATGGCGACGAGGCCGCGGGAGAGGAATTCCGCCGTGCCGGTGTTTTGCATCGCCATGCCGAGGCCGAGCAGGCCGTAGAGCATGAGGAGCACCTGCCAGTCGATGGCAGCGTAGGCCTCGCGGGGAGTGAGCACCTTCAACCAAAGCAGCAACAGAGCCCCGACGAGGGCGGCGTAGTGGATGGGAATGGACATGCCGATCACGCCGTTGCGGGCGAGCAGGTCGGTCACGGTGGCGGTGAGGACGACGGCGACGAGGGTGCCCCAGGCGAGGACGGAATGGTGGGGGCTCGGTTTGCCGCCCGGCTGGGGCACGGCTTCGTCGTCGGGCGAATCGGTGAGGACGAAGTCGCGGGTGCGCTCGAGAGCGTCGAGGTTGTTGAGGGCCGTGATGACGAGCAGGGTGTCGCCCCCTTCGAGCGGCAGTTCGGCGATGCGGCTGGTGATGTTCACGCCATTGCGGTGGACGGCGAGCACCACGCAGTTGTACCGCTGGCGGAAGTCCGAGGCGGCGAGGGTGCGGCCGCGGAGCGAGGACTCGTGGTGGAGGACGAGTTCCGAGACAATGCCGTCGACCGTGGAGAGAAGCTGCGCGCCGATCTTTTCGAAAAGCTGCTCGGGCTTGGCCGCGCCGCCCTTCCGCCGGTGGAGGGCGACCAGGAAGCGGTCGTTCTTCTCCACCACGATGCTGGCGAGCGAGGACATGACGCGCGCGCCGCGGCGCCGGACCTCCATGATATGGATGCCGGACTCGCGGTCGAAGAGCGGCGTTTCGACGAGCCGTTTCCCGACGAGGTCGGAATCCCCGCCGATGAGCAGGTGGTAGAGCGGCGAGGTGCGGTGGTCGATTTCCAGCGCTCCGGTGATCGACGAGCGGGCGGGAATCAACTTCGGGCCGAAGATCGTGAGATAGCCGATGCCGGCGATGGCGAGCGGGATGCCAACGGGGGCGAGCTGGAACATCGTCATCGGCGTCTCGCCGAGATCGCGGAGCGTGCCGTTGACCAGCAGGTTCGTGGAGGTGCCGATGAGGGTGCAGCAGCCGCCGAGGATCGAGGCGTAGGACAGCGGCATGAGCAGCCGCGAGGCGGCGATCTCCTTCGAGCGGGCGAAGCCGAGGGTGACCGGCAGGAGAATGGCGACGATGGCGGTGTTGTTCATCCACGCGCTGAAAAACGCGGCGACCAGGCCGAAGCCGAGCATGGCGAAGCGGGTGTTGCCCGAGAGGCGGCGCTTGAGAACGCGGCCGATATGGTCGATCGCCCCGGATTTCTCCAAGGCCCCGCCGATGATGAAGAGGGCGGCGATGGTGAGCGGCGCTTCGTTGCGGAAGACGTTGGTCATTTCCGCCGGGCTCACCAAGCCGAGGGCGACGACCAGGCAGAGGATCGTGAGCGCCAGCACATCCGGTGAGGCCCACTCGCGGATGAAGGCGACGAGGGTGAAAAAGATCACCAGCAGCGTGAGTGCGATATCGGTGTCCATGGCGCGCCTGCGGGGGCGGCCTCCCATGTACGGAGTCGGGCCGTTTGGCAAGAACCGGTTGATAGACGCGCTTGCCCGGGGAGGGCGCGGCCGGCAGCCTCCCCGGCATGCCGAGGCCGTGGATTTCCGTGAACGTCGCGCTTTCCGTGGATGGAAAGATCAGCTCGGTGGAGAAGCGGCCGGCGGACTGGACCTCGGCCGCGGACAAGCAGCGCCTGCGGGAGTTGCGGATCGAGGCCGACGCCCTGCTCGTCGGCCGCGGCACTTGGCAGGCGGACCGAATGAAGATGCGCGTCGCGGGGAAATGGCCGCTGCGGTGCGTGGTCTCGCGTTCGGGCCACTTCGATCCGGCGCACCCGATGTTCCGCACCGACGGCGGGCCGATCCACTTGGTTTCAACGTCGGGCCCGATCGATACGGCGCGCTATCCGGCGGGTGTGACGGCCCATCGGCTTGGGCTCGCCGATTTTTTGGAAAAGCTCCACGCGGATCTCGGAGCACGGCGTCTCCACTGCGAAGGCGGCGGCGAATTGATCCGGGAGCTGGCGGGGCTCGATGCGATCGACGAGCTGCACGCGACTTGGTGCGCGCACACGCTTTTCGGCGGGGGGAAGGCCCCGACGGCGACCGGCATTCCCGCCGACTTCCTGCCGGGCTCACGCCGCTTCCGGCTGACGCACTTCGAGCCCGTGCCGGAGACCGACGAGTGTTTTCTCAGCTACCAACGCCAGCGATGACGCTCAATGCGGCTCGTCCGCGGCGTGGCGGTCGCCGCCCGAGTGGTCGTCACCGTGCGCCTCGCCGTGGCCTTGGCCGTGGGTGTGGAGCTGCTTCGTGCCGTGTTCGCCTTCGAAATCGTGGCGTTCGCAGGAAACGGCGGCGAGGCTGAAGGCCGCGAGCAGCATCGGGAAAAGTTTCATCGCGCGCCTTCAATAGCGGCTGGCCGGCGGATGGCAACCCCCAAGCCGCCGGCCGCATTCACGCGTGCCGCAGCCACGCCGCCACCGCCTCCGCGGCCCGCTCGTGGGCGCCGGGACCGCCGAGTTTCGCCGCGGTTTCCGCCAGCTTCGAGCACAAGGCCTCTGCCCGCGCCGGCTCTTCGAGCAGCCGGCGCAGCGAGCCCGCCACCTGCTCCGGGTCGGCATCGGCTTGGATGAATTCCTCCACCACGCCCTCTTCGGCGAGGATGTTGACCAAGCCGATGTGCTTCAATTTCACCAACATCCGGCCGGCGAAATAGGTCGGCCAAGCCACCTTGTAGACCAAGCAATACGGCAGCCCGAAATACGCCGCCTCGAGGGTGGCCGTGCCGCTGGCGATCACGCCGCACGCGGCCCGCTGCATCAGCGCGTGGCTGCCGCCGGTGGTCACGCGGAGAAAGGAATCCGCCAGCGCGTCCGCGGCGAGCCGCCGCATCCGCTCGCCGAGCTTCGGCGAAGCCGCGGGTGCCTCGAACTCGAGGTCCGGCCGCCACTGGCGCAGGCGTTTCGCCGTTTCGATCATCATCGGAAAAAGCCGCGCCACCTCGCGCTCGCGGCTGCCGGGAAAAAGCCCCACGAGATTTTCCTGCCGCTCCACGCCCGGCAGCCGGCGCTCCTCGAGTTCGTCCACCAGCGGATGGCCGACGAAGTTCGTCTTGAGTCCCGCCACTTCGAAGATCGGCCGCTCGAAGGGAAACAGGCAGAGCATTTCGTCGAGCAAGGCCACCATCTTCGGGATGCGGCGCTTGTTCCACGCCCAGACCTGCGGGCTGATGTAATAAACCTGTCGCGTCTCCGGGCACTCGCGGCGCACGGCCTCGGCGAAGCGGAGATTGAAGCCGGGGTAGTCGACCAACACCAGCACGTCCGGACGGAAGTCCTTCACCTCCGCCAGCATCTCGTCGAAGCGCTGCTTGAACCAGCCGTAGCGCTTCAGGACTTCCCACAGACCCACCACCGCGGCGTCTTCCACCCAATCGCGCACGCGGGGTCCGCCCACGGCTGCCATTTCGGGACCGCCGGCACCGGCGATTTCGAGCGCCGGCACCCGCCGCTGCAACGCCCTCAACAGGCCCGCGCCGTGGGCATCGCCGCTGAGTTCGCCCGCCACCACGTAAACGCGTCCGCCCATGCCGCGGCACGCTAGAAGCCGCCCCCGCGCCGGCCAAGCAAAACCGCGGACCGGAGCCGGGCCCCGGGGCACGCCATGGATTCCCGGACTTCCGGATTGATTTCGGCGTGACGACCGCTTTGATCGCCCGTCTCCGCGCCAACGGCGCGCCACGCTCCATGACTGAAGACCGCCCCGAAACGTCCCGCCCGCTGGGTGAAATCTCGCAAGCGCCCGCGCCCTTCGAGCAGTTCCTGGACCGCAACCAGAAGAACCTCCTCATTCTCGCGATCCTGCTCGTGCTGGGCGGCGCGGCCTTCGTGGTGTGGCGCGGCATCGCCGAAGGCAAGGAACGGGCCGCCGGCCAGGCTTTGGTGGAGGCCGAAGAACTCGCCGCTCTCCGCGAAGTGGTGGAAGACCACGCCGGCACCGCCGCCGCCGGAAGCGCCGAGGTCCTGCTCGCCGACCAGCTGTGGCAGGACGGCCAGCAAGACGACGCGATCCGCACGCTCCGGAATTTCCTCGAACAAAAACCGGAACATCCGGCCCGCCACACCGCGCGGGCCAGCCTCGGCGCCAAGCTGATCGCGCAGGGCGAACCGGACCAAGCCGAGAGCGTCCTCAACGATTTGCTCCAGGACCCCTACGGCGATTTCCTCGCCCCGTACGCCTTGATCCTGCTCGGCGACATCTCCCGCGGCCAAAACGACGCGGAGCGCGCCAAGGAATTCTACGAACGCGCACGCACCGAACATCCCGGGCGGGGCTTCGACCAACTGGCCGCCGGTCGCATCACCCTTCTCGAAGCGGAATTGCCGACCGAAATCGATCCCCCGCCGGCTCCCGAGACTCCGGAAACCACGGGCGAACCGATGATCACTCCCCCGCCCTTCCTCGCCGCGCCCGAAGAAGCGCAGGCACCAGCCGCCGATCCACCAGCCGCCGAAGCCACCGAAACACCGGCACCCGAAGCCACCGAAACACCGGCGCCCGAAGCCACCGAAACACCGGCGCCCGAAGGCACCGAAACACCGGCACCCGAAGGCACCGAAACACCGGAGCCCTAACGGTTTGACATCCGGAATCCCGAAACCATACCTTCATCCCGTGTTCAAGAAAGTCATCGGCCACGACGTTGGCGACGCCAACCGCTCCTCTTCCTCCGCTCCGGAACCCGCCGCCCCGGCGGCTCCCGCCCCGGTGCCCGCCGCGCCGAGCTATTCCGCTCCCGCCGCGCAGCAATCCCAGCAGCCCGCCGCTCGCCCGGCCGCGCCGCAGGGAGCCACCCGCAATGTCCTTTCCTCCGACGTCGAGATCAAAGGCTCGGTGAAATTCACCAACGACCTGGTCGTCGACGGCAAGATCGAAGGCGAGATCGCCTCCGACGGCAACCTGACGATCGGCGAGAACGCCCGGATCAAAGCCGAGGTGAAAACCGGCACGATCGTCGTGTATGGCAAGGTCCACGGCAATCTGACCGCCGCCGACCGCATCGACCTCAAGGCCAGCGCCGAAGTGATCGGTGACATCAAGGCGAAGACGCTCTCCATCGAGGCCGGCGCCATTTTCGTCGGCAAGTCGACGGTCGGTGCTCCGGAGCAAGCGGGCGCCGCCGCGTCCCAGGGATCCGGCAAAGGCGGATCGTCGCCGAATTCGCCCAAGCAAGGCGAACTGGCGGGCACCGCCTCCTGAGGCGTCCGCCTGACCTCCCACCGCGCACGCCGCCGAACCCCCGGACATGGCCGATGAGCCTCAGCGCCATCGCATTGCCTTGACGTGCCCGGAATGCGGGCACCATCAAACGGAGCCCGCGCTGGTGGTCTCCACGCAATGCCGCTCCTGCCGCGCGCACTTCCAAGTGCGTGAGGGCAAAGCGGTTTCGCGCCCACGGCCGATGGCGAAGCTCGCCTCACCGGGCCGCCAGCCAAAGACCGCTCCGGTGGAAAACCGGCCAACGCCGAAAGGTCCGCCCTTCAAGCCGAAGGAACCGCCCCCGCCGCGCCACCCCTTGCTCCGGTTTTTCCTTCGGGAGAAGCCGCCGCGCGAGGTGACGTGCTTCGAATGCGGCCACACCTTCACCGCAGTGCGCGAGGCCCAGTCCAGCCAGTGCCCGAAATGCAGCGGCTACGTGAGTCTTCGCGACTACGAGATCGATGAGCCATGGAACCGCCGCATCCAGACGCGCGGTGACGTGACGATCCTGAAGAACGGCGTCGTCACCGGCGTGACCGTCCAGTGCCACCATCTCACCGTGCTCGGCGAGCTGGCGGGTTCGGTCGATTGCTCGGGCGATCTCGCCATCCGCAGCCACGGAAAAATCCTCGGCAAGGTCCATTGCCGCGAGCTGCGCGTCGAGCGCGGCGCACGCGTCGAGTTTCTCAGTCCGGTGACCGCCCGCAGCGCGCGCATCGACGGCCACGTGCGCGGTCAGATCACTTGCGACGGCTTGATCACCCTCGAAAAGCGGGCCCATCTCCAGGGCTTGGTCCGCGCCGAAGGCCTGGTGGTGAAGCCTGGCGCGAAGCACACCGGCACCATCGAGATCGTGCGCCCGTCCGCCGGACACGGGTCTTGATTCCGATCGCTTCCCTTCCCACTTTCCCCCATGCCCGTCGCGCTCGACCTTCGAGAGGAAATCCTCGCCCTGAAAAAGGCGCGGAACGCCGTGATCCTCGCGCACAATTACCAGACCGCCGACATCCAGGAGATCGCCGATTACGTGGGCGACTCGCTCGGTCTCGCCTATCACGCGAAGGAGACGGACGCGGATGTGATCGCCTTCTGCGGCGTGCACTTCATGGCGGAAACGGCGAAGATCGTGAACCCGACGAAAGTCGTGGTCCTCCCGGACAAGGATGCCGGGTGCTCGCTCGAGCAGTCGTGCCCCGCACCGCAGCTCGAGGCCTTCCTGAAGGAGCACGCGGACCGCAACTACTACGTCATCGCCTACATCAACTGCTCGGCGGACGTGAAGGCGCTCTGCGACGTGATCTGCACTTCCGGAAACGCCGTGCGGATCGTCGAGCAGGCGCCACAGGATCGGCCGATCCTCTTCGTGCCGGACGCGAACCTCGGCGCGTGGGTCATCGAGCAAACCGGCCGCAAGATGGACCTGTGGCAGGGCTCGTGCTACGTCCACGTCGAGTTCACGCGGGACTCGATCAACCGGATCAAGGAGGAACACCCCGGCGCGCTGGTCGTGGCTCACCCGGAATGCACCCAGGCGGTGCGGCTGCTGGCGGATGAGGTTTGTTCGACCGAGAAGATGATCGCCTTCTGCCGCAACGCGCCGGTGGACGACATCATTGTCGTCACCGAAAGCGGCATGCTCAATCGCCTCCGCCGCGAGGTGCCGGACAAGAATTTGATTCCCGGCCCCACCGACCGCTGCGCCTGCGCGGACTGCCGCTACATGAAGATGAACACGCTGGCGAAGCTCCGCGATTGCCTGGACTATCTCCAGCCGCGCGTGGAGATGGAGGAATCCGTCCGCAAGCGCGCCGAGCTGCCGTTGCTGCGGATGCTCGAGCAGTCGCGCTGAAGCGCCATCGGCGGAGCCGCCGGTAGGGTTCGACCGTCGGACCGACCCACTTCATCCGGCGCAGGCGGATCTGAGGGGCGGTGTGTTTGCCCGATCCACGTTCCATATTCACCTCCCGCCTATGGCGACACCTGGGCGGGCCCCGGCGGTCCGCGCCCGATTTGTCTGGAAAAAGTCGGCAAAACGCACGGCGGACGATTGAAAAAGCCAGCTGCGGCACTACCGGTGCCACATGCCGCCCGAGCCGCCCCGTCCGTTTGCACCAAACATCGGCCGCGCGGGTCGTTGGATCCGGGGAATCGCCGGCGTGCTACTGGTCGCCGCAGCGATCGCGGCTTGGGACCTGCAATGGCCGCTCGGCGTCGCCCTCGCGGTCAGCGGTGCGTTTCTCCTGTTTGAAGGGCTGCGCGGCTGGTGCGTGCTGCGCGCGTGCCGGATCTCCACCCGCTACTGAAGCCCTCCATGAGCCGCCAAATCAACGTCATCGGCGCCGGTCCGGGAGGTCTGGCCTCCGCGATCCTGCTCGCCGCCGCCGGCCAGAACGTCACGGTCTTCGAACGCCTGCCGCGCGTCGGCGGGCGGACGTCGTCGATCGGTGGCGAGGGTTTCCGCTTCGATCTCGGCCCGACGTTTTTCCTCTATCCGCGGATCCTCGACGAGATCTTCCGCGCCGCAGGCACGAGCTTGCGCGACGAGGTCGAAATGGTGCGCCTCGATCCGCAGTACCGCATCATGTTCGGCCAGGGCGGAAAAATCGACTGCTCGCCCGACGTGCGGGAAATGGAGCGCCAGATCGCCGCGATCGCGCCGGAGGACGCGGACGGCTTCTCCCGGTTTCTCAAGGAAAACCGCCAGAAGCTGCGGCTGATGGAGCCGTGCCTCGAAACCGCGTTCGACGGCTGGGGCGACGTCTTCAACCGCCGCATCCTCGGCCTGCTGCCGATGCTCCGGCCGCACCAGTCGCTGGACACGTATCTGAAGCGCTTCTTCTCCGATGACCGCGTGCGGCTCGCGTTCTGCTTCCAGTCGAAATATCTCGGCATGTCGCCGTTCCGCTGCCCGAGCTTGTTCAGCATCCTGAGCTTCCTCGAGTACGAGCACGGCGTCTGGCACCCGATCGGCGGCTGCGCGGCGGTGAGCGAGGCGATGGCGCGGGTGGCCCGGAGACTCGGTGTGGAAATCCGGCTCGGCGAGGAAGTCCGGACCATCGAGTTCCAAGGCCGCCGCGCGAGCGCCGTGGAAACCGACACCGGCCGGCATCCGGCGGACGCGCTCGTCATCAACGCGGATTTCGCGCGGGCGATGACCCGGCTCGTTCCCGATCACCTGCGCCGCCGCTGGACCGACCGGAAGATCGAGCGCAAGAAGTTCTCCTGCTCGACCTTCATGCTCTATCTCGGCATCGAAGGTCGATACGACCTCCCTCATCACACCATCCATATTTCCTCGGACTATGTCAGAAACCTTGACGAGATCGAGAACCACCACGTGTTGAGCGAAGATCCGAGCTTCTACGTCCAGAACGCCTGCGTGACCGATCCGGGACTCGCACCCGCGGGCCACAGCACGCTCTACGTGCTCGTGCCCGTGCCGCACCAGCATCCGAACATCGACTGGTCGCGCGAGAAGGATGGCTTCCGCCGGATGGTGCTGCGCCAGATCGAGAAGGCCGGATTCAGGGACGTGGAAAAGCGCATCCGCTGGGAAAAGATGATCACCCCTGACGACTGGGAGCGTCACGAAATTCATCTCGGCGCCACGTTCAACCTCGCTCACTCGCTCGACCAGATGTTGCATCTCCGGCCGCACAACCGCTTCGAGGATCTCGAAGGCGTCTATCTCGTCGGCGGCGGCACACATCCGGGCAGCGGCCTGCCGGTGATCTTCGAAGGCGCGCGCATCAGCGCCGTCCACCTGCTCAAGGACCTCGGCGAGGACGCCGGGGCGATCACTCCGCTGAAGGGCGAAGTGGAGCCCGCCTCGCTCCGGCAGGCGTCGGAACCGGCGGTCCCGGCCGCCGCCATCGCCCGCAGCGTCGGGCCCAGCGCATGATCCCGATCGAGAGCCTCCGCCAAGCCCAGCGCCGCTGGGCGAGCGTCCCGCTGCGCGAGCGGCTGCGGACGGTGCGCCGGTTGCGTGCGCTGATTGCCTCGGAGGCCCGCGCTCTGGCGAAAGCCTCGGCGGACGCGCGTGCGCGACCGGCGAGCGAGTCGCTGACGGCCGAAGTCCTCCCGCTCATCGAGGCATGCCGGTTTCTCGAACGCAGCGCCGAGGACATCCTCGCGCCACGGCCCCTCGGCCGGCGCGGCCTGCCGTTCTGGCTTGGAGAGGTGCGGAGCGAGATCCACCGCGAGCCGCTCGGCGTGATCCTGATCATCGGGCCGGGAAATTATCCGCTGTTCCTCCCCGGAGTTCAGGCGATCCAAGCATTGGTCGCGGGCAATGCCGTGTTCTTGAAACCCGGCGCCGGGGGGGGCGCCGCGGCCGAGTCGCTCGTCCGGTTGATGCACCGCGCGGGCTTCGAGGCGGAAGCGGTCCACCTGCTGCCGGAGGATGTCGAGTCGGCCACGACGGCGATCGATGCCCGGCCGGACAAGATCCTCTTTACCGGCAGTGACGGCGTGGCGGCGAAGGTCCTCGAGCGCGCCGCGCCGCTGGCCATCCCTTGCGTCATCGAAGCGAGCGGCCGGGATGCCGTGGTGCTCCGCGCGGACGCCGACTTGGATCTCGCGGCGAAGGCGATCCACTTCGCCCTCGAGCTGAATGGCGGCGCCACCTGCATGGTGCCGCGACGCCTGTTCGCCCATCGCGCGGTGGCCGACGAAATCAGCCGACGGCTGACAGCTTCCGGCGATGCCTTGGAGACGATCCCGTTCACCGACGACGAGGAAGTCGCCACGAAGGTCAACGACTGCGAATACGGGCTGGGCGCCTCGATTTTCACCGCGGACGAAGCGGCGGGGCGTAATTTGGCGCGCCGTCTGGAAGTCGGCCTGGTCACGATCAACGACCTCATCGTTTCCAGCGCCGACCCCCGCCTGCCCTTCGGCGGCCGGCGGCGCAGCGGGTTCGGCCTCACCCGCGGTGCGGAGGGACTTCTGGAAATGACCGCCGTGAAAGCCGTCACCGTCACCCGCGGCAAGTTCCGCCCCGCCTTCGATCCGGTCACGCCGCGCAAGGCCGGCTGGCTTTTCCGCTACACCCGGCTCGTCCACGCCACGGGCATCCGCCGTCTCCTCAACCTCAAGAACCCATGAAACCCGACTCCCCTCACCCCATCGGCGTCGTCGGCGCGGGCCTCGCCGGGCTTGCCGCTGCCTGCACGCTCGCGACTCGCGGCCACCGCGTGATCCTTTTCGAGCGCAACGAGTGGATCGGCGGAAAGGCCGCCGTGCTCGAAGAGGCCGGCTTCCGCTTCGACATGGGACCGACGATCGTGACGCTCCCGTCGACGCTGCGGCGCTTGTTCGAGGAAGCCGGGCGGAAACTCGAGGACTACCTCGAGCTCGTGCGGCTCGACCCGCAGTGGCGGTGCTTCTTCGACGACGGCAGCGTGCTCGACCTCGAGCAGAACCCGGAGCGGATGGCCGGTCGGCTTGAGAAATTCGCGCCCGGTAGCGGTGCCGGCTACCGCGAGTTCATCAAGTTCAGCGAGCGCCTCGATGCCATCTCGCGGCGGTTCTTCTTCGACAAGCCGATCGGCGGGCTGCGCGACATGTTCGATCTGAAGACCAGCATGGATCCCAGCGTGCTGTCCGACGTGCTGGCGATGAAAATGGGCCGCTCGGTGGCCGGCATGGTGCGCAGCCATACGCCGGACGCGCGGGTGGCCCAGATGATGGACCACTTCACGCAATACGTCGGCTCCTCGCCCTACGGCTCGCCGGCCATCCTCTGCGGCATCGCCCACATGCAGACGGACGAGGGCGTCTGGTATCCGAAAGGCGGCACTCGCGCGGTGCCCGTCGCCTTGGAAAAGCTGGCGCGGGAACTCGGCGTGGAAAGCCGCACCGGCACCGAGGTTGTCGAAATTCTCCACGAGAACGGAAAGATCACCGGCGTCCGGACCGACGAGGTCGTGCCGCTTTCCGCGGTGGTCTCGAACTGCGACGCGGTGCGCACGCATCGGGAACTGGTGAATGGTGGTATCCGCCGCAAGTTCGACCGCCGGCGGAAATACGAGCCCGCCTGCTCCGGCGTCGTGCTCTATCTCGGGCTTGAGCGGAGATACGATCATCTCGCGCATCATGACTTCGTTTTCAGCCGGGATCCGCACGAGGAGTTCGACTGGATCTACAACAAGGGCGAGCCCGCGCCTGATCCGACCTGTTATCTCGCGGCGACCTCATGCACCGAACCGGAAACCGCGCCGCCCGGCGGCGAGGCGCTCTACGTGCTGGTTCACACGCCCTACCTGCGCCCGCACCACGACTGGACGGAGATGTTTCCCCGCTACCGCCGGGTGATCCTGGACAAATTGAAACGCACCGGCGGCATGCCCGACATCGAGGAGCGAATCGTATTCGAGCGGGCGCTCACGCCGCAGGACATCCACGAGCGCTACCACGTGCTGGACGGCGCGATCTACGGCCTGGCCAGCCACGGCCGGTTCCTCGGCGCCTTCAAGCCCGGCAACCGCAGCCCCGATCTCCAAGGGCTCTACCTCGCCGGCGGCGCGGCTCATCCCGGCCCCGGGATGCCGATGGTGCTGATGAGCGGCTGGATCGCCGGCGACACGCTCGACCGCGACCTGAAGGGCGCGAAGCAACCGGCGGCATGAAGACTCCACCGCCGGTCTCGCCCGCGTTGCGGCGGTG
Source organism: uncultured Verrucomicrobiales bacterium (assembly GCA_965651855.1). Lineage (GTDB taxonomy): Bacteria > Verrucomicrobiota > Verrucomicrobiia > Verrucomicrobiales > Akkermansiaceae > Luteolibacter. The sequence goes on from CBFGTW010000005.1 coordinate 29,509, forward strand.
GTTCGTCTGGTACGCGCGGCGCTACCTCCGGCGGCACTTCCACGCGGTGCGCGTGCTGCGCGAGGCACCGGCTCCTGCCGTGGAAAACGGACCGGCAATCTTTTTTCTCAACCACGCTTCCTGGTGGGACCCGCTGACGGCCATCCTGCTCTCGCAGAGATATTACGCTAATCTATCCGCCTTCGCGCCGATGGATGAAAAGGCGCTGCGCAAATATGCCTTCATGAGCCGACTCGGATTCTTTCCGGTCGAGCGTGGGACGCCGCGTGGCGCGCGGCAGTTCCTGGAATCGGCCGGCGCCATCCTCGCGTCTCCCGGCAACGCGCTGTGGCTCACGCCGCAGGGATTCTTCACCGACGCCCGGGCCCGTCCGGTGCGGCTCGAACCCGGCCTCGACCATCTGGCCAAGCGTTTCCCGGAGATGGTCCGCGTTCCGGTGGCGATCGAATACACCTGGTGGTTCGAGCGCTCGCCGGAAATCCTGGTCGCCTTCGGCAAATCCGACGCTCCTCCCGCGCCGGCGCTCGAGGCGGCGCAGGACCGGCTGGCTGCCGCGGCGATGGAACGTCGCGAGGACGCCTTCGAGACGATCCTTTCCGGCAGGGCCGGTGTCGGCGGCATCTACGACGGCTGGCGGAAACTTCGCGCCCGGCTCGCGGGCGGACGTTTCGATGCGCATCACCATTACCGACCGCCGCGATGACCCTCGAAACCTTGGCAGTAGTCGCCCTCGTTCTCGACGCGATCCCGGCGGTGCTGACGCTGGTGAACTTGCTCTTCTTCCGCCCGCTCCCGGAAGCACCGGAGGCCACCGAAGCGGTTTCTGTCCTCATCCCGGCGCGGAACGAGGAGGCGAACATCGGCGCGGCGATCGAATCGGTGCTGGCGAACGAGGGCGTCGAACTGGAGCTGATTGTTCTGGACGACAGCTCGACCGATCGCACGGCGGCCTTGGTCGAGGACGCGGCAAGGCGCGACCCGCGCGTCCGGCTCGAGCATGCCCCGCCCTTACCGGACGGCTGGTGCGGGAAACAGCACGCCTGCCAAGTCCTTTCCGGGCACGCCCGGCACGAGCTGCTGGTGTTTCTCGACGCCGACGTCCGCCTCGCCCCGGACGCGCTGCGCCGGATGGTGGCGTTGATGCAGGGTCGGCGGGCACCGGCCTTGGCGAGCGGATTCCCGCGGCAGGTCACGGGCACGTTTTCCGAGCGCCTGCTACTGCCCTTGATCCACTTCGTGCTGCTCGGCTACCTGCCAATGCCGATGATGAAATGGACGCGCCTGCCGGCCTTCTCCGCGGGTTGCGGGCAGTTGTTCATCGCCCGCAAGGACGCCTACCGGACCGCCGGCGGCCACGCGGCGATCCGCTCGTCGCTGCACGACGGCGTGAAGCTCCCGCGGCTTTTCCGGAAAGCGGGATTCTCCACCGGCCTGTTCGATGCCACCGACCTCGCCAGCGTGCGGATGTATCGCACGAACGCCGAGGTTTGGGACGGACTGGGAAAGAACGCGACCGAGGGCATCGCCGCGCCGGGGACGATCGTGCCGATGACCGCCCTGCTCTTCGGCGGCCAAGTGCTGCCGTTCCTCCTGATCGCGGTGGAGCCCCGGATCGCCCTCTGGGCCTGCCTGCTCGCGTGGCTCCCCCGCGCGATCGGCTGCGTGAAATTCCGCCAGTCTCTGCTCGGCGCGGTGCTCCATCCAGTCGGCGTCTGCGCGCTGTTGTGGATCCAGTGGCGGGCGTTCTTCCGGCGTTTGTACGGTCGTCCGGCGCAGTGGAAAGGCCGCGGTTACGACGCGCGCGCCGCATGACCGGCATGTGCGGCATTCATTCCCAAATTCCCCCGCCCGCCCCTCGCGGGCTTGCTTCGACCCTCCGCCTCTCCAATCCTCCCGCCCGTGCAAGCCGACGCCCTCTACGCCGCTGTCCGCGATGTGGCCGATTTCCCGAAGCCGGGAATCGTCTTCAAGGACATCACGCCGATCCTCGCGGACGCGGGCCTTTTCCGCGAGGCGATCGGCCTGCTGTGCGAGACCGCCCATGGCCGGAAAATCGACAAGGTCGTGGGGATCGACGCGCGCGGATTCATCTTCGCCGCCGCGGTGGCCGACCGCCTCGGCGCGGGCTTCGTCCCGATCCGCAAGCGCGGCAAGCTGCCGTGGAAGACCCGCCAGATTTCCTATGCGCTCGAATACGGGGAGGCGATCGTCGAGCTGCACGAGGACGCCGTCCGTCCGGGCGAGACCGTCCTGTTGGTGGACGACCTGCTGGCCACCGGCGGCACGGCGGCCGCGGCGGTGCATTTGCTCGACCAGCTCGGCGCCGACCTCGCCGGCATTTCGTTTTTGATCGAACTCGGCTTCCTCGGCGGCCGGGCGAAACTCGCGCCCCACCGCGTGGAATCCATTCTCAGCTATCCCTAACCGTTACCCACATCCAGCTCCATGTCCTGGCAATCCTACAACGACCGCTTCGTCCGCTATCCCGATCTCGGATTCTCGCTCGACCTGTCCTTGATGGACATCGACGACGGCTACTTTGAGAAACTCGCGCCGCGGATCACGAAAGCATTCGAGGACATGAAGGCGCTGGAGAGCGGCGCGATCGCGAATCCGGACGAAGGCCGCATGGTCGGCCACTACTGGCTGCGCAACGCGGACCTCGCGCCGAACGACGAGTTGCGGAACGCGATCGTCCGCCCGCTCGCGGACCTGAAGGAGTTCGCCGAGAAAGTCCACTCCGGCGCGGTCACGCCGCCCGGCGGCGGTTTGTTCGAGCGCGTCCTGCTGATCGGCATCGGCGGCTCGGCGCTCGGCCCGCAACTGGTGGCGGATGCGCTCGGCGACCACGCGAAGCTGCCGATCCATTTCCTCGACAACACCGATCCCGCCGGCATCGCGCGGACGCTCGGCGGCTTGGAGCGCAACTTGCAGCACACGCTCGTGCTCGTCATTTCCAAGTCGGGCGGCACGCCGGAGACGCGCAACGGCATGCTCGAGGCGAAGGCCGTCTATGAAAAGGCGGGCTTGGACTTCGGCAAGCACGCGGTGGCCATCACCGGCACCGGCTCGAAGCTCGACAACTACGCGACCGAGCACGGATTCATCCGCCGTTTTCCGATGGAAGATTGGGTCGGCGGCCGCACGTCCGTCCTCTCGACCGTCGGGCTCGTGCCCGCGGCGCTCCAGGGACTGGACATCGACGCGATGCTCGCAGGCGCCGCCGCGATGGACGAGAGAACCCGCCGCACGGATCTCAAGTGCAACGCCTCGATGCAGATGGCGCTCGCCTGGCACCACGCCGGCAACGGCCGCGGCGAGAAGGACATGGTGGTCCTGCCCTACAAGGACTCGCTCGTCCTCTTCTCGAAATATCTCCAGCAGCTCGTGATGGAGTCGCTCGGCAAGGAGCACGACCTCGAGGGCAAGGTCGTCAACCAAGGCATCGCCGTCTACGGCAACAAGGGCTCGACCGACCAGCACGCTTACGTGCAGCAACTCCGCGACGGGGTGAACAACTTCTTCGCGGTCTTCATCGAGGTGCGGAAGGGCGGTGAAGCCCCTGCCATCGAGGTGGAACCCGGCACCACGAGCGCCGACTATCTGCAGGGTTTCCTGCGTGGCACGCGCAAGGCGCTTTACGACAGCGGGCGGAAGTCGCTGACGATTTCCATCCCCGAGGTGACGCCCTTCCAGCTCGGCGGCTTGATCGCGCTCTTCGAGCGGGCGGTTTCGTTCTACGCCTCGCTGGTGAACATCAACGCCTACCACCAGCCGGGCGTGGAGGCCGGGAAAAAGGCCGCGGCCGATTTCCTCGGGCTGCTGCACCGCGTGCGCGGCCGTCTCACGGCGGACGCGAAGAACGCGGAGCAGCTCGCCTTCGAGGCGGACGCCGAACCGGAGGAGGTCTATCACTGCCTGACCCACCTCGCCGCCAATGGCGAAGTGCAGATGGCGATGGGCGACAAGCCCGCGGAAGACACGTTCCAACTCTGATAAAACTCCAGCTTGCCGGACGGGGCCCATCTTCCATCATCGCAGCGATGGAAGATGCCCTGCCGCAGTTGATCCGGGACGCCTTCGCCAAGGGCGCCACCGACGTGTTTCTCGCCGAAAACGAACCGCCCCGGATCCGCCGCGAGCGGGATGTGGCGGTGCTCCACCCGGGGCCGGTGCCGCGGCAGGCGATCGAGGCCTTGTGGCGCGAGTGCGGCGTCGATCCGGCGCTGCACCCGGAGGCCGACGCCTCCTGGCAAGCCGGTCCGAACCTCCGGCTTCGGGCGAATTTCTACCATACGCTCGGACGGCTCGCGGTGGTCATGCGGCCGATCCGCAGCGACATCCCGCCGCTCGAGGAACTCGGCCTGCCGGCGGACCTCCTGCGCACCTGGATGCGCCGGCGCTTCGGCCTGATCCTGATCACCGGGCCCACTGGCGCCGGTAAATCGACCACCGTCGCCTCCTGCCTCGACTGGCTGAACCACGAGCTGGCGCGGCACGTCGTGACGCTCGAGGATCCCATCGAGTATCTCTTCGAGAACGACCGCTGCCTGTTTTCGCAGCGGGAGATCCGGCAGGATTCGGCGAACTTCGCCAACGCCCTGCGCGCCTCGCTGCGCCAGAGCCCGGACATCATTTTCCTCGGCGAGATCCGCGATGCGGAAACGGCGCTCACCGCTCTGCGCGCCGCCGAAACCGGCCACCTCGTGATTTCCACCCTGCACAGCAGCAGCGTCGCGGAAACACTCGAGCGGTTCACCCGGCTGGTCGGCGACGAAGCCGCCACCGCCCTGCACCTGCTCGCCTCGCAGCTGGTCGGCATCCTTTCCCAGCAACTCCTGCCCCGCATCGGTGGCGGGCTCGTGCCGGTGCTCGAATACATGCAGAACGAGGCGGCCACCCGCCGCTGGATCATCGAGGGGCGCTACACCGAGATCCAGGACCACCTCCGCCGCCACGGTGGCACGGAGAATTGCGCGCTGCTCGACTACCTCGTTGCCTCGGTGCAGCAGGGATTTGTCGAGGCGGACGTGGCCCGCGCCGTCGCCCCGCGGCCGCAGGATTTTGATCGCGCCCTGCGCGGCATCTCAGGCTAACTCATCCCATGGCTCGCGAGATCATCGATTATCTCCGGGAAACCGTCGTCCGCGGCGGCTCGGACCTCCACCTCAGCCCGTGGGCCCCCGCCTGCGCCCGGGTGAACGGCTCGCTCGTCGCACTCGAGGACGAGTCGCTCGAACCCGCCACCGTCCGCTCGCTGATCCTCGACACGCTCACCGAGTCGCAGCGCGCGACGCTCGAGGAGGACTGGGAGCTGGACTACGCGTTGCAGGTCGAGGGCGTCGGCCGGTTCCGCGGCAACGTCCACATCGCGCGCGGCCACGCCGAGGCGGCGTTCCGTTTCATTTCCCAGGAAATCCCGGACCTCCAGACACTCGGCCACCACGAGGTGGTGAACGATTTCTGCAACCTGCGCAGCGGCCTGGTCCTCGTCACCGGCATCACCGGCTCGGGCAAATCCACCACGCTCGCCGCGATGATCCGCCGCATCGCCGAGTCGCGGAACGGCGTGATCATCACGCTCGAAGACCCGATCGAATATGTCTTCCAGCACCAATCGTGCCTCATCAAGCAGCGCGAGGTGGGCAGCGACACCCACAGCTTTCCCCGCGCGCTGCGCCAGGCGCTCCGGCAGGACCCGGACGTGATCGTGGTCTCGGAAATGCGCGACCTCGAGACGATCCGGATCGCGCTCACCGCGGCGGAGACCGGCCACCTCGTGCTCGCCACGCTCCACACGCCGGACGCGCCGCAGACGGTGGACCGGCTGGTGGATGTGTTCCCGGCCGATCAGCAACCGCAGATCATCACCCAGCTCGCCAGCGTGCTCGAGGCCATCATCTGCCAGCGCCTGATCCCGCGCGCCGACGGCCAAGGGCGAGTGCTCGCTTCCGAGGTGCTGCGGGCGAACCACGCGATCCGCACCTGCATCCGCGACCGCAAGCTCGAGCAGATGGTCGGTCTCATGGAAATCGGTTACCGCGAGGGCAACCGCACGATCGACCAATCGATCGCGGCGCTGCTCGACGCCGGCTTCATCACCCGCGACGAAGCGATCTTCCACGCCCGCGAGCGCCGCGCGTTCGAAGAACCGGCGCCGCAGCCGCACGACCGGCAGAAAAAGCAGAAGTCGATCTGGGCTTGAGCGCCGGCATTTCCCGCTGCACCTATCCCGCCGCTGCTCGTTTACATCCATATCCCGTTCTGCCACCGGGTCTGCCCGTACTGCTCGTTCTACAAGCACACGCCGGGCGACACGCCGATCGGCGCGTTCGTCGAGGCGCTGGCGGCCGAGGCGACGCGGCGGATTCCCGACGCCGGCGAAACCCCGCGCACGCTCTACCTCGGCGGCGGCACGCCTTCGATGCTCTCGCCGGCGCACTTGCGGAAGTTGTTCGGCGCGCTCCACCGGCAGATCGATTTCGGCGCGCTCGACGAGGTGACGCTCGAGGCGAATCCCGCGACCTTCGACGCAGCGAAGGCCCGGCTGTTCCGCGAACTCGGCGTCACCCGCGTCTCGCTCGGCATCCAGTCATTCGCCCCACACGTGCTCCGGACGCTCGGCCGCGAGCACACGCCGGAGCAGGCGGCGGCGTCGGTGGCGCTGCTCCGGGAGGCGGCCATGCCGTCGGTGAACATCGACCTGATGTTCTCGATTCCGGGCCAGTCGGAGGACGATTGGCGCGGAACGTTGGAACGGGCCGTGGCGCTCGAGCCGGATCACATTTCCGCATACAACCTCACCTATGAGGAAGACACCGCCTTCTTCGACTCGCTCCGCCGCGGCGAAATGCGCGAGGACGAGGACGTCGACGCCCGTCTCTTCCACCTTGCCGACACTTGCCTAACAGACTCCGGCTTCGACCACTACGAAACTTCGAACTACGCCCGGCCGGGTCACCACTCGAGCCACAACCAAGGCTACTGGCGCGGCGAGGATTACCTCGGGCTCGGTCCCTCGGCGGTCTCGACGGTCGCTGGCATCCGGTCGCGCAACGTCGCCGACACCGCGGCTTACGTCGCGCGCGTTGGCTCGCTCGGCCACGCGACCGACGAGTCCGAGCCGCTCGATCAGGAAGCGCGACGGATCGAGCGGATCGCGCTCGGCCTGCGGACGACCGCGGGGATTCCGCTGGACCTGTTAGATAATAATGGCCGGAGCCGCGCGGAGCTTTTCGTCGAGCAAGGCATCGCGCGGATCGACGGCGGACGGCTCGTGCTCGCCGGTCAGGGGCGGGCCTTGGTCGATCCCATCGCGGCGGAGCTGATCTGAGGCAGCGCCCGCTCCAGCAGGCGGATCATTTGCTCCGCCGAACGCCGGCCGGTTTCCAGCACGTCCGCATGGTCGAGCGGCTCCGGTGAAATGCCAGCGGCCCAGTTCGTGAGGCACGAGAACGCGGCGACCGGCAGACCGAGCGCGCGGGCTTGGATGGTTTCGAGCACGGTGCTCATGCCGACGGCATCCGCGCCGAGCGTCCGCAGCATCCGGATCTCCGCCGGCGTTTCGTACTGCGGCCCCCGCAGTCCGGCGTAAACGCCGCGGTGCAGGCTGAGGTTCTCCGCTTGGCCGGCCACGGCGAAAACGTCCCGCCAAGCCGCGTCATACGCCTCGGTCAGATCGATGAATTCCGGACCCTCGAGCGGCGATGTCCCTGTTAGATTGAGATGATCCGTCAGCATCATCCAGCTCCCCGGAGCGAACGCGGGGTTCAGCGTGCCGGCGGCATTGGTGAGGATCACGCCGCCGATCCCCTGCTCCGCCATCCAGCGGATGCTGGCCGTGACGGCCTGTGGCGGGTGTCCTTCGTAAAGGTGAACCCGACCCATCATCAGCAGCACGGGCGTTCTCGCCAGCTCGCCGAAGATGAAGGTTCCCGCGTGTCCCGGCACCGAGGAAACCGGCAATCCCGCCTCCGCGAATGAAACCTCGCGTTCGACCACGGCGGCTTCCGCCAAGGGTCCGAGACCCGAGCCGAGGACGATGGCGATGCGTTTCACCGTCCGGCGGCCATGAGTTCCTCGATCTCCTCCGCCTCGATCGGAATGCTCGCCATGAGGTCGATGTTCCCGTCTTTGCCGATGAGCACGTCGTTCTCCAGGCGGATGCCCAGGCCTTCGTCGCGGATGTAGATTCCCGGCTCGATGGTGAAGACCATCCCTTCCGCGAACGGCTCGTGCGGCGGGGCGACGTCGTGGACATCGAGGCCGAGGTGGTGCGAGGTGCCGTGCATGAAGAACTTCTTCACCAGCGGCTTCTCGGGTCCCTGCTCCTTCGCCTCCTTGGCGTCGATCAATTTCAGGCGGACCAACTCCTCCTCCATCAACTCGATCACCTGCTTCTGGTATTCGAGCGGGGTGTTGCCCGGCCGCAGCAGGCGGTTGGCCCCGCGCAGGACGCGCAGGACCGCATCGTAAACGTCCCGCTGGCGCGGCGTGAACCGGCCGTTCACCGGCACCGAGCGGGTGAGATCGGAATTCCATCCGGCGTACTCCGCGGCCACATCCATCAGGACGATCTCGCCGTCGCGGCAGACCTGATTGTTCTCAAGATAATGCAAGACGCAGGCGTTCTTGCCGCTGCCGATGATCGGATTGTAGGCGAAACCACGCGACTTCCGCCGGACGAACTCGTGCAGCAACTCCGCCTCGATCTCCCACTCGCCGACGCCCGGCTTGATGAAGCCCAGCACGCGGCGGAAGCCGGCCTCCGTGATGTCACAGGCCTTCTTGAGCAGATCGATCTCGACCGGGTCCTTGATGATCCGGAGCTGGTGCATCAGCGGCGCGAGCCGCTCGTAGCGGTGCAGCGGATAGCGCTCGCGGCACTCGCGGATGAAGCGGTCGTTGCGCGTCTGGACGATCGTCGACGCGCGCAGGTGCTCGTTGGTCGGCAGGTAGATCCGGTCCGCCTGCGGCACGAGCCGGTGGAGGAACGACTCGAAGGTGTGCGACCACTCGATGCGCTCGATGCCGGTGGCTTCCTTAGCTTGTTCCTTGCTCAGTTTTTCGCCGTCCCAGATGGCGATGTGCTCGCTGGTTTCCTTGACGAAGAGAATCTCGCGCTCCTTCGGGTCCTTCGCGTCGGGCATCAGGACCAGCACCGTCTCTTCCTGCCAGACGCCTGTCAGATAGAACAGATCGCTGTGCTGGTGGAAGGCCATCGTTCCGTCCGCATTCGTCGGATAGATGTCGTTCGAATGGACGATGACGATGCTGTTTGGCGCGATTTTCGCCCGCAGGCGCTCGCGGTTGCGGACGAAAAGCTGGGGGTCGATCGGTTCGTGGCGCACGCGCGATGTTCAAGCCATCCGCCGATCCACCGCAACCCCGGATTTTGGCGTCGAAGTCCCGGCGCCGGCAGGGCACGAGCGGAGTCATGAAGCGCGACGAATTCCTCGTGCATCCGCGGCCCGTCCTCCGGCCGCATCAATTCCATGAGGAGCCCGAAATCCCGCACCCGGCGGACGTAATCCGGGTCCCGCATGGTTTCCCGATAGGCGCTGAACAGGGCCTCGTTCACCTCGCCGGGCCTTCCCGCGGCGGCGATCTCCTCCAGGCGGGAAAACAAGCGGGCACTGCGAGCCCAGGGACTCGGTGCTCGTGGGACGACGGCCGGTGCGTCCGGCGCGCGGCCCCGTTCGATCGTCGTCCCGGGCTTTCAGTTCGGCCACGTTGGCATCTCCGGCAGCCGACTGAAGCTGAATCGCCCGAGCCCAGCCGACGCCCGCGACGACGGCGAAGGCAATGACAAGGATTCTCTCGACCGGTGGCTTCCTGGAGGCGGGTTTCTTCATCGGGGGGCCGGGCAAGATGTGTCACTTCGCCCATGGATTCGGAGCGATCCGTGATCGCGTAGATGAAGCATCCCACCGGCGCAAGCTCACCGCCGCCATTCCAAGGAATCAAAGCATTCCTCCCACTTGGCAGCCCGAAGTAACTCGGAGCCGAGCCGGCTGAACCGCCCCTCCTCGGCCGTTACTCGTTCGGGTCGGGCCGCACCAAAGCGTCGCCCGGGGATGCGAGGCTCAGTTTCGCGCGCGCCTCGGCCAATCCGCGCTGGGCACGCTGGACATCGCCGCGCAGCCTGGCCGCGCGGGCGCTCCAGGTTTCCAGTTTTCCAGGAACCGAAACCTGCTTGCCGTAGCGGGCGTTGTACTCGGCGGTCCGGTGCTCCTCGCGAAGCGCGGACAGCCGGCGGCGCCACTGCTGCACCTCTTCACGGGCCGCGTTGATCCGTTCCAGCTCCTGCTGGCGCTCGGCGCGCCGGGCTTCCGCCTTGGTGACCGCCACCACTGGAGTCGTGTCGGTTGCGGGCGCCGTCTGCGCCATTCGCTCGCGGTGGAGTTGCTCCTGCCGAAGTTTCTCGCGGCGTTCCTCATCGTCCCACTGGAAACGCTCATGCCAATCCGAAGGAAGCTGCGGAGCCTCGAGCCGGGCGATCCCCGATGCGTGGTCGATTTCGATCCCGACCGGTGTGACCCGCTTGATCACGACCTCGCGGTACCTCCGGCCGCTCCGGGTTTCGAGAACCTCGAGCCGCTCGCCTTCGGCGGCCTTCCAAGCCTTCCGGCGGTAGTCCGCCCGTGTCTGAGCGAACCGGTTCTCGATGTCGCCAACCTCCTTCCGGAGCGACTCGTGCCTGGCGTTCAAGGCCTCGAGGCGTCCGGCGGCGGCGGCGACTTCCGTCCGCAGCGTGGCCGCCCGCTCGGCGACGCCGCGCAGATCGGAATTCGCCGCGAGCATGCCGCTGCGGAGTTCCAGCTCCGCGCGCAGGGCGTCGATCCGGTGCTCGCCGGCCGCGACCTCGCGTTCCAGCTCGGATTGGGAATTCGAGAAATTGAAACGCCGGTCGACGAGCAATGACAGGCCCACCGCGCTCATCACGAGCACGATCATGCCGATCACGAATGCGCCGACGCCCGAGTTGTCTTCATGGGAAAGCATCGAACGGCAGGCTCAGGTTTGGGAGCGCAGGGCTTGGACTTCCTGTTCCAAGCGGCGGATCGCGCCGTGAAGCTGGCGGATCTGGTGGTCGATGTTGTTGCTCTTGTCGATGAACGACCTGCCGGCGGCACGGGCCGCCGCCTTCTGGCGTGCGGCGGCGGCTTTCTCGCGCTCGAGCTTCCGGATATCTCCGCGGATTTTCAAAATCTGGTCCTGCTTCAGGGCGACGGACTTCAGCGCGTTCTCGCGATCCTTCGCAGCTTGGATCTTCCGCTGCTCGGCGAGCTGTCTGTCCATCTCCGCGTGGGCTTCGGCCACCGCCCTGTCGAGTTCCGCGCGGCGTTCATTCTCAGCCGCCACCGCCTCCGCCTTCTGCTCGGGATCGAACTGGAAGTGATCCTTCATTTCCTCGGACAAGGCCTCGAAGGGGATCCGCTTGATCCCGCCGTCATGGCGGATGCTGATTCCCGCTGCGTCCACCTCGCGGATGGTGACGTTCTTGTAGGCGTCGCCGTTCGCCGTGAGCAACTCGGCCATTTCGGTTCCGGCGGCCTCCTTGCGGACGAAGTCGCGGTAGCGGTCCTTGTATTCCTCGAACGACTGCCCGAGACCCGCCAGATCATCACGGATCGAGACCAGATTCTTGCTCAATCCGTCGATGGTGCCGGAACGGAACACCCGTTCCTGTTTCAGGACCGCGAGTTCCGTGGCTTCCTTCTCCCGAGCCGGAAGGACCGACAGGCGCTCTTCCGCTCCGCGCAGGCTGGCTTGGTAGGTTCCGATTTCCTTTTCCTGCTCCGCGACAATCGACTGGAGCGAGCGGTTGCCGCCCTGCATGCCTTCGTCGAAGACAAAAACATAGAGGGCGCCGAAGCCGACGAGCACCAGCAGCGCCATCAACATTCCGATCACGCCCGGCCCGCGGCCGCTGCTCAACATGTCCGTGAATCCCATCTTTTTCTGGTCGTGGAGGTTTCCGGATCAGCGGACGACGTACTTGCGCCGGTAGTCTTCGAACTCGGATTCGAGCGAACGCTTGCGGGCTTCGAGTTCCGCGATCTCCGCCTCGAGACGCTCGACTTCAGCCTTTTGTTGTTCGGCCTGTTCACGGGCCTCGGCGAGTTCGGCCGAACGATCCGGCGGAAGGTTTCGCAGCTTTTCCTCGACCAAGGCGACTTCTCCGCGGAGGCGGGCGATCTCGAGATCCTGCTCCTTGCGCTTGCGCACGAGTTCCGGGTCGTCGCCGCACGAGGTGAACAGGAACGATCCGGCGAGAAGGAGCAGCAGCGGCTTGAGCCGGGGGACGGGCTTCAATTCGGGCGATGTCATGGTGTTGGAGGGTTCAGCCAGGTGTAGCGTGATGAGCCGCAGGACGGGGCGACATACGAGTTGCGGACCGGCAGGCGGGGATTGAGCACGTTGCCGGAGCTATAGGTCCGGCACGAGGGCGCGAAGTAATAGAAACTGCTCGAGCGGTTCCGGACGCGGTAGCTTCTGCGGCCGTCGCCCAACGGCCGGGCGGGCTGGGACAAGGGGCTGGCGGACGCGAACAACGCGATGTCCCCGGCGCTGGCCGAACTCGTCCGCCGCGGGTTGGAAGCCACTGCCGGCGGAGGTGAAGCCGCCTCGCGGCGCCGCTCGATCTCCCGCTGTGCGGCGATCTGCCGGTCGAGTTCCCGTTCGTAGGCCAGCAGTCCTTCCTGCTCCCTCGCTTCCGCGAGCCGTGCGGCATCGGGTTCGAGCGCGAAGTTTTTCCGTTGTTCTTCGGTCAGGTCGGCATAGCCGAGGCGGGCGGAGCCGTCGCGATGCCGGATCGTCAGGCCGATATCACTGATTGAGACGATGGTGACGTCCTTGAATGTCCGGCCCGAGGCGGTGTCGATTTCATCCAGCGTCCGGCCGATCCACTGTCTGCGGAAGTCGCCGACGACCCGCGTCCGGTACTCGTCGAGATCTTTGTCCAGGGCGGCCACCTCCGCTTCCAGGCGTGCCCGGAGGCGGCGGGATTCATCGAGCTTCGTCGCCGTGCCAGCGAGCGCGGTCCGGAGGTGGCGGAACTCGCGATCGGCTTCCTCGACACCGCGGCTTTGCTCGAGTCGGTAGGCGGCCAGCTCGAGGCGGTGGTTCAGCTCGACCCGTTCGCGCTCCCTTTCGAGGGCCGCGCTACCGTCCTCGCCGCAGGAGCTCAGAACAAGAAGCACGAACGGCGCGTGGAGAAGTGGGGGAAATTTCATCGCCGGCTCAGTTTTTTAACGACCCCGATATCCTATGATTATCGAAAAGAACCGGTCAATGCTTCTATTGGTAACAAAACATGCACTTAACCGCCTCTACCGGCAGCGCTCGCGGGACCGGCGAGGTGCCAGCGGGTATGTTCTATCAGCAATCCCCCGCGTTCTTCCGGTGGTTTCAGCGCTCGGGGGAAGCCTCGGCGGATTCGCTGCCGGATTCGGCCAGTGGCAACTGCTCGAGCAGCGGATCGCCCGGAGCGATCCTCGTGAGCCAGCTGCGGGCGGTGAGATAACGAGCGTTGGCGCGGGAAAGCTGGCCGGACAGGCGATTCGCCTTGGCCGTCGTGATCTCGAGATCAATCACTCCCAACTTGCCGGCGGCGGCATCCACGCGCGCTTCCGCGTCGCCGGATTGCCCGCGCAGCTCGGCGACGCGGGCGGCCCAGCGCTTCACCTCCATGCGGGCGGCGTCGATTTCCTCAGGGCTGGCGGTCGAACGGGCTTGCGCCAAGGCGCGCGCCTCGGCCACGCGCGCGGCGTCCATCAGCTCGCGGCGCCGCCGCTCCGCGGCGCGGCGCTCGTCCCGGGCGCGTTCGTCCGCCCAGAGAAACCGGCTTTCCCACGCCCGCGGCAGGTCTCCGGCGGCGATCCGCGCGCTGCCTGTGGAATGCAGGATCTCCGCGCCGACCTCCGTGATGCGGCTGATGGTGACGTTTTCATAGGTGCGACCGTCCGGCAGCTCGAGCCGTTCGAGCTTCTCGCCCGCGGCGGCGTCGCTCGCGCGCTTCCGGTACGCGGCGCGGTAGGCGTCGAAGTCCGCGGCGAGCCGGTCCACTTCGCCGGCCAGCTCCCGGTGGAGCTTTTCGAGGTCCGCGGCGCTCGTCTCCGATTCCTCGGCTTCGGCCACCGCGGCGCGGTGGAGCTTCTCCATCTCGTCGATCGCGCCGAGCCGCTCGTCCAACACGGCGGTCGCCCGGGCCAGCCGCTCCCGATACAACTCCCTTTCAGCATCGCCGGCGCGCAGGACGGCGTCGGGTGTGGCAGTCTCCGCGGGTTTGTGGAACCCGCCGTCCGTGAGGTGTCGAAAGGCCCAGCCCGCCCCCAGGACCAAGGCGAGGCCGAGGCCGAGGGTGACGAGCGGGGTTTGGTCTTTGTTGAACAGCAACATGGATTCTTCCTTCAGAGGCCCCGGCGGAGACGCGCGATTTCCTCGCGGAGCCGGCCGATCTCCGCCTCACGCGATTGCCTGCGGCTGCGGAGCATCGCAACCCGGTCTCCGCCCTCGGTCGGTCTGCCCGCGGCCGCCCGCGTCGAGGCGTCTTCGGCCGCGAGCCGGATGTGGGTGTCGAGCTCCCGCATCGCCGCTTGGTGCGCCCGGATCTCGCGCTCCTTCATGGCGATTTCGCGGACCAGGCGCTCGCGCCGCGTCTCGAGCCGCGGCGGCGGATCCGAACCGGCGGCGGCCTCCTCTTCCGCCGGCTCCGATCCGGCGGTCGCGGCCGTTGCCGTGGAAACTGGGTCGCGATCGAATCTCACGCGCATTTCACGCGGCAGATCCTTGTAAGGGATTCGCTGCAAGCCCGCGGCGTGCAGCAAGCTGAGCCCGATCTCGTCCGCGGCGCGAATTTCGACATCGTGGAGAATGTGCCCGTCCTCCAACGTCAGCCGCTCGAATCGCTCGCCCACGGCCTCCAGCCCCGCGATTTCCCGGTACCGCCGCCGGTAGGCGTCAAATTCCCGCCTCACCCCGGCGGTGCCATCCTCCGCGAGGTCGCGGCGCGAAACCAGCTCCGCGATCCGGCGGACCTGGCTTCGGTTCGCCGCCAGTTGTTCCGCGAGCACTTGGTTCTCCTCCAGCCTTTCATCGCGGAAGTCGATCTGGCGGGTTCCGTTCGCGAGCCGCTCGCCCAAGGAGCGGATCTCGCGTTCCTGCTCCACCAGAATCGACTCGATGGTCCGGTCGCTCCCCCGCAGCCGCTCGTCGAATACCAGCACGTACAACGCGCCGAAACCGAACAACACCACCAGCGCCAACAGCATGCCGATCAGGCCGGGGCCGCGGCCGCTGCTCATCATGTCGCTGAAACTCATGTCGAGGAATGGAACGCCTGTGCGGAAGTCGTCCGCCTGCGGATAATGCGGCTCATGCCAAATCTTCGCGGCGCACCGCCACCAATGGCCCGGGGATCGGGCAGCTCGTCAAGCGCGATGTGATTATGCCAACTGCAACGTTTCCGCGAAAGGCCGTCCCTTTACATGTGCCACCGCCTCAACGCCCCCGCAGAACCGGATCCACCGGCGAGATTTTCCCCAGCCATTCCCGGGCGCGCAGGTGGCTCACCGTCGCCCGGGTCAGCTCGTCGGAAAGGCGGTTGGCGCGGACGCTCCAGACTTCCACCCCCTCGAGTTCCCGCCGGGCGCCGAGCCCCTGCCGGACCTTGGCTTCCGCTTGGTTCAGTTGCACGCGGAGGATGGCGACGCGGGACGCCCAGGTGCGCACGTCGCGACGCGCCCGCTCGAGTTCCTCGGCGCTCGCGCCGGCATGGAGCGGCTCCACCCCGGGGGCGTGGATGACCTCCCCCGCGAACAGGCTCCTTTGTTCCTCCTCCTCGCGCCGCAACGCCGCGAGCCGCTCTTCGTCATCCCAGCGGAAGCGCTCCTGCCAATCCGGCGGCAGGTCGGGCGCCGCGATCCGCGCCATGCCAGTTTTGTGTGAAAACTCCGCGCCCACTTCCGAAATCCGCCGGATCGCGACCTCCTCGTATATCTTGCCGTTGGGCAGCCCGAGCACCGGCCAAGTCTCACCTTTTGCTTCTTCCCAAACTTGGCGGCGGTGTTGCCGGCGGTAGGTGGCGAACTCGCTCCCGAGCCTCGCGATTTCCTCTTCCAGGCCCTCGGCCGCGCTTTCAAGCAAGCCGACAAACTCTTCCAGGTCCACGTGTTCGCCGGGGTCCACGAGGCAACCCCGCGCCGCCCGTTCGACCGCCAGCCGAGCCTCGTTCCTCGCGAGGACCGGTCCTGAAGACTACCGGGCCCTGGCCGGAGCTGCTCTCCAAGGCGTCCTCCAGGCGCGCGCGGGCGGAGGCGAGCGACTGGCTCAACTTCAGAATCCGGCCCCGCTTCTCGGCCACCTCGGCCGCCAAGGCGCTCGGCTGTCCTTGCAGCGAATCATCGAAGACAAGCACATACAAGGTGCCGAAGCCCGCGATCACCAGCAATGCCAACAAGGTCCCGATCAAGCCGGGCCCGCGGCTGCTGAGGATCATGTCGCTGAAGCTCATCTCCAAGAAGACCCGGGAAGATTGTCACGCCCGGACACGCGCGGCCTGCATGCTATGCCTTTCACCTCCGGCGGACCAGACATTTCAAGTGGCCGCCACGAAACCGGAGAGTTCGCCGGATGACCGGATTCCGATCCGGGTCCGTGATCGAAGGCGGCCGCGCCTTCCAAAGAGCCCTCCACTTCCTTGCGGGAGGAGGTGGCTCGAGCCGGATTCGAACCAGCGACACGCGGATTTTCAATCCGCTGCTCTACCAACTGAGCTATCGAGCCTTTGCAACCTCACCGCCCTCGCGGGCGGGGCGGGATTTAGGGGCGGGAGCCGGGCTTTGACAACCGGAAAATCTCCCGGATACCGAAAAATCCGGAGCCGCTACTTCAGGTAGACCTCGCGCGGCTTCGCGCCGTCTCCGGGGCCCACGATCCCGCGTTGTTCGAGGATGTCCACCATCCGGGCGGCGCGGGTGTAGCCGAGCCGCAGCCGGCGCTGGAGCAACGAGGTGCTGGCCTTCTGTTCCTGGCGCACGACCTCGATGCACTTGACGATGAGCTCTTCGTCGGCGTCCGAGATTTCCTCTTCCCCCTCGTCCTCGCTGGCGTTGATCGAGGCCTGGATGTCGGTTTCGAAGACCGGCTCGCCCTGTTGGCCGCAATGATCGACGATCCGCTCGACCTCGGCGTCCGAGACGAAGGCTCCCTGCGCGCGCTCGAGCTTCGCCGAGCCGGGCGGCAGGTAGAGCATGTCGCCCTTGCCCACGAGTTTTTCCGCGCCCTTGGTGTCCAGGATGACGCGGGAGTCGAGTTGCGAGGAAACTTGGAACGCGATCCGGCACGGGATGTTCGCCTTGATGATGCCGGTCACCACGTCCGCCCGCGGCGTCTGCGTGGCGATGATCAGGTGGATGCCGGCGGCACGGGCCTTCTGGGCGATGCGCGCGATGCACATCTCGACATCGGCCGGAGCCGTCTGCATCAGGTCGGCGAGCTCGTCGATGAGCACGACGATGTAAGGAAACCGATCGGGGATGCTTTCTTCGTCCGTCTGGAAATCCTCGTCGTCCTCATCGGCCTCGGGACCGAGTTCTCCCGACTCGAGGGCGGCGGCGATGGATTCCACCTGCGCGTCGTCCTCGACCTCGTCGATCCACGACGGCGGGCGATGGCTGGCGGGCGGACCGGCATCGGCAGCGGGGCCGACTTCGGCGAACGGCGCTTCCTCGTCCGCCGGCGGCGTCTCTTCCCATGGCGGGGCCTCGGATTCCCCGGGCGGCTCCGCGGCGGCGGCCTTCGCCGGGGCTTCCTTCTCCTTCCGCGGCCGGTTGTTGAAGCTGTCGAAATTCCGGACGCCTTCCTTGGCGAAGATCCGGTAACGCTTCTCCATCTCGTTCACGACCCATTTCAGGGCGGCGACGGTTTTCTTCGGATCGGTCACCACCGGCACCACGAGATGAGGCAGACGGTTGTACATCTGCATCTCGACGACCTTGGGATCGACCATGATGAATCTCAATTCATCCGGGCCGAACTTGAACAACATCGAGGCGATGATCGAGTTAATGCAAACGGATTTCCCGGAGCCGGTGGCGCCGGCGACGAGGAGATGGGGCATGGCCGCGAGGTCGCCGATGACGGTCTTGCCGTAGACGTCCTTGCCCAGTGCGAGCGGGATTTTCTTTTTCGCGGAACGGAATTCGGGATCGTGGAGCAGTTCGTGCAACGGCACGGCGACCTTCTGCGAGTTCGCCAGCTCGATGCCGACGGTGTCCTTGCCGGGGATCGGGGCGAGGATGTTGATGCGCTCGGCGCAGGTGGCACGGGCGAGGTCCGCCTCGAGCTGGGAAATCCGGGAAACCCGCAGACCGGTTGAGGGGTAGATCTCGTAGCGCGTGATGGTCGGGCCGCGGGTGATGTCGCCGGCGGTGACGTCGATGCCGAAGGCCTTGAGCGTGTCGATGATCGTGCGCTGGGTGGAGATCAGCTCGTCGCGGTTCGCTTCCGGGGCCTCGTTTTCCTCCACCGCGTCGAGCAGGTCGAATCCGGGCAGCTCGTAGTCCTCGAAGCCGCTGACCGAGAGCGATTGGTGGCCCGGTTTCTTGCGCTCGAAAGGCTTCGTGCCCGGCGTGACGGGATCGGCGGCGCGGCGCTGCGAGGCATCGATGATCTGCGGCGCCGGGGTTTCCCGCAGCGGGAGCATGGTCTGCGGCTCGGCGGCCTCGGCTTCGGCAGCGGCGGCCTTTTGCGCCTCGCGGTCCTTCCGGCGTTGTTCGCGCTGGCGTTCGCGCTCGGCGGCCAGCTCGGCTTCGCGCGCCGCGGCCCGACCGGCCTCGCTGCGGCTCTCCCGCCAAGCGGCGATCTTTGCCGAAAGCAGCCGCCAGCAGGTCTTGGTGAAGCGCACCGGCTGGTGGCCGGTCAGCAGGATCAGCGCGATGAGGTAAGCCGCCCCGGCGAGCAACAAGGTGCCGGCGCGGCCGATCACATTGGTCAGCACAAAGCCGCCCAGCCCGTGGCCGATCACTCCGCCGGGGCTGCTCATGCGGACCCGCTCGGTCCACTCGACAAAGAAGAAATCCGCCGCGTGGAGAAAAGCCGCGCCGCTAAGGACAAGCACCAGAAAGCCGGTGAACAGGCGCGGCCAGACCCGGCCGTCGAAGGCCATCTTCACGACGCCGAACCAAATCATCGCGATCGGCACCAGGCAGCCGGCCGCGCCGAACAGCAGGATCTGGACAAAGCCCAGCAGCCCGCCGACCGGGCCGATCAGGTTCGAGCCCTCGCGGCCCGACTTGTCCGCCATCGCCTCGAGAAACCCCCAGCGCGGGAGATCCGCGGGGCTGTAGGAAACGAGCGACAGCAGCAGGATCAACCCGCCGGCGATCAATGCGATGCCTTGGATCTCATTCGACCACTTGCCCGGTTCCGGGCGCTCGCCCCGCTTTTTGTTGTCCCTGCGTCCCATCCGATTTGTCGCCGCACAGCATTCCCCGGCCGCCCGGTGCCGGCAAGGTCGTTTTCATCGCCGGAAAATCACGGAATCCAGAAATTTCGGATCCGCGAATCACTGCCCGCTCGCGGCTACTCCCGCTGGCGGGAATCGATCACGATGGTGACCGGCCCGTCGTTGAGGAGGGCGACCTTCATCTCGGCGCCGAAGATGCCGCGGTCGACCGGTTTCCCGATCTCGCGCCCGAGGGATTGGCAGAACGACTCGTAAAGCGGCTCGGAGACTTCCGGCGGCGCGGCGCGGATGAAGGACGGCCGGTTTCCCTTCTTGGTGGAGGCGTGCAGCGTGAATTGGCTGACGACGATCGCGCCGCCGCCGGTATCGGGAAGCGAAAGGTTCATCTTGCCCTGCGCGTCCGCGAAGATCCGCATGCGGGCGATTTTCGGCGCGAGCCAGGCCACGTCCTCGGGTCCGTCGCCGTGCTCGACGCCCAGCAGGATCAGCAGGCCGCCGCCGATTTCCGAAATCCGCCTTTCGTCGACCGTCACCGACGCCTCCGCCACCCGTTGGATCACCGCTCGCATCGCGGCGGATTTTTATCGGCCCGCCGCCGGTTGGCGATGAGGGAAATGCGGAGTTGTGCACGATCGTTCCCAACGGGCGCGATTGACCGGAGCCCGTCGGATTCGGCAGCATCTCCGCCCGCCATGGCCGTCGAGACGAAAGCCGCAACCGCTCCGAAAAAATCCCCCGCTCTCCAGGATGGCGCCAGCGCCCAGGACGACGTGACGCGGGCGCTGCCCCACGCCGTGGGTCCGGAGAAAAGCCTGCTCTCCTCGATGTTGCAGGACCCGCAGGAATGGATCGGCGTGGCGGTCGAGGAAAAGCTCACCCGGGAGCATTTCTACCTGCCGGCCCACCAAACGCTGTTCGGTTTCTTGATCGAGCTGTTCGAAGGCGGTCACGAAATCGAGCTGGTCTCGCTCGTGCAGCGCCTGCTCGACCGCGGTCTGCTCGACCGCGTCGGCGGCCCGGCGGCGCTCACGGACCTCTACACCTACGCGCCGAGCCCGGGGCACTTCCGCCACCACCTCCAGCACGTGAAGGACAAGTTCGTCCTTCGTTCGATCATCCACAATGCGCACGAGGCGATCTCCCGCGCCTACGGCAGCCCGGACGAAGTGGCCGCCCTGCTGGATTCCGTGGAAGCGAGCGTGCTGGCGATCCGCGAGGGATCGGAGACCAGCAAGGCGCCGACGATCAAGCAGTCCGTCAACGAGGTGATCGAGCAGTTCGAGGCCCTGCTGGCGGGCGACCGCGGCGCGCAGGGAATACCCACCGGATTCGAGGAACTGGACCGCATGAGCAGCGGCCTGAAACCCGGCGAAATGTTTGTCATCGCGGCCCGTCCCTCGATGGGAAAAACGTCGTTCATGATGAACATCGTCGAGCACGTGTGCATCGACCAGCAGAAGCCCGTGATGGTGTTTTCCTGCGAAATGAGCGCCTTCCAGCTCGTGCAGCGCGTGGTTTTCTCCAAGGCGAAGTTCGCCATGAGCAGCCTCTCGCGCGGCTATACGCCGACCAAGGCGGACCTCCAGCGCATCCAGCGCGCCGCCTTGGAAACGGCCCAATCGAAGATGTTCATCGACGACACGCCGGGCATTTCCATCAACGAGCTGCGCGCGAAGGCCCGCCGCAAGAAGCGCGACGAGGACATCCAGATGATCGCGATCGACTACCTGCAGCTCATGAAATCCCGGACCAAGCAGGCGGAGAACTCCCGCGAGCGCGAGATCGCGGAAATTTCCGCCGGGATCAAGGGCCTCGCCAAGGAACTCGGCATTCCGATCGTCATCCTCGCGCAGCTCAACCGCGGACCGGAAAGCCGCAGCGGCAAGAGCCTCGGCGTGCCGCGCATGTCGGACCTCCGCGAATCCGGCTCGATCGAGCAGGACGCGGACATGGTGGGACTGCTCTACCGCACGGCCTACTATGCCGAGGACGCCGAGGAAAAGGAGGCCGAGGCCGGCAAGGCGGAGCTCGTGCTCGCCAAGAACCGCAACGGCGAAACCGGCCACATCCCCCTCACCTTCATCGCCGAGTTGATGCGCTTCGAGTCCGGCCCGCCGGCCCGCGAGGCCGAGTGAGGTCGCCGGCCGGCGACCCAAAGGAAACGCTCCGCTGCTCCGGGAAATCCCCACGCGTTTCCCGTCGCCGCGCCGCCGAAGCTTCGTCCGGCCACCTTTTTCCCCTTTCCCGTCCGGCGGTCCGCTCCTAGCGTCCGCCCGGCATGAGTGGCTGCGGACCGAAAATGAAGATGGATCCGGCGCTGCACCGGGACAAGAAACCGTCCTGGATCAAGGTGCGCCTGCCGAACAACCCGGCGTTTTGGTCCACCAAATCGCTGATCACGGACCTCAAGCTGGTCACCGTCTGCGAGGAGGCCCAGTGCCCGAATCGCTGGGAATGCTGGGGCCAGGGCACCGCCACCTTCATGATCGCCGGTGACAAGTGCACCCGCGCCTGCGGGTTCTGCGCGGTGAAGACGGCGCGCCCCGATGCCTTGGAAAGCGACGAGCCGCAGCGCGTGGCCGAAGCGACGCGCCGCATGAACCTCCGCCACGTGGTGATCACCGCCGTGGCCCGCGACGATCTCAAGGACGGCGGCGCGGAGCATTTCCAGCGGACCATCGAGGCGGTGCGCGAGGCCGTTCCCGGCATCATCATTGAAGTGCTGGTGCCCGATTTCAATGACCGCGATTGGGCCCTCCAGAGGGTGATGGACGCCCGCCCGCACATCTTCAACCACAACCTCGAGACCGTGGAGCGCCTCACACCGCTCGTCCGCTCGCGGGCGAAATACGAGCGCAGCCTCGTCGTCCTGAAAAAGGCCAAGGCGATGGTGAACGGCAAGGTCGCCACCAAGAGCGGCCTGATGCTCGGCCTCGGCGAGCGTCGCGAAGAGGTCCTCCGGGCGATGGACGACCTGCTCGAACACGACGTGACCGTGCTCACCCTCGGCCAATACCTCCGCCCGACGCCGAAGCACCTGCCGGTGGTGGAATACATCACGCCAGCCGCCTTCGACGAACTGAAGGAAATCGCGCTGCAAAAAGGGTTCCGCCACGTCGCCAGCGGGCCGCTCGTCCGCAGTTCGTATCACGCCGCGGATTTCCGCCCGGAGCTGGATATCCTCGAAGCCGTGGAGGCCGACGTCCGCGCCGCCCGCGGCCTGGAGCTCGGACCGGAACACCTGCCGCTGCCGTCGCCGAAAGACGGATTGGTCAAATCGATCGCCTGATCCCGCGATGCCCTGGCTGATCAAATCCGAGCCCGACGTTTTCGGCATCTCCGATCTCGAGAAGGTGAAGCAGGAACCGTGGAGCGGCGTGCGCAACTACCAGGCGCGGAATTTCATGTGGAAGGACATGCGCCCGGGCGACCGCGCGCTGTTCTACCACTCGAACGCCAAGCCACCGGGCGTCGTCGGCGTGGCCGAGGTGGTGGGCGAGCCTTATCCGGACCCGACGCAGTTCGATCCCTCCAGCGAGTACTTCGATTCCAAGGCCGCGCCGGAAAACCCGCGATGGTGGCTTGTCGATTTCAAACACGTGGCTACCTTTGCGAGGATGGTCACCCTCGACGCATTGAAGGAAGATCCGGTGCTCTCGAAGATGGTCGTCTGCCAGCGCGGCACCCGCTTGTCCATCACGCCCGTCGAGGCGGCGCACTTCAAGCGCGTCTGCAAGCTCGGCGGCTGGAAGGGCTGATCCGCGCTCCACGCCGTGCCGAGAAACTCTGAATGAAAGACTCACCCGACATGGCAAATCCCCAACCCGCACCGGGCGCTTCGCCGGCCTCCTCGGCTTGGCGCGAATGGCTTCAGGAGCACGGCCCGAAACTGCTGCTCTTCGCCCGCCAGCAGACCCGCTCGCAACAGGACGCCGAGGACATCCTGCAGGACGCGCTGGTGAAGCTGGTGGACAAGCTCCGCTCGGGCGAGTTCGTCGGCGGCCAGGAATCCTGGCTGCCTTACCTCTACACCGCGATCCGGCGGCTCGCGATCGACCTGAGCCGGCGCGACGACCGCCGCAAGCGCCGCGAAGACACCGTCAGCACCGAAGCGGAAGCCGACCAGCGCGAAGGCTTCCACCCGTGGTTCGAGAGCGAGGCCTCCGACGACGAGACCCGCGCCCAACTCGAGCGCGGCCTCAAGGAACTCCCGCCGAAATTCGCCGAGGTGATCGTCATGAAGATCTGGGGCGACCAGACATTCGCCCAGATCGGCGAAACATTGGGGATTTCGCAAAACACGGCCGCCTCGCGGTATCGCTACGGACTTGAAGCTTTGAAACGCAGCCTCGGAGGTGCCCGCCGCCGCGGGGATCTCTCGATCTGACTTTTCATCCGCTCGCCATGTCATCCGACTCCATGAACGACGAATTCCAGGACACCGAAGCCTCCCTGGCCGTTCTGAAGCCCGCGCGCCTCGACGGCGCGCTGCTGTCCCGCCTTTTGGACTGCGCCGAAGGCGATCCCACCGCGCTCCACCGGGACGAAAGTCAGCTCGAGAGCCACCTGCGCACGCTTGCCGCTCCCGCCCGCTTGCCGGCCGCCTTCATGGCGAAGCTGGAGCACTCGGTGGCGGGAGCCGCCTTTCCGGTGGACGAGAAAATCCTCTTGTTCCCGAAACCGCCGGCCGCGTCCGCCGCACGGCGTCGTTCCCGGCCGATGGTCGCCGCCGCGGCGGCCGTCGCCTTGTGCGGCGCCGCCACCGCGCTCTTGCTCCCCGCCGGCTTCCGCGACGCGGCACCGGCTCCCGTGGCCGGCAACACCGGGGCCGCCCGCACGACGGTGGCCACCGCCCCGGCCGGACCGGCCCTGCCCGCGAACTTCGCCCGCGGCCTGAGCGGCACGCGCGACGAAGGCGTCGTCTGGCACTCGAAGGACCGCTCGCACCGCGTCGTCCGCGTCGAATACATCGACCGTGTCACCGTGCGCGACAAGCACGGCAAGACCGTCGAACTCGAACAACCGCGCGTGGAGTATCTGATCGTCCCCGAGCAGATCGATTGAGCGAAAAATTCGGAAACAATCGCCCCGCGCTACTACGCTGCTAGTACGCAGACCGACATGAAGCCCCGCTTCCATCTCCTTCTCATCACCGGCGGCCTTGCCGCCGCCGCGATTCCGGTTCTGGGAATCGAAGCTCCGCCGGACAACGCGCCGCCGCCCGAGGTCGAGGCGCCGGCTGACGATGCCACCTTGCCCGCCTCCGCCTACCTCGGCGTCGCGAGCGGGCCGCTGCCCGAGGTGCTCGCGGCCCATCTCAAGCTCGGAGCCGGCAATGGCGTCCTCGTCCGAAACGTCGTGCCCGACGGTCCGGCCGCCGCGGCGGGCATCGCCGAGCACGACGTGATCCTCGACATCGCGGGCGAGCCCGTGGGTTCGCCCGAAGAGCTGCGGGAAAGAACGCTTGCCCTCCAACCGGGCGACGAAGTGGACGTCCAGGTGATCCACCAAGGCGAAAAGGCGACCCGCAAGGTAAAGCTCGGATCGCGTCAGGCCGCCTTGGCCGACATGCCGCGCGACCTCGACAGGATGATGCTCGACGGCATGCCGCCGGACCAGGCGCGGCGCATCCGCGAGGCGATCGAACGCCACCTGCGCCTCGGCGGCCCGGGAGTCGGCGCCGTGGCTCCGCTTCCGCCGATGGCCGAGGCCATGCGCGAGATGCAGGACCGCATGGCCAGATTGCTCGACAACGATCCGCTCGAATTTCCCGAAGCCGAGGGGATGAAGCTGCAATCCGACGCCACCGTCCGCATCCGCGACGACGAGGGCACCGTCGAGCTGAAAGCCCGCGACGGAGCGAAAGAACTCACCGTCCGCGGACCGGACGACCAGATTGTCTGGTCCGGCCCGTGGGACACGGAACAGGACAAGGCCGCCGCGCCCGAAGATGTCCGCAGCCGCGTCGAAGCGCTCAACCTCGACCAAGGCTTCAAGGGCAACGGCCTGAAATTCAATTTCCAGTGGCGCCCGATGCCCGGTCCTTTGCCGGACGAGTGATCCGCGCCCGACCATCCGATTTCCAGGGAGGCTAAAGCACACCCGCGTCCGGCTCCGGCCGGCGCGGGTGTGTGAGTTTTAGAAAGCACTAAATCCAAAGCATCAAATTCCAAACGGCTTCGCGCGAGTCAGTCGCGTCTCGTTCTCGTCTCGCTCCGAAACACCGAACCCCATCTTCCTTGGCGACTTGGCGGTTCAAACTCTTCCACCCCGCAATCGCCCCCCTACCGCCCGGCGAGCGCCACTTTCGCGGTGGCGACCGTTTCGCCGCGGACGCGGACCGAGCCGTCGACCTGCAAGAGATTGCCGAGGCGCGCTTCGATCTTGGCGTGAATCTCGAGCGATTCTCCCGGCGCGACGGCTCCGAGGATTTTCGCGGCCCGGATCCCGGTGAGGCGGAGATCCGCGAGCGCCGCATGATCCGGATCGCTTTGGGCGACCACCCCGCCGAGCTGCGCGATTGCCTCGACCAGGAGGACGCCCGGCATCATCGGGTTTCCCGGGAAATGGCCGGCGAGAAACGGAGTGGCGGGATCAAGCCGAAAGACGGCCACCGCCTCGCGACCCGGATCGAGCGACACGAGCCGGTCGACGAACCGGAATTCGGGGCCGTGCGGGAGGGCGTCGAGGGCTTGGCCGGGCTCGTTGGGCATGGCGGATGCTGCCACCGACCGGCGGATTCCGCGCAAGTCCGCATCGCGGAAAAATCCCATCGACCGCGCGTCGCCGCCGTGCCTAGCGTCCCGCACCGCCTCAATTCTTCTCCCCGTCGCTTTGTTGCAGCCCGTCGATCCCACCGCCTTGGCGAGCGTTCCGGAGGCCAGCCGCCTCCGCTCGGGTTGGCGCGTTTGCCG
The DNA here is from genome assembly GCA_965651855.1 of uncultured Verrucomicrobiales bacterium. Classification (GTDB taxonomy): domain Bacteria; phylum Verrucomicrobiota; class Verrucomicrobiia; order Verrucomicrobiales; family Akkermansiaceae; genus Luteolibacter. Next base: position 55,894 of record CBFGTW010000005.1, read on the forward strand.
CGACCTGCTGGCGATGACCGGAGCGATCCTCTACTGGGGCGTCGTCGGGCTGCTGGTCACGCTCGTCTGCCTGCCGTTGCACCTGGTTTTGCCGAAGCGCCTCGGCGGCCGGCTCGGGCGCGGGCTGTTGCACGGCTTGTTCCGCTCGTTCGTCGGCTACCTGCGCGCCACCGGGCTGGTGCGCGTCGATCTTTCCGCGCTGACGCCGCTCGCGAGGGAATCCCGGCCGCTGATCCTCGCGCCGAACCATGCCTCGCTCTGGGACGCCGTTTTCATCATCGCCCGGCTGCCGCGGACGATCTGCGTGATGAAGCGCGCGATCCTCCACAATCCCTTCCTCGGCGGCGGCGCGAAGCTCGCCGGCTACATCCCGAACGGCACCACCACCCGCATGCTGCGCGACGCCGTGGCGGCGGTGCGCGGCGGCGGCCAGCTCCTGTTGTTCCCCGAAGGCACCCGGACGCGCGCGGACCAGCGCTGGATCAACCCGCTCAAGGGCGGGTGCGCGATCGTCGCCTGCCGCAGCGGCGCGCCGGTGTACCCGATTTTCATCCGCAGCAACACGCGCTTCCTGCAAAAAGGCTGGCCGCTGTGGCGACCGCCGGCCTTCCCGATCGTGATGGAATACCAAGTCGGTCCGCCGATGCGGCCGGAGCCGGACGAGTCCGCCCAAGCCTTCACCCGACGCTTGCAGGAAGTCTTCGAGCACGAGCTGGCGAAGCCGCACCCGCTGCGCCGGCAGATCGAGGTGGAGACCGACCGCGGCGCGGGGGCTTGCTAGCCCGCCGCACGGCGTTTACAGCAAGCCGCCCATGCCCGCGCCGCGTCCGCTCATCCTGATCCCGAGCTACAACACGGGCCCGATCCTGCGGGAAACGGTGCTCGGCGCGCTGCGGCAGGATCTCCCGGTCTGGGTGGTGATCGACGGCTCGACCGACGGCTCCCCCGCCCTGCTCGATGATCTGCACGACCGGCTGCGCGTGCTCGTCCTGCCGGAGAATCGCGGAAAGGGCGCCGCCGTCCTGCACGGGCTGCGCGAGGCGCTCGGCGCCGGATTCACCCACGTCCTGACGATGGACGCCGACGGCCAACATCCGGCGGACCACATCCCGCGCTTCACGGAAATGGCCGCCCGGCATCCGGAGGCGGCGGTTTTCGGCCGGCCGGTGTTCGACAGCTCCGCGCCGGCCATCCGCGTCGGCGGACGGAAGATCTCCAACTTCTGGGCGAATCTCGAAACGCTCGGCTGGGGCATCGACGACTCGCTTTTCGGCATGCGGCTCTATCCGGCCGAGGCGCTTCTGGCGGTGATGGAGTCGACGGTTTTCGCGCGGCGCTTCGATTTCGATCCCGAGGTGGCCGTCCGCCTCGCCTGGCGCGGCGTGCCGATCGTGAACCTGCCGACGCCCGTCCGCTATCCGAGCCGCGAGGAAGGCGGCGTCTCGCAGTTCCGCTATCTGCGCGACAACACGCTGCTCACCTGGATGCACATGCGCTTGTTCTTTGGCTTCCTCGTCCGCCTGCCGCTGCTCCTGCTGCGCGGCGCGAATCCTCTCGAGGCGCAAAACCCGCACCATCCGTGAACGCCACCGCTCCGACCGCCATTCCCGCGCTTTTCCCACGTCGCTGGGACTATCACTACGCCTCCGCGAAGCTGCGGTCCGATCCGCTCTACGGCGCGATCTACGACGAACTTCGTACTTCGGCGCTGCCCTTGCTCGACCTCGGCTGCGGGCTCGGCCTGCTGGCGTTTTTCCTCCGCGAGCGCGGGCTGGCCATGCCCGTGCTCGGGCTCGACTACGACCGCAGGAAGATCGCCAGCGCGTCGCAGGCCGCGGCGCAACTCCGTGACGAGCAACTCGTTTTCCGCGTCCACGACGCCCGCAACGGCTTGCCGGACCACGCCGGAAACGTGAGCATCCTCGACATTCTCCAGTTCTTCCGCCCGGCGGAGCAGGAATCGCTGCTGCAACTGGCGGCCGAACGGGTGGCGCCGGGAGGCAAGCTCGTCATCCGCTCGGGGCTGCGCGACCGCTCCTGGCGGTTCGGCGTCACGGTGGCCGGCGACATTCTGGCGAAGGCGACGTTCTGGATGAAATCCGCGCCGTCCCACTATCCCGCCGCGGAGGATTTCCGGCGCATCCTCGGCGAGTTCGGGCCGGTGCGGATCACGCCGCTCTGGGGTGGCACGCCGTTCAACAACCACCTGATCGTCCTCAGCCGGGAAGCCTGACGGCGAGGCCTTTTTCCCGGGCCGCGCCGAGCACGCCGCGGAGCACCTCCACCGCGTGAGGCGTGCCCTCGTGGAGCAGGACGATGTCGCCCTCGCGGAGTTTGGGAACGATCCGGGCGAGCACTTTCCCGGCGTCGGTTTCCACGGCGTCGTAGCCGCGGCGGGTCCACGCCATCACCTCGAGCCCGAGTTCCATGGCCGCGGGATGGGTGAAAAAGTTCCGGTGCCCCACCGGCGCGCGGAACCAGCGCGGCCGTTCGCCGGAGATCTCCGCAAGCATCCACTGGCATTCCGCGATCTCGCGCCGCGTCCGCCACGGACCGCGGCACCAGAAGCTCGCCTGCGGGTGGCTTTGCGTGTGGTTGCCGATGACGTGGCCGCGCCGGACGATCTCGCGGACCAGCTCCGGATGCCGCGCCGCATTTTCTCCGATGAGGAAAAAGACGGCTCGCACATCGTGTCGATCCAGCTCGTCCAGCAATGCCGGCGTGTCCCGCGGGTGCGGGCCATCATCGATGGTGACCACGATTCCTTCGCCGCAGCGCGTCGCCACGGGTCCGAGCGCTTGCGAACCCGGCCGCAGGACCATCGCGCAGTAGAGCGACGCGATGAGAGCGCCGCCGGCAGCCGCCCACCACCAGCCCCAGAAGAATCCGGCGGCAAGCACGACGAGATGCGGGGCCGCCAGCAGGGCCACCCGCCACGCCTTGCCGCGACCGCCGGCAAGCGGCTTCAAAACCACGAGCGAAACCGCGGCCACCATTTCCACCGCGGCAATCACCAGCCACATCCAGGCGACGAAGCCGGTCACGCCGCCCCCGTCCCGCTGAAACCACGCCCAGACCACCAGCAGGGCCAGCCAGCCGAGCCACTGCGTCCGCGGCGTGCGGCAGGCGAGGAAGAACGGCACGACGTTCAGCAGCAGGAAACCGAGCGGCACCGCCAACAGCCAGCCGGCGAGGCCATCGATCGAGCCGGCCACGGCCACCACGACCGTCAGTGGAACGAGCACGGCCAGGGCCGCCGTTTCCGCCGGATGCATGTCGCTCCGTCTCGTCCGCAGTTCCGCCTCGCCCGGCGGCCGCTCGCAGCCGCCGATGATCCGGAAAATGGCGCTCGTCGACCGGTTGTGCCGGGTTCGTTCCACGGCCTTCGATAGACCGCCTGACGCCCCGCTGACAGCCGCAAAATCCGCCGGCCGGCGCACGTCGCGCCCGATTCCTTGACACGGGCGTCCACCGGCAGAAGCGTCTGGCTCCGTTCCCAAGACCTTCGCGCCATGAAATCGAGACATCTTGCATGGCTGCTCGCGGCCGCCACGACCGCAGCCAGCGCCCAACGCGTCACACACCGTTGGTCGTTCGACGAGACCGGCTCCGCCCCCGGCGGCACGATCTTGGCGGACGCCATTTCCGGCGCGCCCGCCGTGATCCGCGGCAACGGCGCGACGCTGGACGGCAGCAAATTGACCCTGCCCGGCACCACCAACGGAAACCAAGCGCCCGGCAGCATTTCCGCCTACGTCGATCTGCCGAATGGCCTGATCTCCTCCAAGACCGATCTCACGCTCGAATTCTGGGCGACCGTTGTTTCCAACAAGAGCTGGCAGCGGCTCTTCGATTTCGGGATCGGCACCGCGGGGGAAATCACCGGGAGTGAAACCGGTGCTCCGGGCGGAACGCAAAGCGTCGACCAGTTCATGCTCGCCGTGCAGCGCGGCGGAAACCTCAACGAGCAGCGCTTTTCCATCCGCCACGACGGCACGCCGGAGCAGAACTCCGACGCGAGCGTGGAAATGGTGACCGGCACCCAGTACCACATCGTCGCCGTCTATCAGGCGGGTGTCGGCACACACGCCGGCAGCGGCGGCCGGATCACGTGGTATCGCAACGGCACGCAGGTCGGCACCGTCGACGTCAACGTCCGCCTTCACCAGCTCCGGGACGTGAACAACTGGCTCGGTCGCTCCCAGTGGTCGGGCGACAGCAACTCGAACATCGCCTACAACGAATTCCGGGTCTACGACCACGTCCTCACGCCCGCACAAATCGCCGCGAGCCGCGACGCCGGCCCGGACGCCGCGTTCCCCGCTCCGACCGTCGAGCCGGCCGAGGTGACGATGAACCACGGACAGAAGGCGCGCATCGACGTGCTCGCGGAGGCTGCCGGGGAAGTGGTCGTCTCCTCGCTGGAGATCGACACGCCGCCGCAGCACGGCACCACGGAGATCACCGCGGATGGCGCGGTCCGCTACACGCACACGGACGGCACGCCGGAGAGCGACAGCTTCGTCTATCGAGTCTCCAACAGCACCGGCCAATCCGCCACCGGCACGGTGTCGATTTCCTTCGCCGAGTCCCTCCGTTTGGCGAACACGGCGATCGACGTGCCGGACGCGCCGCCGGCCACCGCCTTCGAGCTGGTCGATGCCGTGCCGGGCCAGAGTTTCTCCTCGCCGGTCTGCATCGCCTCGCCTCCGGGAGACACGCAGCGGATCTTCGTCTGCGAGAAAGGCGGCCTGCTCAAGGTGGTGCCGGACATCACGGCCGCCAGCCCGACTTCGTCGACCTTCTTGAACCTGCCGTCGCTGCTCAACGGTCGCGGGGAAAGCATCAGCACCAACAGCGAGTCCGGCCTGCTCGGGCTGGCGTTTCACCCGAACTATGCCGAGAACCGTCATTTCTACATTTTCTACTCCGTGAATTCCGGGGGACTCAAACAGCGGGTCTCGCGCTTCACCACCCAAGCCGGAAACCCGAACCTCGCGGACCCGAACAGCGAGCTGATCCTCATCGACCAAGCCGACGAAGCGGGAAACCATAACGGAGGAGACCTGCAATTCGGGCCGGACGGCTATTTGTATATCTCCGTCGGCGATGAAGGCGGCGCAAACGACCAATACAACAACGCCCAGATCGTCACCAAGGACCTCTTCGCCGGCATCCTGCGGATCGACGTGGACAAGAAGCCGGGCAACGTCGCGCCCACGTCCCATGCGGCGATCCCGACCGATGGCGGCGAGGCGCGGTTCTCGATCCCGGTGGACAATCCCTTCGTCCACACCTCGCTCGGCGGTCCTTGGGACGGGACATTTCTCGGCTCGGCGGTCTCCCAGAGCACGATCCGCCGCGAGTTCTACGCGGTGGGCCTGCGCAACCCGTGGCGGATGAGCTTCGATCCGGTGACCGGAGAACTCTGGTGCGCCGATGTCGGCCAAGGCGCGCGCGAGGAGGTCAACCTCATCGTGAACGGCGGCAACTACGGCTGGGCGTTCCGCGAAGGAAACATCAACGGCGCGAAGTCGGGCCAGGCGCCGGCGAACTTCAACAATCTTTATCACGCGGCTCCGGTTTACGACTACTCGCACGGCAGCGGGACGTTCCAAGGCAGATCCGTGACCGGCGGCGTGATCTACCGCGGCGGCAGGATCGGTTCGCTTTCCGGGAAGTATATTTTCGGCGACCACGTGTCGGGAAACATCTGGTCGCTCGAGCGCCAGCCCGCCGGCGCGCCGGTGGTCGAGCGGATCGCCGGGCTCGGCGGCGTTTCGGCTTTCGGGGTGAATCCCGCGAACGGCGACGTGCTGGTGGCCGACTACAGCGGCAACCGCGTGCTGCGGCTGGCGGCTTCCGATGTTCCGACAAGTTTCCCCCAAACGCTCACCGCCACCGGCTTGTTCGCGGATCTCGCGGACCTGTCGCCGAATCCCGGCCTGCTCCCCTACTCGGTGAACCTCCCGTTTTGGAGCGACCATGCCGAGAAGCACCGCTGGTTCATGATCCCCGACGGCGTTTCCACCTACACGTGGTCCCGCGACGGCAATTGGACGCTGCCCCCCGGCGCGCTGTGGGTGAAACACTTCGACATGGAGATGGAGCGCGGGAATCCGGAGTCGAAGAAACGCATCGAGACCCGGCTGTTGGTGAAGACCGGAGACGGTGCCTACGGCGTGAGCTACCGCTGGAACGAAGAGGAAACCGAAGCCACGCTGGTGGCCGACGAAGGTGAAAACTTCGAACTCGCGGTCACCGACAAAGGCACGCCCGCGCCGCAGACCTGGCGCATCCCGAGCCGGGCCGAGTGCATGACCTGCCACACGCCGCAGGCCGGCCACGCGTTGTCGTTCAACACCCGCCAGTTCAACCTGCCGGGCGGCATCCTCGGCTGGAACGGCAACCAGCTCGACATCCTCCGAGAGCACGGCTTCTTCGCCAACACGCCGGACTCGCCGAACCTCCTGCCGCGCCACATCAGGCCTGACGAGACCGCCTTTTCCGAGGAGGCCCGCGTCCGGTCCTATCTCGCCGTGAACTGCTCGAACTGTCACCGCGACGGCGGCACCGCGCCGTCCGCCTGGGACGCCCGCGAGCATCTGACGCTCGAGGAAACGGGGCTCGTGAATGGCTCCGTCGCCAACAACGGCGGCGACCCCGACATGCGGCTCGTCGTCCCCGGTGAACCCGAGCACTCGGTGCTCCTCCACCGCATCGGCGCGACCGCCGGCTTCAGCCGAATGCCACCGATCGCCAGCAACGTGATCGACGAGGCGAACGTCGCGCTCGTCACCTCATGGATCGAGGGGGAACTCGCCGCGCGGCGGACGTACGCCCAATGGCGCGAAGAGACCTTTGGTGCGGAAGATCCCGACGGGGAACCCGGTGCGGACCCCGACGGCGACGGCGCGAACAACCGGGCCGAGTTCCTCGCCGGCACGGATCCGCTGGACAGCGCCAGCCAACTGCGGACCCACCTTGCGGCCGACGGCGAAGACATCACGCTGAGTTTCCACCTGCCGACCAACCGGGCGTTCCGGATCGACAGCTCGACCGACCTTGAGAATTGGTCGCCGTGGGATATCCCGCAGAACCAAGGCCTCCCCGTCGCCGGCGGCCTCCAGGAGATCACCGCCCCGCTCGCGGACCCGCTGCGCTTCTTCCGCGTCGAGATCGAGGAACGATAGGAAAGAATATTCGATATTGGGGATTGGGCCGCGACGCGCTACCCGATTCATCCAATTCCGAATCCCAAATTTTCCCTTCCCCCCCTTTCCCGAATCGCTTCCGTTCGGCCCGTGCGCTTCCAGTTGTTCTTCAGCGGTCTGGCCATCGTCGCCCTGGGCATTGCGGGTTTCAACGCGCTTGATGGCGAAGCGGGCCTGGGATTCCTGACCGGCTCGCTGACCCTCGGCGGCGGCATTGTGATCTGCGGTTTGTTCACCCTGAAAATGCCGTGGCACGGGCTGATCGGCGCAGGCGTGCTCGCGCTGCTCGGCGCGGGCCGGGGATTGCCGAACCTGGCGGCGCTGCCTCAATACTGGCTCGGCGACCGCTCACGCGGACCCGCGCCACTCATCGAATCCGCGATCGCGCTGATCTGCATCCTGCTGCTGCTGCACGTGGTGCGGGCGCTGAAGGTGGAGAGGGCGAGGCGAGTCTCGAGTGATGAATTATGAGTGATGAGTGATCACTCCGGGGCGCTTTCCGTCGGGGTGGGCGCGGGTTCCGAGGCGGCTGCGGGTTCCGGCTCGGGTTCCGGCTCGGGTTCCGGCTCGGGTTCGGGGGCGAGGAGGTCTTGCCATTCGTGGAGGGTGTGGCCCTCGCCGAGGCCGCCGATTTCATCGAGCAGCGCGGCGGTGCGCTCGCGCCATTTCGCGTAGTCCGGCGGCTCGCGGCGTTCCTCGCGGCTTTGCGGGAAAACGACATAGCTCACCGTGAGGTCGGAGACCGGCCGGCTGTAGGGGGACGAGCGCTCGTTGATCTCGCGTGCCATCCGCAGCGAGGCCTCGCCGACTTTGAAGGTGGGTCCGCCGTCGCCGACGATCGCGGGATAGACCTTGTCGCCGTGGACCACCGCCGCGTAGTCGCCGACCTTCGGCGCGAAAGCATCGCCCGAGGCGGTGAGCAGATTCACCGGAATGACGATGAACGGATCGTATTCCGCGATGAGAAAGCTGCGGTATTTCATGTCTTCGATGCCGCGCTTGAGATAAGCGATTCGGTCGAGCAGCCACTTCTTTCGCTCCGCGGTGGTGGCGGGATCGGCGAGTTCCTTCTCCGCGTTCTTGATGCGTTGTTTCCAGCCGGAGACCATCGGGTTCGGCGTGCGGGTGCGCTTCGGCCAGCCGTAGCTGGTGAACGGCTGGTAATGCGTGGAATTCACGATTTCATCCGGCATCTCCGGCAGGCGGTCGCCGTCCGAGCCGTCGGACACCACGTCCATCTCGGCCTGCATGAAGAACACACGGCGGCCGTTCTCCGCGGTGAGGTGGAGGATGGTCTCGCAGTCGTAGAGGTTGTGCTTGGTGAGCAGCTCGTTGAGCGTGTGGGCGTCACGGCGGATGCGGGTGGTCTTGTTCTCGTAGAGCTTGTAGAACCACGGCGAGACCTCGGCGTCCGCGAGCAAGGCCGGCAGGCCGGGCAGGATCTTGCCGATCTCCGGCGTGGTGTTCTCCAGCTCGGCGAGGGATTTCGCCGGCGCCGGCACGGTGACGTCGAGGCGATAGCGGGCCCGGTAGCTGTCGGGGCTTTCGCGTTCGCGCGACGCGATGCCGCCTTCCTCCACGTTCACTTCGGTTTCAAACGGAATGCCGGAGCGCAAGCGGCGGACATCCGTCACACTGCCGAGCGTATGCCTTGTGGGCGGCGGCGGGACCTGCGCCGCGGCCTCGGCGGCGGCCTGTTTTTTCAGCTCGTCCATCTGCCGTTCGAGGTCCTGCTCGAACTCGCTGCGCAGGCGCGATTCGATCTGCCGGCGGATGTCGTCCTCGTCGGTGGAAAGCACCACCGGCTCGGGCGCGAGGATTTCCTTCAGCCCGCGTTTGATCTTCGCGGGAATGTTCGTGAACAGCAGCGCGACGGTCGCGCAGACGATGACAAAAAACGACGCGCGCAGCCACGGGAAGCCGCGCCGATGGTTTCTGCCGGAAGTTGCGGTGGGGTTTTCGGGCGGGCGTTCCATCCGCGGCGAGCGTATCAGCGGACCGCTCGACCTTCAACCGCGCCCGTCAAACTTCGCCCCAATCGGCGAAGATCGCCTCGAGGCCAGTGCGGTCGCTTTCGTCGAAGGCGCCGGCTTGCTCCGAGTCCACGTCGAAAACCGCGACCACCGCACCGCGCTTGTCGCGCACCGGGGCGACAATCTCGCTGGCCGAGCGCGGGTCGCACGCAATGTGCCCGGGAAACGCGTGGACGTCCGGCACGAGCTGCGTTTTCCCAGTCGCCCAAGCCGTGCCACAGACGCCGCGGCCCCAGCCGATGCGGACGCAGCCGGGCGTGCCCTGGTAGGGTCCGATCACCAGCGAACCGCCGCTCACGCGGTAAAAGCCGGTCCAGAAATAGTGCGGCATCATTCCGTGGAGCACCGAGACGATTCCCGCCATCCGCGCGATCCGGTCCGGCTCGCCGGCGATCAGGCCGCGGATCCGGAGGGCGGCTTCTTGGTAGAGGGCGGGCTTTTCGCTCACGGCGCTTGGATAGCAGGCGCTTGCCGTGACGGCAATGGACGGATGCGGGCGATCGGAGGCATCCGGCCGATTTCGCCGATGACAAACCCGGAGCACCCGCCCACACTCCGCCGCGTGAGCTATCAGGTCTTCGCCCGGAAATACCGCCCGAAAACCTTCGACGACG
>CBFGTW010000006.1:0-65290 GCA_965651855.1 uncultured Verrucomicrobiales bacterium
GGAAGGAGTTTTGGGGGTGTTCCGGGTATCCGGATTGCCGGGGGACTCTCGAGATCTTGTCGGAGGCGTCGGACGGGTCGGACCTGTCAGACTCGTCGGACTTGTCGGGATGATCAGTCGCGCTCCGGCTCGTCTTCGAGTTCGGAGAGGCGTTCGGCGTTGCGGATTTCGAGGGTGGTCCAGGGCTCGGCGGCGGGCTCGAGGGCCACGGCGAGGGGGGACGGCGGGAGGTTTTCCTCGAAGAGCGGTTCGGGATCGAGGCGGTCCGGCGTGTCTCCGAGGCCGTGGCTCCAGGTGTTGCGCATCTCGAAGTGGAAACCACCGCTGCCGAGCGTGCCGACCGCCGCGCCGCGCGGGACGAGATCGCCGGCTGCCACCGACGTTTCGCGCAGGCCACCGTAGATCGTGCGGAGCGGGTTTCCGTCGCGGTCGCGGTGGGCGAGCATGACGACTTTTCCCGGGAGGTCCGGATGATCGCCGGCTTGGATCGCCAAGCCGTCCCCCGCGGCAAAGATGGGATCGCCCAAGGTGCCGGTGGAAAGCTCGCCGAGGGGGCGCTGGAAATGCAGGGCCCGCGGGACTTGCGCGGTTTCCCAAGCGGAGAGCAGGTGGAGGCGCGGGTCCGGGTCGCCGTCGGCCGGCATGGCGAGCGGTTCGTCGGCGTCCTGGAAGCCGATCCGTTCCGTCACCGACGCCTGGTCCTGTTTCCAGATGACGAAGGCAACCACGCCCGCCGCGGCGGCGAGGGTGAGCGGAACGAGAATCTTGGGCCCGGGCTTGCGCACGAGGGGAAGCGTGGAACGGCGTCGCGGCTAGTAAAGGACTTCCTGCAGGTAGAGCCCGTCCGCTGGCGCGCAAAGCGGCGACTTCCCGAGCGGCAGGCCCGGTGGTTGGTCGAGCAAGGCGGCGAGATCCTCGATCCGCAGCCGGCCTTGGGCGACGTGGACGGCGGCGCCGGTGAGCAGGCGGACCATCTTGTAGAGGAAGCCGTCGCCGCGGAAGGTGATGCGGTAGCCGTCCGGCAGCGTCTCGAGGTCGGCGGCGTGGATGGTGCGCGTCCATTCGGTGTCCGGCGTTTCGTTGCCCCGGTTCGCGGCGAAGGCCTGGAAATCGTGTCGCCCGAGGAAAACCCGGAGCGCCTCGGCCAGCAGATCCGCATCGAGCAAACGCGGCAAATGCCAGGCGAGCCCCGCCTTCAGCGGCGGCAAAACCGGGTCCGTGCAGATGTCGTAATGGTAGATTTTCCCCTTCGCGGAAAAGCGCGCGTGGAACTCCGCGGCGACCTCCTCGCAGCTCATGACGCGGATCGTCGCCGGGAGCTTCGTATTCAGCGCCGGCACCCAGTTGAACGGGTTCATGGAAATCTCCAGCGGCGGATCGAAGTGCGCCGTCTGCCCGAGCGCATGCACGCCGGTATCGGTCCGCCCCGAGCCTTGGATGCGCACCGGCTTCTTCGCCACCTGCTCCATCGCCGCGTGGATGAAATCCTGCACCGTGTTCCCGCCAACCTGAGACTGCCAACCTTGGTAAGGCCGGCCGTCGTAGGCGATGGTGAGTTTCAGGCGCACGGGGAGGGAAGTGATGAATTATGAGTTATGAATGATGAATTGAAGAGGAGTCGCGAGAGAAAGCGGAAGCCGGGAATTCATCACTCATCATTTTGAACTCATCACTCGCCGCCCATCCACTCGTTGAGGATTTCGACGGCGGCGGCTTGGTCGATGACGGACTTCTGGCGCTTGGCGTTGCGGCCGGCCTGGCGGAGCTTTTGGGAGGCGGCGGTGGTGGTGAGGGTTTCGTCGATGAAGACGAGCGGGATGTCGGGGAGGCGCTGGCGGAGTTTTTCCGCGAAGGCGCGGACCTTTTCCGCGGCGGTGCCTTCGGTGCCGTCCATCCGGACCGGCAGGCCGACGACCAGCGTGCCGATCCCGCGCTGTGCGGCGAGCTGCGCGATGCGCTCGATGGGGTCGGCCCTGGCCACATCGATCGTTTCCACCGGATGGGCGAGAATGCCGAACTCGTCCGTCGCCGCGATGCCGATGCGAGCGTCGCCGTGGTCAATCCCGAGGGCGGGGTGGGGGGATTGGCTCGGGTCGGTTCTCACGACTGGTTGAAGAATTTAGCCGCTGATTGACGCAGACGATTGAAGAGATGTCTCTGGAAACCGCGAATGAACGCGAATGGCCGCTAATTCAGAGAATTGATAACTCGCCGCTGCTTCCTCCACGGATCAAATGAGACGATTATCGCAGATCATTGAAAATTCGCGTTCACTCGCGGTTCTTCCCTCTGTCCAACCTGCTCCAATTCAAAGCAGTTCCGCCGGGAGGAGGTCGGAGAGTTTCTTGATGTCGTCGGCTTGGTGGCGGTTGGCGATGAGGAGGGCGTCGTCGGTCTGGACGACGATGAGGTCGTCGACGCCGAGCAGGGCGACGCGGGTGTTCTTGCGGGCGTTGAAGACGATGTTGTTCTCGGAATCGAGCTGGGAGATCGGCTCGTTCGCTTGGTTGTTCTGGCCGAGGTGCTCGAGGTATTTCGCGATGGAGACCCAGGAACCGACGTCGTCCCAATCGAAGGTGGCCTCGATGTTGAGGACGCGCTCCGCTTTTTCCATGAGGGCGTAGTCGATCGAGATCGGCGTGAGTTTCGGGAACTGGGCGGCGACGGTGGCGGGGAGGTCGCGGCTGCGGCGGAGTTCGGAAACGAAGTCGGCGAGCTGCGGCGCATGGGTGGCGAGCTGGCGGATGACGGTTGGCAGCGACCAGACGAACATCCCGGCGTTCCAGGAAAAGCCGCCTTGGCGGAGGAATTGCTCGGCCAGCTCCGGGTTTGGCTTTTCGCGGAAGCGCAGGACTTCGACCGGCGGGTGCTCGAGCGCCAGACCCGGCAGCGAGGCGCGGTCGCCGCGCTCGATGTAGCCGTACGACGGGCAGGCCCAAGTCGGGCGGATGCCGATGGTCACGAGGGCGTCGGCTTGGCCGGCGGCGGCGAGGGCGTCGCGCATGACGGCTTGGTAGGAGGCGGTGTCGCGGATGAGCTGGTCGGCCGGCAGGACCATCATCACGGCGTCGGGATTCCGCGCGGCGACGAGGCCGATGCCGAGCGCGACGGCCGGGGCGGTGTCGCGTTTCGCCGGCTCGGCGAAGATGTTTTCCGCGGGGAGCATCGACGCGACTTCGCGGACGGCGGCTTCCTGCTGGGCGTTGGTGAGAATGAGGATGTTCTCCAGGGGGACGAGGCCGTCGAGCCGGTGGATCGTTTGCTCGAGGAGCGTGCCGTCGCCGAAAAGGTCGAGGAGCTGCTTGGGCCGGGCGTTCCGGCTGAGCGGCCAGAAGCGGGTGCCGGACCCGCCGGCGAGGATGAGCGCGTAGGTGTTTTCCGGGGCAGGCATCGCGGCGGACCATAGACAAAGGCCCCGGCCGGGGAAGCGCGAATGCGTGGCAAATCGCTCGCCGCGCTTGTCGCCGCGAGCCTGAGCGGCTAGAGGTTTTCCCATGGCTGACGAGCACTCCGTTCCCACCCCGGCATGGATCGAGACGACCGCGCTGACCGCACCTGCGTTGCTTGGTGCGGCGGCGGGCTTGCTGCTGGGCGACCTGATGCACCGCAATGCCCGGCGCGGCATCGGGATCGGTTTGGGGGCGGCCGGCGTGATGGCCTTGTTGCCCTTTGCCATCGGCGGCATCACCGGGCTCGTCAGCGGGCCACGCAGCCGGCTCGGCGTGCGGCGGAAGATCCAGCGCATCCGGGATGCGGGCATGCAGACCCGCGCGTACCCGGAGGACGTGGAAAGCCAGCTCCGCGAGCAGGGGCTGCTCTGAGCGCGCGGATATTCCGCTTTCCGCGCCGGGCCGCATTCGATTCACTGCCGGGGTCTTCGTCCTCCCTCCGGTCGTGAAGCAGCCCGTCGTCCATCCGGCGGTGCCCCTCGCGGCGATCGCCGCCTTGTGGGTGCCGGTATATCTGGCCGCCGCGTACGCGTGGCGGAACGGCGACTACTACGACTACGGCTGGTTCGTGCCGCCGGCCGGGCTGCTGCTGCTCGCGCGGCGCTGGCGGGAAACTCGGGAGCCCTTCGTCCCGCCGCCGGCGAAGTGGCTGATGGCGGCTGTCGCGCTGCTTTTTCCGGTCTTCCTCGTCCTGCGCGTGCTGAGCTACGCCGATCCGTCGTGGCGCTTGCCGATGGTCCTGCTCGGGCTGACGGCCGCCGGCGCGACGCACGTCTTCATCGGTGCCACCCGCGGCTGGAAAACCTCGGCCAGATTCGGGATCGTCACCTTGTTTCTCCTATCCGCCGTGCCGTGGCCTTCGGTGGCGGAACAGCAGATCGTCCGCACCCTCACTGCCGGGGTGGTCGCCACGGTGGCGGAGGTTTTCCAACTTGTCGGCAAGCCGGTCGAGGTGCTCGGCGACCGGCTGCGGCTCCACGACCAGACGGTCGAGGTGACCGATGGCTGCAGCGGCGTGCGCTCGTTCCAAAGCTTTCTGATGGCGACGTGGTTTTTCGCCGAACTCCAGCGCCTCCGCTGGCGGCAGACGCTGCTGCTGCTCGGCTGCGCCTGCGGCCTTGCCTTTGTTGTGAATGCCGGCCGCACCTATGCGCTCGCCCACATCCGCTTCACCCGCGGCGAGGCGGCCTTCGACCAAGCGCACGACACGCTCGGGCTGCTCGCCTTTGCCGTCACCGCCGTGCTTTTCTACCTCATCTCCGGCTTGCTCTCGCCCGACCGCCCCCGCCGTACCGTCCGCATCCGCAGGGCCGCCGCCACCTCCGCCTGATTCCGCCAGCCATGAAATCCCGCCTCGACCGCCTCTGGGACCGCTGGGCGAACCTGCACCCGTTTCTCCGCTTCGCTGTGATCGCGGCCGGCCTCGCGCTGGTGGCGTTCGCCGCCGTGAAGCCGGGCTACCGCGCCTTCAAGAAGTGGCGGCTCGAGCGGAATCTCGCCGCCGCCAAGGAGGCCGTGGAAGCGGTCCGCATGGATGCCGCTCGCGATTTTTCGCTGACCGTGCTCCGCGCCGGCGACCCGCGCATCGAGGCCTTCCGCATCCTGGAAACCGCGATGGGCTCGCTCCGCGATCCGCGCCACCCGGACATCGCGCGCGCCTTGATGGCCCACCCGGAAGGCTCGGCGGACGACCGCCTGAACGGCTTCCGCGGCGTGGCTCCGTCGCTGCCGATGGGCGTGGTCGCGCAGTGCTGGGCCAGCCTGCCGGAGGCGGACCAGCGCGACCCGCGCTTCGCCGTGGCGCTGGCCGACCGCTTGATCGCGGAAAGCCGGCTCACCGAGGCCGCCTCCTTGCTCGTCGGGATCGAGCCGCCTGACGAGGCGGTGCGCCAGCGGCTCGTCCGCCTGCTCGTCGCCAGCGGCTCGGCCGAGGCGCTCGATGAAGCGCAGAAACGCCTCGCCGTGGAATGGCCCGCCGAGGCCGCACCCGGGGAATGGCTCGACATTCTCGCGTCGATCCCGCCCGCCTCGCTGCGCTCCGAGCGGCTCGCTCCGGTCGCGCGGGCGCTTGCGAAGCATGCCGGTGAAGCGCCGGCTGCCCTGGCCTTGGCGCGGATTTCCTACAGCGCGGACTTCGCGGCCCGGGCGCGGATTCTCGATGAAGCGGTCGGAAAATGGCGCGACGTCGCCCCCCTCGAAGTCGCCCGGTTCCTGCGCGACCTCGGGCTCGACCGGCGGCTGCGCGAGGTTTTTCCCGCCGGGGCGGTCGAGGCCGAGCCGGCATTGCTCCCGCTGCTCGCGGACGCCTGCGAGCGCGGCGAGGCGTGGGACGAGCTGGCCGCGCTGCTCGATGCCGAGGGCCAGCGCCTCCCGGTCTGGGAACAGAACGCCCGGCGGGCGCTGGTCGCCCACCGCACCGGAAACGCGCCGAAGTTCAACGAAGCCTGGTCCGCCGCGCTCGAGGACGCGAAGTCGAGCGCCTCGCCCGAGGCCTGCCTCGCGCTCCACCGCTACGCCGCCCGCCACGGCCTCGCGGCGGAAGCGGACCGGGCGATGGTCGAGGCTGTCCGCCGCGGCCGGGGCCCGCTGCCGCTCTACGCCGACCTCAAGCCGCTGCTCGTCTCGCTCGCGCGCCAGAACCGCGAGCACGAGTTGATCCAGATCTGCGCGATCTATCTCCACTTCGAGCCGGGGAATCCGGTGCTGCTCACGCAATACGCTTATCTCGCCTGCCTCAACGACCTCGCCGCGCCGGACGTGCTGCTCAAGGCGGTCGCCCCGCTTGCCGAGGCCTATCCGGAAATCGCGCCGATCCAGTGCGTGCTCGCCACCCTCCAGCTCGCGGCCGGCTCGCCCGCGGTCGCCGCCGAGGTTCTCGACCGGCTGGACATCGATCCCGATGCGCTCGCGCCGGGCTACCGCGCCACGTGGTTTGTCACCCAAGCCCTGGCCGGCCGGATGACGCCCGACGACCCGCGGCTGCGGAATTTCCCGTGGAACGAACTCCTGCCGTCCGAGCGGCGGAAGTTCCGCAGTTTTCTCAAGCTGCCCGAGCCCGCTGAAACCAGCGGCCGCTGAAAAAAGCAGTGCTGCCAGGGAATCCGCGGCAAGTCCGGACAAACTACCGTTGCTCCGATCAAGGCCTGGCGGGGTTCGCTTGCCGAACCTCCACGGCCCCTGACAGCGCGGGAAGAAAAGCCGAGCCCGCCCGGCCCTGCAACGCCTTTTTCCGCGTCAGGCGAACCACTCCGGCAACGGCGCGGTCACCGGCAAGCCGTCGATGCCGTGGAAATGCGCGTCCGACGTGAGGACCGCGGCGCCGAGGCGGAGGGCGCTCGCGGCGATGACGATGTCGCTGCCGGGGAGGGTCCGGCCGCGGCGGTCGAGCGACCACGCGAGGTCCGCCGCATCGTTCCACAGGCGGGCGTCGCTCGGCACGTTCACCAGCACGTCCATGAAGCCGGAGAGCGCCCGGCGGAGCTTGAGCGACTTGATGCCGCGCAGCACCTCGAGGCGGATCATCCCGCAGATCGCCAGGTCGCGCGCGCCGGCCCAATCGCCAAGCACGCGCGCCGGGTCGCGCCCGGCGCGCAGCAGGTCGATGTAGATTTTGCTGTCGACCAGGATGTCACTTGCCATATCTCTTCGGCTCTTCGGCGACGCGCATGGCCAGCGTGTCGTAGCCCGGCTCGACGCCTGCAGCCAATTCGTCCGGGGTCAGGCCCAGGCCGTTCTTCACGTACTCGCGGTAGTGTGCCTTGCGGTCCATTTCCCGCAGGGCCATTTCCACCGCCTCGGTCTTGCTGGCGCAGCCGTAGCTGTCGATGACGCGGTCCAGCAGGACCTCGTCAATGTGCATCGTCATTTTCATGCCATACCCAATATGGCACATATCTCCCGCTTGCAAGCCGCTTTTTCAGCCGAGCAAAGTGCTGCGGGTGAAAAGCGGGATCACGTGGATGCCGCGGGCCTCGATGGCCTGGCGGCCGCCTTCCTCGCGATCCACCAGCACGATGGCGAAGGCGACCTTGCCGCCCTCGCGCTCGATGGCGTCGATCGCCTTGAGCGTCGAGCCGCCGGTGGTGATCACGTCGTCCACGACCACCACGGTGTCGCCGGAGTGGAAGTTGCCTTCGATCTGTTTGCCTTGGCCGTGGCCTTTCGGCTCCTTGCGGACGGTGAAGACTTGCAGCGCCTCGTGCGGATGTTGCATCGCGGAAGTCATGCCGATCGCCAGCGAAATGGGGTCCGCTCCGAGCGTCATGCCGCCGATGGCGTCGATCTTGAGGTGCTCGGAGTGGATCTTCGAGCGCACCGCGTGCCAGCCGAGTTCGCCGATGAGCCGGGCGCCGAAGGGGTCGAGCGCGGTGACGCGGCAGTCGATGTAGAGGTCGCTTTGTTTTCCGGAGGCGAGCGTGAAGGATCCGGTGCGGACGGATTTCTTCAGGAGCAGGGATTTCAGGTCGGCGGCGGCTTTCTGCATGGCGCGATGATCGGAACCGCCGGCGCGGCGCGCAATCAGAAGTTCCCGGACTTCAGCGCCACCTCGCTCGCCCCGGCGTGGAGCGCCATCTGCCGTGCGGCGTCCGGAGCGGCGACGCAGCAGGCGGTGGCGAGGGCGTCGCTGAGTGTGGCGGTGGGGGCGGTGACCCGGGCGGAAACGCCGCGCGTGAGGCCGAGGCCGGTGGCGGGATCGATGATGTGCGAGTAGCGCGTGCCGGCGATCTCGATGAACTGGTGGAGGTCGCCCGAGGTGGAGACCGCGGCGTTGGCGAGTTCGATGACGTCCTCTCCCGCGCCGATCTTCCAGGCCGCGGCATCCGGCGGCGGGCCACCGGCGCGGACGTCGCCCCCGGCGGTGATGCAAGTACGAGGCAGGCCGTACTTGTGGAACACGTCGAGCATCGCGTCCGCGGCTTGGCCTTTGGCGATGCCGCCGAGGTCGAGGCGCATTCCCGGCACGAGCAGCGTGGCCGTGCGGTCCGCGAGCCGGAGGTTTTCCCAGCCACAGGCGGCGCGGGCTTCCGCGAGGGTCGCCGCGTTCGGTAGCCGGCCGCGGCGGCGGGATTCGCGCCAGAGTTTTGTCAGCGGGCCGAGCGTGGGATCGAACAAGCCGCGGGTTTTCTCCGCGAGCGCGATCGCCTCCGAGAGCAGTCGGAACAACAGCGGGGAAAGCTCCACCGGCTCGCCCGTCGGCGCGCGGGAAAGGCGGAGGATTTCCGAGTCCGCGATGTAGTCGGAGGCCACGGCATTGATTTCATCGGCGGCTTCGAAGGCGACACGGGCGGCTTCGGTGGCGGCGGCCTTTTCGCCGTGGCAGACGATCGAGAACCGCGTGCCCATCAGCGGGCGCTCGAAGGCGTGCCGTTCCGCGGCACCGGCGCGGACCGGCAGGAGGGACGCGCCGAGCAACAGCAGCGTGCGGCGGCGGGTCATTTCACTCGCTTTCGCCGGGCCCGGTGTTCCACCAGCGGTGCATTTCCTCGGCGGGCGGCGTTTCCAGCGGCCGCACGATCCGGAATCCGAGCCAAGGAGCGTCGGTGTAATACCAGATCGACTTCGGAATCTGCGGGTCCTTCACCTTCCACGCCGTCGAGCTGCCGAGCCGGGCCGCGCTGCGCAGGTCCGCCGGATCGGCGTCCCAATGGCCGCCGCGCACGGAGGTCGGATGCCGCTCGACCGGCGGGATCCAGGGATTCGCCGCGCCGTCCTCGAGTTTAGCATACGCTTCGGGAAGATATTGGTCGATGACGTGCTCGGCGACATTGCCGTGCATGTCATGAAGACCCCAAGGGTTTGGCTTCTTCATGCCGACCTTCTGGTATTGGAACTCCGAGTTTTCGGTGAACCAGGCGTAGTCGTCGAGAGCGTCCGGGCTGTCGCCGAAATGCCAGGCGGTGGTGGTGCCGGCGCGGCAGGCGTGTTCCCACTCCGCCTCGGTCGGCAGGCGGTAGAACCGGCCGGTCTGCGCGCTGAGCCATTCGCAGAATTTGCTGGCGGCGTGCTGGGTCATGCCGACCGCCGGGAATTCGGCGCCGTAGCCATCGGCCATGCCGAAGTGCATCGGCACGTAGGGCGGCGTCGGTTGCGTCACGGTGTCCACCAGCGTCTCGTCGCCGAGTGCCTCGGGCGCTTCGGAGGTCGTGAGGTCCGAGTCGCGGTTGAGCGTGCCGTCCTTGTTGCGGCTCATGCCGTTTTCCATGAACGGCCGGTAGAGCGCCCACGTCACCTCAACCTTTCCCATCCAGAACGGATCCACCTTCACGCGGCGCTGCGGACCTTCGTCGTCGCGGCGCTCCGCTTCGGATTCCGGCGACCCGATGACGAACTCGCCGCCGGGGATCGGCACCATCTCGAGCTTCGCGCCGCCGGCGAGCGGCGGTTCCTCGGCGTAGGCCTTCATGTCTCCGGCCGCCGGAGCGGGCGATCCGGAGATCTTTTCATGAATGGCGCGGGTCGTCGGGAAAAGTTGTGGATTCGGCAGCTCGTCGGCGACAGCCATCGCCGCGAATGGAAACAGGGTGAGCAGGACTCGCATTAGATGAATGGAAGAGATGAAACCGCAGCTGAACGCAGACTACGACAAAGATATAGGGTAATTCGTAATGGCGGGGATTGGGTGAAGCATGTCCGCTCCTCGATGGATTTCACGCCCATCTGCGGTTCATTCTTCACGCGAGCTTGTAGCTTCCGGGTTTCGGAACGTCCGGGATCGGCTTGGCGTCGGAGAAGCCGAGGGTGTCGGGCGCCAGGTCCTGGTCGGCGTTCCAGAGTTCTTCCCAAGTGACGCGCTGGCCGGTGTGGGCGGCTTCGCGGCCGAGAATGCCGAGCATCGTGCTGTTGGCCATGTATTCGCCGGTGTTGAGCGCCTCGCCCTTGCGGATCGCGGCGAACCATTCGTTGTGGCAGACTTGGTACATGTTGCCGGCGTCGCCGCGGAACGCCCAGGTGATCTTGCCCGCGGGGTCCCGCGTCAGCACCCGGTCCGGGGCCTCGAGGGTGCCGCCCTCGCAGAAAACCCGGTCCTTCACTTCGCTGAACGCGCCTTGGAACTGCCGCTGGCCGACGTGGCAGAACACGCCGCCGGGATACTCGAAGGTCACCTCGTAGTGGTCCCACACGTTGCCCTCGTCCGAGCGCTGCGTCCGGCCACCACCGCCGCGGGCGGCGATCGGCGCGACGTCGCCCATGGCCCAGGCGACCTTGTCGACCGTGTGGATCGCCTGCTCGATGAGCGGGCCGCCGGCGAGCCACTCGTGGGCCATCCAGTTGCGGATCTGCCATTCCACGTCGCCCCAGGCGGCGTCGCGGTGATCCACGGAGGTCGAGGGCTTCGGCACCGACGCGAGATAGGTGCCGTAGATGGAAACGACGCGCCCGAGCGCGCCCGCGAGGAGTTTCTCGTAGCCGGCGCGGGTGTTCGGCGAGAACCGCCAGCAATAGCCGTGCTGCACGGTCACGCCCTTTTCCTTCGCCAGCTTCGCGGTTTCCAGGACCGACTTCACGCCGTTCACGTCCACGGCCATCGGCTTTTCAGCGAAGACGTGCTTGCCGGCCTCCACCGCGGCGCGGAAATGCAGCGGCCGGAATCCGGGCGGCGCGGTGAGCAGGACGACGTCCACGCCGCTGTCGATCACCTGCTGGTAGGCGTCCAGGCCGACGAAGCGGCGCGCTTTCGGAACGTCCACGCGGGGGCCGAAGTTCGCGAGGTGGTTCAGCGAGTTCTCGATTTGCCCGGCGAAGGCGTCGCCGATTGCCCAGAGCGTGACGTCCGGGTCGGCGGAAAGCGCTTGGCTGGCGGCGCCGGTGCCGCGTCCGCCCGAGCCGATCAGGCCGATTTTCAGCGGCGCGCGGTTTTCGCCTTGGGCGCGGATGATGCCGGGAAATCCGGCGATGGCGGCGGTGGCTCCCGCGGTGGCGAGAAATTGGCGGCGGTTGGCGGTTGCGGGTTTCATGGCGTGTGCGTTCACCCGCTACGGCGGCTGCCGGCACGGGCGTTTCAACCGATTTGCCTACCTTCCACGCGGCGGCTTGGCGAGACGCATCATTCACCGGGGAAAATGACGCGGGCCGTCACCGGAAAATGATCGGAGACCAGCGGCGGCGGATCGTCTTCCACGGCGGCTTCGAGCACGCGGGCGTCCGGCGAAACGAGGATGTGGTCGATCTTGAGCGGCCCGTCGCGCCGGCCGCTCCAGAGGTGGAGCGTGCGGCGGTTCCGCTCCCGCGGGTGGCGGGCGAGGAAGGTCTCCACGAGGCCGGTTTCCCATTTCCGTTGCCGGCCGGCCACCTCGGCCTCCAGCCCCCGCAGGTAGGCGACGGCGGGGTTTTCCTCCACCGCGTTGAAATCGCCCATGAGAATGACCGGCTCGTCCGGCCGGCGGCGCTGGTCGATGCGTTCGGCGATGAGCAGGGCGGCGTGTTCGCGCGAGGGCTGCGAGCGGTGGTCCCAGTGCGTGTTGAAGACGTAGAAACCGCGGCCGGTCGCGCGGTCCACGAGCCGGAGCCAAGCCGCGGAGCGCGGGATCTCGTTGCCCCAGGTGCGGGAGCCCGGCACGCCCGGAGTCTCCGAAAGCCAGAACGTTCCGCTGTCCGTCACGTCCGGCTGGAAGCGGCGCTTGTCGTAGAAGATGGCGGCGTATTCGCCTTCGCGCCAGCCGTCGCGGCGGCCGACGCCATGGAAGCCGTATTCCGGCAGCGAGGCCCACAAATCCGCCGCCGGGCCGTGGAGCGCTTCCTGCACGCCGAGCACGTCGGGGCGCATCCGCCGGATCAGCCGGATGGCGTGGGTGACGCGCTGTTCCCACGCACGTTGCCCGCGGTCCTCCTTGTTTTCGTAACGGATGTTGAACGTCGCCGCGCGGATCTCGAGCGGCGCTTCCAGCCGCGGCGTCGCCGGCGGCGCGAGCGGCTCCGGCTGGCGACCGCACCCGGCGGCCACCCATGCGAATGCCACCGCCATCAAGACCCCCGCCGCGCGCATGCGCCGGACGTTCCCGCACTTCGCGGAAGAGTCAACGATTTGCAATGCCATCCATTCCGGCTAACAGTGCGGAGATGAATCCCTCGCCCCGACCCGCCGCCGAGGAAACCCAGCGCGAGCTTTCCACCGAATGGCTCGAACTGAGCGGCCGCATCCGCGAACTGGCCTCGCGCCTCAAGCCGGACACCGATCCCGAGGTGCGCCAGCTCGCCCGCGAATCGCTGCGCATGTGCGGCCATGTCGAACGTCTGCACGCCGATGTCGAGCGCTGGCTCGGCGAGCTCGCGCCCACCGCCGGCGCGGAGCCTGCGCCCCACGATCAGGAGGAGTCCGAGGACGACGAAGCGCTCAACATCCAGCGCGAGATCCACCAGGACAAGGTGAGCGTCCGGGATGTGATCAAGGCGCTTTTCCTGTGGCAGGACACGCCGGACGACCGGATGCGCCAGCAGCAGGAAGAGCGCGACAAACGCCGCAAGGCGGAAGAAGCGCTGCGCGAATCCGGTCACGGTTCCGCATAGGTCACCCGCAGGCGCAGGAACCGGGGTGCGTCCGCGGACGCCTCGGCCGGATCGTGCAGCGAGACGGCTTGGTAGCCGTCCGCCGCCGGTTCCACCGCGGGCATGGCCATGACCGGCGCCCACGTTTCCAGATCCGGGCTGGCCAGGAGCGTGAACTGCAGACCGGCATGCTCCGCCGGCCACCGGAAACGCAGGCCGGGAAACCGCCGGTCGCCGGACAGCGACCACGCCAGCCGGATTTCCGGCAGGTCGGCGGCCAGCGGATCGGTCCCGAGCGCGTACTCGAGGAAGTTCGGCCGGCCGTCACCGTCGGGATCGGCCCCGGGCAGGACGACCGCCGGATCCGCGAGTTGGCCTTGGTTGAAACGTGCGGCCGCCCAAGCGTCGAAGCTGCCGAGCGCCGGAAGGTCCGTGTCTCCGGGCGCGCCGTGGGGACTGCCGCTGGCCCGCCAGCCGGTCGACTCGCTGTCTTGGCTCGGATCCCCCGGAAAGCGCGCCACGAGCGCCGGGCCCGAGCCGTCGGCGGCGGTCGACCAGCCACCCGAATCCGCCCACGTCACTTCGCGGAGGACGGTTTCCTGCGGCGTGTTGAGGACGATCGTCTCGCCGGAGTTGCTGAGGTTTCCGGAGAACTCGCCGGCCACGGGAAGCCCCGCGCCGTGGCGGAACTCGAAGGCGTCCGCCGTGTCGACCACCAACACGCGCGCGCCAGGGGCCAGGGTGCGGCCGGTCCACGCGCCGGTGAAATCGAAGTCGATGCCGCCGGAGAGGAACACGCCCTGGAGATCGACGTGTCGCGTGCCGGTGTTGAGCAGCTCGATGTATTCGAAAACCCCGTCATCGGCGAACCCCGCCGCGATTTCCGCCGGTGTCGGATCGGCCGGATGATACATGATTTTTGAAATGGCGAGGTTGTGGGGAGTGGCCGGCTCGGTATCGACGAGATAGGTCACCTCGGTGAGCGCGCTCCACGACCCGCCGCTCCTCGCGCGGAACCGCAACACCTGCTCGCCGCCCGCCGCCAAGACCAGCGGGGTGGGGGAGCTGGTCCGCACGGCCGCGAGCGACAGGTTCATCGAAATGTCCGAACTGCTTGGATTCGCCTGGTGGATCTCCACCGCGACGACATTCCGCCCCACCGCCAGTGCCTCGGCCGGGATTGTCATCTCAACGACCGTGTCCTCGATCGCGCTGCCGGTGTAATAGTCGTAAGCGGCATCGACCGGCAGGTTGCCCGCGACGCGCGTGCCGTTGAGATAGACCGCGTAGGCGTCGTCATACTCGATCCTCAAGGTGAGCTGCTGGATGCCGTCGTCGTCATCGAGGGTGAACTCGCGGCGGAAGTAGCACGTCGCGTGCTTGTTGCCCGCCGGCGCGGGAATGACGGTGGCCTCGTCGCCGTCGCCGTAGCCGAGCTCGGCCTGGCCGGCCGGCCAGGCGCTGTCGTCGTAGTCCGGCAACCGCCACGCCGTTCCCAGATTGCTGCCCTGGCCGAAGTAGCGCCAGCCGTGGGCGGACCAGGGAACCAGCGTCTCGCTGGTGGTGGAGGAGCTGTAGGTGAGCGCTCCGCTCCTCAACGCGCCGCCGATCTGCCGCGGGTCCGAGCGGTCCGGCATGTGGTGGATCGTGCCGTCGGCGGAGACGACGACCTCCGTTCCGGAATCGACGAAGCCCGGCGCGGGAAAAACCAACGGCCCGTCGAGCTGGGGGTAGAGCCCGTCGTTCCGCAGTTGCCCCAGCACGATGCCACCGCGCGGCTGGAAGTAGCCGAGCAGGGAATCGCGCGCGGCCTGCCACGTTTGCCGCGTCCGCGGGTTGGCGACTTTCGAGTCTCCCCAGCGGGCGCTCTCGGCGATGATGGCGGAATCGACGGTGCCGCCCAGGCGGTCGATCCGGTCGAGCCAGGCGTCCGCGGTGAGCGCGCCGTCGTGGAACAAGTGTTTCTGCACCCGGTCCGCCCACCGCATCCGGTATTCGGCGTTGTTCATCAAATCCTGGTGGATGAACATCGGATTGTAGAAATCGAAGTTCGACTCGTTCGCGCTGGGGTACGGGCCGGTGCGGTCCTCGTTCACGTTGAAGAGCGAGTGCTCGAAGTCGTGGACGAAGAAGCGGAAGCCCTGTCCGGGGTTGTCCACGCGGCGCCGGCTGCCGGACCAGTTGTTGGCGCGGTCGTTGCCGAGGAATTGCGAGACCGCGCCGTCGAGATTGCCCGTCCAGAAGGTCAGCAGCATGTAGTCGATGAGATTGTCCACATCGAGCAGCACCGGCTCGCCGGTGGGCGTCACGCCGTCGGCGGCGAGGCCCATCAGCCGGAAATAGTTCTCGTTCGTCGGATTCGCGCGGTGCGCCTTGGCGGCGTCAAAAAGCTCCCGCCAGACGCCCAGGTCGCCGTCGGTCGCGCCGGTGGTGTACGAGGAATCGGACTCGGCCTTCACCACGTCGTAATCCAGCTCGTCGCCGCCGAAATAACTTTCGGCGTAGGCGGCTTCCGTCCGTTCGTCCAAGTCGAACAATCCCCAGTAGTGGCCGTTGAGGAAGAGGTGCACATACTTCACGCGCGAGCCGGGCTGGCCCATCTCGAGTTGGGCCACGCGCGTGGATTCCTCGCGGAGGAAGGTGTTGCGCGTGTCGCCTTCGAAGGACCACGAGTAGTTCTGGGAAGTCCGCAGGTCGATCTTGTCGAACTCGTCCGCGCCGTTCCGCCCGAAGAGCGGGAAGCGGAGTTTTCCCTCGCCGTAGCTGCTGCGGAAGAAGAAGCGGAAGGCGTGCTTCGGATTGTCTGTCGAGCGCGAGAATCCGCCGCGCATGCGCACCCCGGCGTCGATCTGGAAGTCGGCGACGCCGTTCGGCGCCTCGGGCGTGGGCGGGTTGATCCACTCCATGGACGCCGGGCGTTCCCAGGTGAGTCCGCGACCGAAGGGATTCGAGTAAATGCCCTGCGAGCCGTCGATGTTGAAAAGATTCGGCAAGTCCGTGGTCACGGACACGGCCGGCAGGGCCAGGAGGGCCGCCTTCACCTGCGCCGGGCCGCCGATTTCCGGGTCGGGGTGGTTCACGATCTCCGGATCCATCCCGTAGTCGAGCACCTGCGCGGTGCCGCTGCTCGCCGGCCAGCCGGGCGGCGGGGAGCCGTCGGGCGACTGCCGGATCACGTCGTCGACGAAGAGATAGGTGTGCGTGGCGGTGGCGGAAGGCTCCCAGTGCTCGATGAACGCGCGGGCTCGGAGCACGGTGGTGCCGGCGATCTGGAAGGGGCCGGTGTAGAGCGTGCTGGATTCGTCCGGCACCGAGCCGTTCGTCGTGTAACGGATCTCCGCGCCGGGCGTTTCGGACGCCAACGCGAGGGTGAACGGCGAGTCGTAAAACCCGCGGCCGACGCTGGCGGACACCGAGGCCACCTTGCCGAGTAGACTCGGCTCGCCATTGATCCAGCCGGGCGTGGCGAGCCCGTCGCCGTAAAAGACGGCGGGGGCCTCCGCCTCCAGCGTGCCGGCGATGAGCTCGGGAAGGACGAGGAAGGAACTTTCGCCGGCGGAGGCGTTCAGGCCATGGATGGCGAGGACATTTCCGGTGGGCGCGAGGTTTCCGAGCAGCTCGGTCGCGTTGAAGCCGACCGGGCGGAGGGAAAGCGGGCCGCCGCGCGTCGAGGTGGCCGCCGAGTTCCACGCGAGCGGGACCGGGGCGCCGGCGGATCCGGCGGGCGAGCCGTTCAGCCAAGCGGCGAAGCCGTCGTTGTAGCGAATCACGAGCGACATAGCGGCGTGCGATCCCGCATCCGGCGCGGCGAAGGTGTGGCGGAATCCCGCGCCGGTCGCGCCGGCCATCTGCGCGGACAGGTCGGTGCGGATCGCGGTGTCCGCGCCGCTGGCCATGGAGGTGGCGGCCAACCCGCCGTTCGCCGTGTCGCCCACCAGCCGGAACGAGGCGTCCCAAGCGGTGAATTGCCCCGGCGCCGCGAAGAACTCGAGCATGTCGCCGCCCGCGCCCTCGAACATGATCACCTCGAAGCTGTGGCTGCCCGCGGTGAGATGGCGCGTGCCGAAGCGGTCCTCCGGACCGTGGAACGCGTCGTCCACGATCAGGTCCGTCCCGTCGATGCGGAGCCGCGCGCCGTCGTCGCTGCGCGTGCCGAAGGTGTAGAAGCCGGTCGTGGGGATTTCGACGAAGCCCTCGGCGCGGATCGCGTACTGGTCGCCGCTGCCGCCGGGCGGGGGCACGCTGGAGAACCGCGCGCCGCTGTTGTCGCCGAGGAAATTGACCGTCGGCACCACGGCGGTCACCGACCGCAGCACTGTGGGGTGATCGTCCGGCAGCGAAACGAGGTTCACCGCGTCGGCCAGCCCCTGGACGTTGCCATTCTTGAAAACGTGGCGCACGAGGATGCCCGGCACGGCGATGCCGTGGCCGAAGCCGCTGGGTCCCTGCGCCCACCCGGAATCGGCGAATGCCGGCTCCTGCCAGCCGGCGGGAAGCGAGCCGGCGTCCGTCGCGACGCGGAACCGCGCGGTGTCGCCCGCGCTCACCAAGGCCGTCGATTCGAACTGCAGGCCGAACGACTCGTCCGCCGCCTGCGCGGGGAACTGCGGCCCGAAATCCTGCGCCACCGTGCCGTCCGGCCGCACCAGCGCGAGGTATTCGCCGGCCAGCGCCAACGCGAAATTCGTGTGCAGCGGCGCCCCCGGCGAGCGGCGGTTCTTGTTGGACGCCCAGACGATGCGGAACTCGCCGGGCGCGAGCGTCACGTCGGGAAAGGTCCAGCGGGCGAGATCGCCCGCCGTGTCCGTGAGCCTCCAGCCGGCGAGCGGCAACGGCTGGTCGGTCGGGTTGTGGATCTCGATCCAGTCGGACCAACCGCCGTCTTCGTCGGCGATGGTGGACTTGTTGTCCGCCATGAATTCGGTGATGACCGGTTCGGCGGAAGCGGCGGCGCAAAGCGCGGAAATGCCGAGGCAGAGGGCTGGGAAGAACTTCACGGGGCTGAGTTTCGCGGAACGTAACAAACGTCGCCGGAAGTCCTAGGGTTTTCGTGAATCTCCGCCAGCCCGTGAATTGACGCCTCTCCGGCCGAATGGAAAACTCCCACGCATGTTGTTTCGGAACGCCATCGCCGCCACCGCCGTGCTCGGTGCCGCGGGCTTGTCGGGCGGCTGCGGCAAGTCCGCCGCGGATCCGCCGGGCGGCGGCGCCGGCCCGAGCGTGGCGGAAAGCCTCGGAGAAGACCTCGCGGCCGCGGGATTGCGCTTCGGCGATCCGGTCTTCATCCGCGCCTTCAAGCGCGAGATGGAGCTGGAGCTTTTCATCCGCGACCGCGCGGACGGGAATTACGAGTTGTTCCGTACTTACGCGGTCGCCGCGGCCTCCGGCGGTCCGGGGCCGAAGCTGGCGGAGGGCGATTGCCAGGTGCCCGAGGGTTTCTATCACGTGCCGCCATCGGCCATGAAGCCGGACAGCCAGTTCCACCTCGCCTTCAACATCGGCTACCCGAACGCCTACGATCGCCACCACGGCCGCACCGGCAGCTACATCATGATCCACGGCAGCGACGTCTCGATCGGCTGCCTCGCGATGACCGACCCAAAGATCGAGGAGATCTACACGCTCTGCGACGCCGCCCACCGCAACGGCCAGCGCTTCTTCCGCGTGCACCTTTTCCCGTTCCGCATGACGGAGGAAAACCTCGCCGCCAGCGCCGGGCATGAATGGGAGGATTTCTGGAAGAACCTCAAGGAAGGCTACGATCATTTCGAAACGCACGGCAGCCCGCCCGATGTCTCCGTGCACGGCGGAAGATATGTCTTCCGGGTGGATGCCAACCGAGCCAGCACGCCATGAACCGCCGCCACTTCCTCCAATCCGCCGCCGCCATCGCGCTCGCGCCCCGACTTTCCGCCCAGGACGAGCCGCGCCCCACGATCCCGATCGGCACGAACATCGCCGAAAGCCCCGAGGCCTTCGCCGCAGCGGGATACGCTTATCTCGAAATGCCGGTGACCCGCTGGCTCGACCCGCGGATCGACGACGAAGCCTTCGCCGCGAAGCTCGCCGAACTGGAGGAATTTCCCCTGCCGGCCTGGGCGTGGAACGGCTTCCTGCCGGGCAAGGAACTCCAGGCCGTTGGCCTCGAGGCGGAAATCGACGCCATCATCGAGTGGGGCAAGGTCGCCTTCGCCCGCGCCAAACGCGCCGGCGGGAAGATCGTCACGTTCGGCAGCGGCACCGCCCGCGCCTGCCCGGCCGGATTCCCGCCCGAAAAGGCACGCCAGCAACTCGCCGCCTTGCTCGGCGAGCTGGCCACCGCCGCCGCGAACGAAGGCATCGTCTTCGCCATCGAGAACCTCAACCGCAGCGAGACGAACCTCGGCACCACCCTCGCCGAATGCCTCGCGATCGTCGAGGAAAGCGGCAACGAAGCCCTCAAGCTCACCGCCGACATCCATCACATGCTCGTCGAGGACGAGGGCCCGGAGATTCTCGCCAAAGCCGCGCCGCGCATCGCCCACTGCCACATCGCGGAAAAGGCGGCCCGCACCCAGCCCGGCATCGCCGGCGACGACTTCCGCCCCTATCTCGCGCCGCTCCTCGCCGCCGGCTACGACGGCCGGATCACCTTCGAATGCAAGTGGCACGGCGAACCCGCTCAAGCCGCCGCCCCGGCGATCGAAGCCTTCCGCGGGCAGTTGGAGCGCGGACGATAGCCGGGCTCCGGCCACCAGCGTGTCGTCCCAACGGAACCCGAGGCTCCTGGCCCCGTTCGCGTGAGGCATCCGCTGGCGGGGGTGCAGCTTGCCTCACGCGATGCCGTGAAGCCGCAAAGGGGTGGACATTCGGCTCATCCGAGCCACTGCCACTTCTCAGCGTGCCAGAGGTAGCCGCCGTCCTGGGCGACCAGATTTCCGAGGCCCGGCCAGGGCACGTGGAAGCCGAGGCAGCGGGTGCGTTCGGCGGCAGCGCGGGCGAAGACCTTTTTCCGCGTGGCGATCGATTGCTGCGGGTCGTGGTCGAAGGCGATGTTCCACTCCGGCTTGTGAAACATGAAGCCGTGGTGGTGCGAGAGGTCCATCAGGTGGAGCAGCTGCTCGTCGCCGGAGCGGATGCGGAAAATCGCATGCCCGGCGGTGTGCCCGGGGGCGGCCTCGACGGTGACGGCGCCGCCGAAGAGCTGGTCGCCGTCGTTCACCGGCTGCCAGTTCGGCCGCAGCGCATCGAACTCGCCGCGCACCTGCCGGATCATCCCGGGAAGCTGGTTCTTGTCGCGGCGGGACTTCGAGAAGTCCGGCTCCTTCGCGTGCCAGAAATCGAACTCGGCGGGCAGATAGTGGAAAGCCGCGTTCGGAAACGCGGGCTTGCCGTCGCGGACGAAGCCGGCGAGGTGGTCGGCGTGGGCGTGGCTGAGGAAGCCGGCGGTCACGCGGTCCGGCGAGATGCCGATCTGGCGGAGCCCTTCCGCCACCCAGCCGAGGTTCGGGTTGTTGCCGGGGCCGAAGCCGGCGTCGAAGAGCGCGAATTCATCGCCGATCCGGACGGCGAGCACATTGATGTAGAGCGGGAGTTTGTCAGTGCTCTCGCCGCGCTCTTCGAGCCATTGTTTCATCTGCGGCCGTTCTTCCTCCGGCCACATCAGGCCGAGGCCCTCGTGGAATTGGAGGCTGCCGTCGCTGATCGACCAAGCGTCGAGCTCGCCGATCTTGAAATGGTAGACCAGCGCGTTCCGTTGCGGCCGGACCTCGCCCGTCGCCTCCTGCCCGCGTGCGATCATCGCGCCGCCCGCCGCCGCCAGCGCGCCGCCGAGGAAGGCGCGTCGTCCGAATCCCGTGGAAATGCTCATGTCCGTGCCGATACGAAAGGCCCCGCCCCGCCTTTTCGCAAGCGCGGCGAGCGTCCGCCCATCGTTCTCAGCGGAATTTCGGCTCCAGCCAGAAAGCCCAATCTTCCTCCGCGCCGCCCGCCTCGTCCACTTTCAGGACCAGCCTGTGTGCCGGCGCGAACGAGACTTCGATGTTTTCCTCCCGCCGCTCACGATCCACGGGCTCGCTGCGAAACACCTCGCCCTCCTCGGTTTCGAGGATGAACACGACTTTTCCCCTGTGCGAGCGTTCTTCCAAGCATCCACGGGCGCTGAAGCCGGTGATCGGCTCGTCGAACTCGAACACGATCCGGCCGGGCGCATGCGCGTAAAAATATTGCCGCGGCCGGTAGCGCTCGCCGCCGAACTTGATCGACTGGGTCAGGGCTTCGTCGAACATCCCGAGGAAGTACTCGCTGCCGTCGATGGACGCCCACTTCTTGAGCCGAAGATCTTGCCACGGCCGCTCGTCAGGCGCTTCCGCCTCCTTCGCCGCAATGGCCGCACGGGCTTCGGCCAAGGTGAGGCTCTCGCGCAACTTGTCGCGTTCGGCGCGGGCTCGCTTCGCGTCCTCGATCCGGTCCGCCGCCACCAGCGCTTTTTCCAACATCCGGAGCTTCGCCTCGTAGTCGTCGTGCCAAGCCACGAGCGCCGCGTGCTTGTGCAGCTCGCGGCTGGCGCTCTCGGCTTCGTAAACATCCCGCAGGCGCGCGATTTCCGGCACCTCTGCCGGCGCGGGAGCCGCCAAGGTGTCGGCTTGACGGGACGCGATCTCCGCCTCGAACGCAGCCACCAGATCCAGGTCTCCGGCTTTCCGCGCGGTTTCGCGCCCCGCCTCCAGCGCTTTGATCAACTGCCCGTCGAGCGTTTCCATTCCGTTGCGATACTGCTCGCCGATCTTGTCAAACCGCTCGCTGAACTGCTCCTGCAGTTTCCCCAACGACTCGTCGCCGCGCGCGATCGAAGCCATGGTCAGCACCGCCGCAAGGATCAGGAGGCAGTGGAGCCCCGAATTCATCCGCGGAATGAGCTACAGTCGCCCGAACATGTCAACTTCGGAGGAAACGGCGAACATCGGCCGGCGGCGAAAGATAAGCGTCGCCGCCCGACGTGCGGACGGTACTTCCGCTCAGCGGCGGCGCCGGCTGGCGAGCAGCCCGAGGGAAACACCATACAACAATACCGCGGAAGGTTCCGGTACCGACACCAGCCCGAAGTTCGAGAACGTTGGAATGTCCTGGCTCCCGGCCGTGCCGCCCACGTGATCGCGTGAGTGACTTGCGTCGGTGCGCGTGCGATAAGCCGAGAGCAATCCCCCCTGTCCCATGTCCCTGCCCGTCCCCCCACGGGCGGAACGCGCTGTGCCGCCCCATCCCTCGCGGGCGGCCGCGTGGTTCCGCCGAATTCTGCCCGTCCCCTTGTTGTCCGGCCTGTGCACCTTCGCGTGCGCCGATCCGGTTTTCTGGGGGAGCCGTGCGTTTGGCGCGCACGAAACGAGTGGCGGCAAGGCATGGGGACCGGAGTTCACGCTGGAACTCGGCGTGTTCCGCGGCGGCTTCCGGCCGACCCCGGAAAATGTCGACGACTGGCCGGCGCGGTGGATCGCGCTGGGGACCGCGGTGTTCGATCCCGAGGAAGGTCGCTACGCCGGCCTGGCCGATGATTCCCACCCGCTTCCAGCCGGCGCCGGAGACCGCGTGTTCTTCTGGGCCAGCGACGGGAGCGACCTGACGCGCGGCCCGGAGTGGCTGCTGCTCGCGCATCCGGACTGGACGTGGAGCGGGCGGCCCGGCGGACCGCCGGGCTTGCCGAATATCTGGATTGCCGAGCAAGCGGCCGAAGCGGTGGTGGGGGAAACGGGCGGCGACCGGCTGGCGACCGTCGCCCTGCGGCCGGCGCCGGTGCCTCTCGAGGCTTGGCTCGCGCGGTGGTTTCCCCAGGATGTCGGGCTGCGCGATCCCGACGCCGATCCGGACGGCGACGGCTTGAGCAACCGCGCCGAGTACCTGCTCGGCAGCGACCCGACGGAGGCGACCGCCGGCACGCCTCGGATGAGCTTCACGCCGCACGGGGTCCGGCTGGCGCTCGAGCGGAATCCGTACGCACTCTCCACCGCCGTCCTCGAGACCAGCGCCGACCTTCGAACCTGGACGCCGGCCGACGCGACGACCGAAACCGAGCGCCCGGACCGGATCGAAATGCTGGCCATCCCGCGGCCGGGCGAGCGTGCCCGGTTTTTCCGCTTCAACCTCCAACCGGCCGTCGCGGAATGAAGCGCCTTCTCCTTTGGCTCGCGCTGGCCGGCCCGGCCGCCGCCGCTCCGGGGCTCGACTCGCCGGAGCCGGTCGCCCCGTTTCTCGACGCGATCTTTCCCACGACCACGCCGGGCCCGACCGGTTCGTGGGCGGTGGCGGATGCCTTTCCGAACCTGACGTTCACCGATCCGGTGCGGATGGTGAAGGACCCGCGCGGTCCCGAGCATGTCTACATCGTGTGCCGCAACGGCGAGGTCTGGCGGATTCCGTTCCGGAACTCGGCGACGCAGGCGGAGAAAGTGCGGGTGCTCGACCGCCGCGCCAACACCTGGGGTTGGTGGGACGCGGGGATGATGTCGATCTGCTTCCATCCGGACTTCGGCAAACCGGGAGATCCGAACCGCGGCTATGTGTATGTTTTTTATCAATATGTACCGCAGCAGCCGTCGCCGCAGTCGGTGGGTTCGCCGTCCTACATGCGGCTCTCGCGCTTCACGGTGCCGGACGGCCAGGTCGCCTTCGATCCGGCGTCGGAGTTCGTGCTGATCCAGCAGTTCGACCGACACAACTGGCACAACGGCGGCCAGATGTTCTTCGGGCCGGACCGCTTCCTGCACGTGGTCGTTGGCGACGAGGGCGACGCGAACGACTCCCACGGCGTGGCCCAGAAGATCGACGACCGCCTGTTTTCCGGCATCCTGCGGATCGACGTGGACCGGGACCCGGCGCGCTCGCACCCGATCCGCCGCCAACCGCGGACCATCGCGCGCCCGAGCGGCTGGCCGGCGAGCTTCACGCAAGGCTACTCCATTCCCAACGACAACCCGTGGCAGGACCCGGCCGGCGCCATCCTCGAGGAGTTCTGGACGATCGGCACGCGCAGCCCGCATTCGATGCACTTCGACGACGAGACCGGCGAAATCTGGATCGCGGAGGTCGGGCAGGGGGCGCGCGAGGAGATCACCGTCGCGCGCAAGGCCGGCAACCACCAGTGGCCGTTCAAGGAAGGCTTCGTCAACGGGCCGAAAAGCAAGCCCGCCAACCTGATCGGCACCGAGGTGCCACCGGTGTATGAT
Source organism: uncultured Verrucomicrobiales bacterium (assembly GCA_965651855.1). Taxonomy (GTDB): domain Bacteria; phylum Verrucomicrobiota; class Verrucomicrobiia; order Verrucomicrobiales; family Akkermansiaceae; genus Luteolibacter. The sequence goes on from CBFGTW010000006.1 coordinate 24,131, forward strand.
TACCCGCGATCGATTGGCGGCTGCGTGATCGGCGGCATCGTCTACCGCGGCACGGCTCATCTCGCCGCGCTCGACGGCAAATATATCTTCGGCGATCACAACACGCGGGCGCTCTACAGCCTGAAGCGCGTGGACGGCGGGCCGCCGCAGGTCGAGTATCTCACGTCCGTGAACCGCAGCGGCGGCGACAAGCGCGGCCTCGCCGGCATCTGCGAGGGCCCTGACGGCGAGGTCTACTTCATGGAGCTCGGAGACAACGGCACGAACACCGGAAAAATCCTCAAGCTCGTCCGCAACGGCACGCCGGTGGCCGATCCGCCGCAGTGGCTATCTCAAACCGGCGCGTTCAGCGACATCGCGACGCTCACGCCCCGCTCCGGATTGATGCCCTTCGGCGTGAACGCGGCGTTGTGGACCGACGGCGCGGTGAAGAGCCGCTGGATCGCGGTGCCGAACGACGGCAGCCACGACACCGCCGCGGAACAGGTGACCTACCGCGAGGAAGGCGCTTTCGATTTCCCGGTCGGGACGGTGCTGGTGAAGCACTTCGCCTTGCCGGTCGACGCGCGCGATCCCTCGGTGGTCGAGCCGGTGGAGACGCGCTTCCTCGTTCATGGCACCAGCGGGTGGTACGGCGTGACCTACCGGTGGAACGAGGATGGGACCGACGCGGAACTGCTCCCCGGCGGTGCGACGCGGGACTTCACGATCACCGCGGAAGACGGCTCGCAACACGTGCAGCGCTGGAGTTTTCCCAGCCGCTCGGACTGCCGGACGTGCCACACCGCCGAGGCCGGTCATGTCCTCGGAGCGCGCTCGCACCAGTTGAACGGAAGTTATACCTACCCGCAAACCGGCCGCATCGCGAACCAGCTCGAGACATGGAACGCGCTCGGCATCTTCGGGATGTCGTTCGGCGGACGCGAGCCGGCGGCGCTGCCGCGGTCGGTGGATCCGCACGATCCGCACGCCTCGCTGGACCACCGGGTGCGGTCGTATCTCGACTCGAATTGCTCGCACTGCCACCACCCCGGCGGCGTGACGGCGAACTTCGACGCGCGTTTTTCCACGCGGCTCATCGCGCAGAACTTCGTCGGTGGCGCGGTGAACCGCCCGTTCCACAGCCCGCACGAGCGCGTGGTGAAGGCCGGCGATCCGGCGCTCTCACTGCTCCACATCCGCAACGCCGCCGTGGGCGCGGGGCAGATGCCGCCGCTCGGAAAGAACGTCGTGGACGCCGCCGCGGTGGCGCTGATCGAGGATTGGATCCGCGGCCTGGACGAAGCCACCTTCACCGCCACCACTCCGGCGGAGCGGGGCATCGAGGGGAACTACTACGCCGGCCGTAATTTCGGCGCGCCGGCGTTCACGCGCACCGATGCGGCGATCGACTTCGACTGGGGCAGCGGCTCGCCGGGCGGATCGCTCGGGGTGGACGATTTCTCCGTCCGCTGGCGCGCGTGGATCGTGCCGCCGGCAGCGGGGAGTTACACCTTCTTCACCACCACGGACGACGGCGTGCGGTTGTGGATCGACGGCACGCTGGTGATCGACAAGTGGCAGGACCAGTCGCCGACCGAGCACTCGGGCAGCATCACGCTCACCGGCGATCCGGTGGAAATGGTGATGGAATACTACGAGAATGGCGGCGGTGCGGTGGCGAAACTCGCGTGGTCCGGCCCCGGGCTGGCCAAGCAGATCATCCCGGCTTCCGCCTTCTTCAGCACCTTCGGCGAAAACGCGGGCCCGGTCGCGGAAGACGACGATTTCGAAGCGACGCACGCCGCGGTGGCGCCGCTCGATGTTCTCGGAAATGACAGCGACGACAGCCTGCCCGGGATCCATGGCATCGCCATCGTGACCCCGCCGCGGCATGGCACCGTCCGGATCAGCGGCGCGCAGAAGCGGCTGATCTACACCCACGCCGGCACCGGCCGACACGATTCGTTCCAGTACACGCTCACCGATCCACACGGCGAAACCTCCGCGCCGGCAACAGTCGCTCTTTTCATGCCCTACGACTTCGCCGCCTGGGCCGCGGAAACGCCGGGTGCCGACGGAAATCCGGCGTCGAACGGCGATGGCGACCTCTTTCCCGATCTGCTCGAGTTCGCGCTCGGCGGCGATCCCGCAAGCGGCGCGGATGCGGGTGGCATCGAGATCGAGGCGGATGGAAATGACATCTCGCTCGTGCTGCGGAGACCGGAAGGGCGCGATGGCGTGAGTTATGCCATCGAGACCAGCGCCGATCTTGCGTCGTGGAACGATGCCGGCGAGCTCCTCCCGGCGGGAGAGGTTTTCCGCCTCGACGGGCTCCAGCATCAGCCGGGGCTTTCCGCCGACCACGGCTTCGCGCGCTTGCGCGTTACGGGCGGCGGCGCGTCCATCGCCACGCTGCCGCTCGGCTGGCGGGCGGTGACGCTGGCCGAGCCGCGGAGCTTCGGCATCCCGTTCCGGAATCCGCCGGTGTTTTCCTCGGCGGTTGTGGGAATGGACGGCCTGACGCTCCACGTCCACGGCGAACCGCCGGCAACCTTCAGCGGCTACGTGGAGGTGATTGCGGGCGACCATGCCGGCCACCGCTTCGAGGCGACCGGAATCGCGGACGGCGAAGTCCTGCTGCGCGCCGAGGGACCCCACACGCTCGCGCCGGTGCCGGATCTCACCGGCCAGCGGATCGTGCTGAGCGCGCACCACACGCTGGGCGGGGTGTTCGACAAGGACGCCTTCGTCGGCTCGACCAATCCCGCTGCGGCGGATCAGGTGCAGATGTATCTGAATGATGGTGTTTCTCCCCCCGGGTTCGTCTTGTATTATCTCCTCGACGCGCGGCCGAACAATCCGGCCCACCAGTGGCGCGCCTTCCTGCCCGGCGGTGGCAACCAGGACGACCGGCCGATCCGGCCGGGCCAAGGCGTCTTCGTCAAACGTCCGCCCGACGCCGCTCCCGTCCGCCTGTTGCTCACCGGCCAAGTGCGGGCGAACCGTTTCGTCCAGCCGCTGCAACCTGGCGTGAATCTCGTCGGCTCGCCCTTCCCGCTGCCGCTCACGCCGCGGCTGCGCGGTCTGCTCGACCCGGCGGCCGGGTTTGTCCCCTCCACCAACCTGAACGCGGCCGACCAAGTCCATCTCCATCGCGACGGCGCGTTCCGGATTTACTATTTCCTCGACCACCCGAGTCTGCCGGACTATTGGCGTGAGGCTGTTCCGGCCAGCCCGAACGCGAACGACCTGCCGCTCTTCTCCCCCGATGAGGCGGTGTTTCTGAAACGTTCGGCGGCGTCTCCGCTCCATGCGGTGCCGCAGCCGTGGACGCCCTGACATTCCCCCCTGTCATGAAAACATCCCTGTCATCCCCCCGTGGCGGTCTGATCCTGCTCGCAAGCGCGGGCATTTCATCCGCGCAGAACCTCACGCTGCCGGGCACCCAGATCGCCTGGGCGAGCGACGCCTTTGCCACCAATCTGATGGCCGATGGCATCACCACCTTCGAGGCCAGCGGCAAGACGATCCATTTCGAGCTCGGCGCCTTCGCCAGCGGCTTCGATCCCGGCAGCGCCACGCCCGAGGCGCTGATCCTGAACTGGACGCCCATCCAGTCCACGCACTACGACCCGGACGACCAGCAGTTCATCCAGACCGCGGACCTGCTGAACAATGACGCGCCGTTCACCTTCGGAGGCCAAGCCTACATCTGGGGTTACACCAGCAGGGACCTGGAGAACGACGCCGAATGGCTGATTGTCGGCGCCGCGGAGTGGACCTGGCCGAGTGCGAGCGCCCCGTTGCCGACGACCTTCTCGATGGGCGACGCCAGCCCCGGCGAGGCACTCGTGGGCGCGGTGAACAGCGGGAGTTTCCACATGAAGCTTGGCTCCGTCACCGCCACGGCGATCCCCGAGCCGGCGGCGCCGCTGCTGCTGGCGGCCGCCGCCTTCGCCTTCGGAACGAGGAGAAACCGGACGCGCTGTTAGAAATACTGCGTGTGGTCCGCCTCCAGCGCGATCTCGCGGAGGAAGTCGCCGGGATCGATGATGCCGGCGCTTTCCGGAAGGAGGTCGTCCTCCGCCACATCGAAGGTGCCGGCGGCGAGCCGGCAGGCGTGGAGCCGGACGCGGCCGGTGCGGTGGAGCGCCGTGAGGTAGTCGCGGATTTCCGTGGGTTCGTCATCGCGGACGAGGGGGTCCGCGAGCCATTGGTCGCGTTCGTCCCGCGGGCGGCGGGAGTGTTCGTCCGAGCCGCGGGCAGTGAGCAGGCGGACGGACCAGAGGACGAAGAGCATGTCCACCCGCGCGCCCTTCTTCGCCGCTTCCCAGGCGAAGGCGAGGGGTGTGAGGAGACGGTCCCAGGAGTCGTCGCGGACGACGATGGCGAGGCGGTCGAGAGTTTTCATTTGATGATGGTTCTGGAGTTGTTTGAAGAAAAGGGGTGAACCACGGAATACACGGAAAACACGGAAGGAAGATAAATGGAACGGATTTTCCGTTATGTTTATCTGTGGCTCGTTTTCCGTGGCATCAGGCTCGAGCGGATCCTCTCATGGCAAGTTTCCATGACTTCCCTGTATTCCGTGGTTCGACAACTCGCTCACGCCGCCGAAGCGCCTTCGAAGCAGGCTTCGCAGATGGCGGCGATGTGGCGGTGGTCGGTGCCGCAACAACCGCCGAAGACGTTGAGATTCGGCAGCAGCTGCTGGAGTTCGCGGTAGAGCCGGCCGAGCTGCCGGGGATCGCCGATGTCGAGTTCGGTGCTTTCGTCGAGTTCGGCGTGACTCCGGCACGAGGCGTTGGCGCGGATGCCTCGGATGCGTTCAAGCCAATCCTCGCCTTCCGCCAATGCCGGGAGAAAGTGCGTGGGATGCGCGCAGTTGATCATGTAGTAGGCGGGCGGGCTGTCGGCATGGGCGTCCACCAGCGCGATGGCTTCCCTCAGCGTCTGGCCGGTAGGGAGTTTGCCGTCGGTCTCGACGGTGAATGAGATCACCGCCGGGATGTCCAGGGAGGCCGCGGCGTTGGCGATGCCGAGGGCTTCCTCGACGTAGTTCATCGTGAAGGCGCTGACCATGTCCGCGCCGGCATCGCGGAAGACCCGGAGCTGCGTGGCATGATAGCTCCGGGCGTCTTCGGGCGTCATCAGCGCGGATGGCCGGTAGCCGTCGCCGCGCGGCCCGACGCAGCCGCTGACGACCATCGGGTTCTCCGGCGTTTCGAATTTTTCGCGGATCTCGTGCATCAGGCCGATGGCGTCGGCGTTGGCGCGTTCGAGTTCGCGGTGGCTCCAGCCGAGCGGCCCGGCCCAGTCCGGGCTGGCGCGCCACGTCGGGCTCTCCAGGATGAAGCCGGTCCGGTGACGGCGGGCGACCTGGAAGTAGTCGTCGAAATACTCGCGGAGCACGCGGCGTCCGGCATCGCTCGCGATCATCGCGATGGCGGAAAAGGCCGGGAGTTCGATTCCCCGATGGAAGATGAGGGTGGTTTCCAGGCCGCCGTCGCTGATGAAGAGGCGGTCGGTTTGATGCGGGAGTTTCGTTCTGGTGGTCATGGCAGGATGGTCTTGCATTCACCCACCATGGCGTGAGCCGCCGCCTCACATTGTGAGGTGGCGGAGATGAATTTCCGCTCGATCAGACGTGCCAACGCGTCGTTTTCTCCGGCGAGTAGCGGCAGAAAGCGCCGGTGCGCACCGAATTCGAGAGGTGCCGGCCGAGCGCGGGATGGACGGCCTCGAGCTTCTTGATCGCGTGCCGGATCCGCCAGGTGACGGCGGTGCGCGCCTTTTCGGCGACGCCGCCGGTCGCCCGGACACGCCCGCCGATGCCGGTGGCGGAGCCGATTTCGCGGAGCAAGTGCTCGCGCTCGCGTTCGAGCGCGATCGCGCGGCGCTCGTCCGCGATGGCACAGGCCTGCTCGAGATCCGCATCGAGATCGCGGAGGCGCTCGCGGTAGGCGCGCAACGCCCGTTCGTCGAGCCGCTCGATGCCGGCGGAATGAAGCGCGGCCCCGGCGAGTTCCGCGCTGGGAATTTCCTCGCCGGGGCGGGCGAGAAGCCGGCGCAGATCGTGCAATCCACGCATGTCCGGGAGCTGGGCGACATTTCCTTCAAACGAGATCGTCCACCAGCCGCCCTCGCGGCGGAAGATGTTGGCGACCGGCCAAGGCACCGGCGGCGCGGCGGAGCGAGGCTTCGGCTTTCCGGCCAAGCCGGCGCGGCGCAGGCCTTCGGCGAAATGCCGGAGATCGGCGTCGTCGCGGTAGGGATTCACATGCAGGACCCAGCGGAAGAGTTCGGCGTCGTCGGGTTTCCGGCCGCAGGCGATGCGCTGCGTGAAATCCGCGCGGAACTCCGCGAGCGCGGCCGAGGCTTCGTCGCGCTGCCCGAGGTAGGCGTGGGCGGCGGCGCGATAGGCCGGCACGTCCACCACCAGGCCGGGCGGGGCCTTCCGCGCCGCGGCGAGGAATTCGGTGTAGCGCCGCATGGCGAAGAGCGGCAGCGAGGCGAAGCAGAAATACCACGGCGGGCAGAGCGGGTTCAGCTCGAGCGCGCGCTCCGCCGCATCCAGCGCGAGTTCTGGATTTCCCTGCAGCGTCTGGGTCAAGCCGAGCTGAACGAGGATGCCGGCGTCGTTCGGCGCGAGGCGGCGCGCCAGCTCGAGCCGCGGCCCGGCGCGGTCGAACTCCCGCCGGTATTGCTCGATCCGCGCGAGGATCATCTGGACCAACGCGTCGTCGGGATCGAGTGCCTCGGCCTGGGTCGCGTGGTCGTAGGCGAGGCGTTCCTTTTCTTCCCACAACTCCCAGGTCTGGCAGCTCCATTCATTGAAATGGGAAAGAGACATGCCGGCGTGGGCCCGGGCATCGTGCGGGTCCGCGGCGAGCGCCCGCTCGAAGAACGCGCGGCCCTCGGCATCCGCCTCCGCCGTTCCGCGCTGCAGGCATTCCATGCCGCGCAGCCAGCACTCGTAGGCGGCGAGGGAGGCGGGTTGGCGGCGACGCGCGGCGGCGAGCAGCGACTGGTCGAGGTGCACGGCGAGCGCGTTGGCGATCTTCGCGGCGATCTCGTCGTGAACCGTCGGCAGGTCCTCCTCGTCGAAACGCGCGGCCCACAAGTGGTGGCCGGTGTCCGCTTCGAGCAACTGCACGCTGATGCGGAGCGCCTCTCCGTGGCGGCGCAGGCTGCCGCGCAGGAGGTGGCGCACGCGGAGTTCGCGCGCGATTTCCGTGGTGCTCTTGCCGTCGCAGCCCGTGGCGAACACCGAGTCGGCGGCGATCACCCCGAGAGCCGGAAACCGCGCGAGCTCCGTGATCAGGTCCTGGACGAATCCGCGCGCCAGGCGCGCATCTTCGTCCGCGCCCGAGAGGTTTTCCAGCGGCAGGAGCGCCAGATTGACAGGTCGGCGGCTCATGGTGGGGATCGCTTGGCAGCATGGAAGCACGGCGGCCCGGGTGTCGAGGCCGCAGTCCGTCGGCGGAAGTTCATTTGACCGGGATGGGATGCCGGAGAAAGTGGGCCGGGCCAGTGCGCGCCGATTCCATCATGAATTTCCGCCCACTCGCGACTGCCGCCGCCTCCGCGGGTTTGGCCGTGGCCGGCGCGGCGGAGATCCGCGACTACGATCCGCCGCGGCACGACCGGTTCACCGGCTTTCCCGAAGCGCCGGCATGGAACGACGCGGCTTGGTTCGGTAGCCGGGACTACAGCGCCGTCGGATGGTCCACGGTGAATCCGCGCTTCCAGTATGCTCTCGTCTCGCCGCGGCACTTCGTCTACGCCGCGCACAACGCCCCCGTCGGCGGCACGATCCTCCGGTTTCTCGACAAACAGGGAAATCTTGTCGAGCGCGGCATCGCGGCCCGCGAGGTGATCCGGAACGCCGACGGCACCGCCACCGATCTCGCACTCGGGACGCTCGACGCGCCGGTCGGGGAGAGCGTCGGATTCTTTCCCGTGTTGAACTTGCCGTCGGACTCCGCCTATCCCGGCACGGAGCTGGTGGTCTTCGGTTGGGACGCGCGCGCCGGCCGCAGTGTGTTCGACGGCTTCCACGACGGGGTGATTTCCGGCACGGGCGAGACGCGTCTCTACAAGTTCCTCTATCGCAAGAACGGCGGCAGCGGGGATGACATTTATCTGGTTCACGGCGATTCCGGCAGCCCGACTTTCGGTCTGGCGGGCGGCGCGCCGGCCTTGGTCGGCACGCACTCGGCGGCCGCGGAAAACACGGTGACGCGCACGAGTTATGACACGTTCGTGCCGGCCTATCTCGCGCAGCTCGACGCGGCGATGGACCCGCTCGGCCATCGGATCACCCGCGCCTATCCGGAGCCGGTCGAGCTGGCGGCGGGTCTGGAAACCGCCCCCGCCACGCTCCGGCAAGCCGCCGCGGGCAGTGCGACGTTTTCCATCTCGAACGCCGCTGCGGCCGATGCGGCGAACGTCCGGTTCACGCTCGCCTTCCCGCAAGACGCCCCGCCGGACGAGCTCGTCGCGGGCGAGGGCTGGATCGTGGAAACCGCGGGAACCCCCGCGTGGACGCTCCGCCGCGGCGGCATCGACGCCGCGGAATCCGCCACCGTCACCGCCAGTTGGGACGCCCTGCCCACCGTGGACGAGCTGCGGGTTTCCCTGACTTGGCTCGCGGACGGCAGCCCGCTGAAAACGCGGGAGTTCGATCTCGCGCCGGCGCCGTCCTACGTCGCGTGGAGCGCCGGGCTGCCGGATGCGGATCCCGCCGCCGATCCGGACGACGATGAAGTGCCGAATCTCCTCGAATACGCCTTCGGCGGCGATCCCTCGCTGCCGGACCGCGCCTCCATCATGCCGGTGTTCTCGATCGACGGAGGGCGCGGGACGCTGACGTTTCCCATGCGGACGGACGCGGAACTACGAGGCATCTCGTACTTCGTCGAGTGGTCCTCGTCGCTCGACGGCTGGTCGTCCGACCCGCCGCCCGGCTGGACGACGGAGAACGTCGCGGCGGGCGAGGGCTTCGTGCGGCGGATCGTTTCCTTCGACGCCAGCGGCCGCTTGTTCGGCAGGGTGCGCGTCCAGCTCGACGAAACCGCGGATTGATTCACGGCACGATCTTCACCCGGTCGCCGTGGCGCATCGTCGAGAACAGGCGCGCGGCGTCGGCCGGCGGCACGCGGATGCAGCCGTGCGACGCCGGGTAGCCCGGGACGTGGCCGGCGTGCAGGCCGAAGTCGCTGCAGCTCAGGCGTTGGAAATAGGGCATCGAGGCGTCGTAGAGCGTCGAGGTCCAGTGGCGGTGTTTGTTCGTGACGACGAACTCGCCCTGCGGCGTCTCGTAGCCGCGGCGACCGGTGGAGACGCGGGTGGCGAGGACTTCGTTGCCGTCGGCGTCGAAGAGCCGCGCGCGTTGTTCGGAGAGCGAGATGATCAGGTGGCGCTCCTCGCGGTGCGGGTGCTGGCCGAGCAGCAGGCGCATCATCGGGATGTCGTTGCGGCGGGAGGCGAAATTGATCGGCCAGAGTCGTGCGGTCCCCGTCCAGGCGCTGGTCTTCGCGCCGGCGTCGAGCAGGGCGCGGGCGACCTCGAGGTTTCCGGAATCCGCCGCGATCATGAGCAGCGTGGCGTTCCGGTCCCTCGTGAGCACCCAGCGCATCACGCCCGGGCGGATGTGGGCGATGAAGGCCCCGGATGGCGGGCGGCTGAAGACGGCGTTCGGGTCGGCGCCGTACTCGAGAAGCCGGCGGGTGGTGCGGGGCAGGCCTTTGGCGACGGCCAGGTGCAGCGGCGGCTCGCCTCCGGGCAGGTGGATGTCCGGGTTCGCGCCGTGTTCCAAGAGCAGCACCGCGAGGGCGTCGTGCCCGCCGGCGAGCGCGGCCGCGAACGGCGAGCCGGTGGTCGGGGTGCGCGCGGAATTGGGGGCAACGCCGCAGGCCAGCAGCAGCTTGGCTGTGGCGACATCCCCGCGCGCGCAGGCGATCTCAAGCGACCGCCCCGGCGGATGGCCGGAGGCGAGGAGCAGCTTCAGGAAGGAATCGTTGCCGCGTGCCGCGGCGGCCTCGAGCCACTCGGAGGGAACCGCCGGCCGCGCGCCGTGGCGCAGCAACAACGCGGCGGTGCGGACATCCCGCGCCAGGAGGGTGTGGAGGAACAGCGGCGACCAGTCGCCCGCGGGACGTGCGCCGTTCTCCAAAAGGAAGTCGATCGCCTCGCGGTCGGCGGCATGGAGGGCGGAGGCGAGCATCGTCCGGCCCGAGGCATCGGGGAGGTTCCAATCCGCGCCGGCTTCCGCGAGGCGGCGCATCCCCGTGAACCAGCGGGCGCGCATCGCGAAATGGCCCGCGGTTTCGCCCGTGGCGCCCGGGAGGTTCGGATCGGCGCGATGCGCGAGAAGCGCGGCAAGCAGCGGCCCGTCCCGCCGCTCGATCGCCTTCATCAGCGGCGTCGCGCCGGAAGCATCCGGTGCGTCCGGGTCCGCGCCCGCCGCGAGCAGGGCGGGGGCGATCTCGGTGAACCCGCGGTCGAGCGCCGGGTGGAGCGCTTCGCCGTGGGCGAGGCCGGCGGCGAGCAGCCGCGCCGCCAACTCGCGACGGTCGCCGAGGACGCACCAGCGCACCACCGGCGTGCCGTCGGGCATCGTGGCGGCCGCGTTTGGGCCTGCTGCGGCGAGCAATTCGATGATCCGTTCGTGGCCGGCAAGCAGCGCGGCTCCGAGCGCCGCCGCATCCGCCGCTCCGGCATCAAGCAACAGCTTCGCGCAGCGGGCATCGCCGTTCTCCACGGCGATGCCGAGCGGCGTGCGACCCGTGGCATCGCGGCTTCCGGCGTGGACGCGCGCCTGGAGCAACCACGCGGCGGTTTCCGCATCCCGCCGCGAAACGGCCTCCACCAACGACGCGCCGGTGGGCTCCACGCCACTCGCCGCGAGAGCCCGCAGCGCCTGGCGCTCCGGCGAGTCGCACGACGCCACGAGCAGCAACACCGGGACGATCAGCCCCAGCGTCGCGCGTTCGGGAAGCGTCCTGAAGTTCACGACAATCCGGAGATTATGACAAATCTCCGGCCGATCAAGGTCGTGACGCTTCAGCTCATCGCATATTCAAGCAGAAGCCCTTGGATGGTTTGGTAAAACTGCGACCGGAAAAACGCCGAACGCTTCCGCATGTCGAGCGCCTTCGGATCGATGTCCACCCGCGGTCCGAACCGGTGGCGTTCCTCGATGGCGAGGCGCGCCTGGTTGAGCGCGCCATACCAGCGGAGCGCGTCCTCGCGGTGGATCCACAGCGGGCCGGCGTCGTTCTCGTCCGCCTTTTCCCGCGCCTCTTGGATCGCGATGTCGACGTGGTTGAGCTGGTCGTCGAAATTCTGGCGCAGGTCCGGGACGACGAAATCCTCCCAGTCCGAGGCGTGCGGATCTTCCGCCATCAGGCCGCCGAGTTGATCCGCGAGATCGCCGCCCTCGGCGCGGGCGTCGCGGGTGATCGCTTCGAGCAGCGCCCAGTCCGTGGCGCTCTCCGCGTCGATGCGCAGCCCGCCTTCAATCGTCGGCATCACGTTCATGCGACCTTTTCCAAGGAGGTTTTCAGTTGGAACGACTGGAGCTGCTGGGCGTAGAACTCCGCCTTCTCGCGCTCGCCGGACCAGACGATCGACCGGCCGCGCTCGTGGACCTCGAGCATCAGGCGCGTCGCCTTGGTCTCGTCATAGCCGAAGATCTTCATCAGGACCCAAGTCACGTAGTCCATCAGGTTCACCGGATCGTCATGAACGACCACGTTCCACGGGACGTCGAGCGCGACGTCCGCGCGCGTCTGGGTGAGTGTGTCGCTGTCGGCCATGAGGGATGCTCAAACTTCGGCGGGTTCCTCGCGGGGGGCGTCGATCCATTTCCCGTGCTCGCGGATCAGGTCGATCAGGCGCTCCACGGCCTCGCCTTCGGGAATGTTGAACTTCACCGCGGTCTTGCCGACATACAAGTTGATCTTTCCCGGTGCGCCGCCGACATAGCCGAAGTCCGCGTCCGCCATCTCGCCGGGGCCGTTGACGATGCAGCCCATCACGGCGATCCGCACGCCCTTGAGGTGGCCGGTGGCGGCGCGGATCTTCTGCGTGGTGTGCTGGAGGTTGAAGAGCGTGCGGCCGCAGCTCGGGCAGGCGACGTAGTCGGTCTTGAAAATCCGGGTGCCGGCGGCCTGCAGGATGTTGTAGGCGAGCCGCAGCGACTGGCCCGGCGCCTTTTCGCCGCGCACGAGGATCGCGTCGCCGATGCCGTCGCAGAGCAAAGAGCCGATGTTCCGCGCGGCGACCAGCAGGGCCTCGACGAAATCCGTCTCCTCCTGCGGCGGGTGCAGCGTGTCCTTCAGCAGCACTGGATGCCGCGGGTCCGCGCGGAACGCGAGCAGGCGGAAGGCGTGGATCGGCTCGAGGTCGAGGCCGTCCTTCACCGTGACCAGCCGCGGGCTCTCCTCCGCATTCAGCTCCGCGACCGTCGCATCGTCGCGCGGGTCGATTTCCAACGCGCCGGCCTTTTCGAAAACAATCTCCGGCTTGAAGTCGCCCATCTGGGAAATCTTGTGCGCCACCGCGTTCCAGCGCTCCTGCGTGGTGAAGACCCGCACCGTCCGGTCCCCGCCGAGCTCGTGGCCCTGGATTTCGAGCACGGAACTACGGCGTCTCTCGTAGTTAAAGGGGTTGTAGGAGGGGGTGGTTGCGGCGTCAGCCGCAACCGTGGCTGGTGCTTCCAGCTCCAGTCCGTTGTCGGAGCATCCTGCTCCGACAATCTTCTCCCAGGACTCCGCATACCTCGATCCCGTCCGTTCCGCCGACACACCCGCACGCCGAGGGTTTTCCAGCACATATCTCACCTGATGGCGGAAGTCTTCCCCGTCGCGGACAATGTGATCGAAATACTCCTGCTGCCAGAAACTTCCGTCTCTTCCGAGAAGCTCGTTCGCCCGCTTGGCCGTGAATGATTTCCAGGAGTGGATGATTTTCTCCAGCTCCTCGTCTTCGTTGGGCTTCACGATGACATGCACGTGATTCGGCATCACCGACCAGGCGATCAGCTCGTAGCGCTGGCCGTCAAAGTGTTTGAGGGCGTTCTCGACTACTGAGGCGACCTCCGGATTCGTCAGCGGACACGAGCCGAGGCCGCGATCCAACGCGTGATCGACGGTCTTTTCATGAAAGCCCGCGATTTCCTTTCTCAGGGACAACAGCTCGGGCAGGATGTCGCGTGATCCGGCGCGCGATTTGAGTTCCTCGAGGCGCTGCGCGAGGATTTGCTTCTTGCGGTTGCAGTCTTCGAGAACATCGGCCGGCAGTGAATCCTGGACGCGGAAGGTGACGGCGTAGGTGGCTCCGGGGATGCGCCAGTGGGGGAGGAAGGTGGAGTCCTTCTTGAGGAGGAGATTCCAGTCGGGGCGAGTCGCTTGGGCATCGGAAGAGAAGGAGCGAGACGCTCCTTCAACGGACTGGGGCGAGACGCCCCAGCCACGCTGCTCGCTCCGCGAGGGCGCTTCTTTTGCTCCGTCGCGTTGATTGAACGGCCGCGCCAGCGCCTTGGCCACGGGGATCTCGTGGATGGCGTCTTCGGTCAGGGAGACGCGGATGGTGTCGCCGATGCCGTCGGCGAGCAGCGAGCCGATGCCGATCGCGCTCTTGATGCGGCCGTCCTCGCCGTCGCCGGCTTCGGTGACGCCGAGGTGGATCGGGTAATTCCAATCCGGACCCTCGACATCGAGCCGCGCGACGAGCAGGCGGTAGGCCTCGATCATGACCTTCGGGTTCGAGGCCTTCATCGAGAAAACGAAGTTGTGGTAGTTCTCGTCGCGGGCAATGCGGGCGAATTCGAGCGCGCTCTCGACCATGCCGAGCGGCGTGTCGCCGTAGCGGTTCATGATGCGGTCGGAAAGCGAGCCGTGGTTCGTGCCGATGCGCATCGCGCGGCCGAGGTCCTTGCACAGGTGGACGAGCGGGACGAACTGCTCGCGGATGCGCTGGAGCTCCGCCTCGTACTCGGCGTCGCTGTATTCGCGGACCTCGAACTTCTTCTTGTCCGCGTAGTTGCCGGGATTCACGCGGACTTTCTCGACCCATTTCGCCGCTTCGAGCGCGGCGTCCGGCTTGAAGTGGATGTCGGCGACGAGTGGCACCTGGCAGCCGGCGGCGCGCACCTCGCGGGCGATGTTTTCCAAGTTCGCCGCGTAGACTTTCGTCTGCGCCGTGATGCGGACGACTTCGCAGCCGGCATCCGCCAGCGCCAGCACCTCGCGCACGCAGGCGGGTGTGTCGCGCGTGTCCGAGGTGATCATCGACTGCACGCGGATCGGGTTGTTCCCGCCGACGCCGACGTCCCCGACCTTCACCTCGCGGGTGGCGCGGCGCTGGTAGCGGAGGAGGTCCGGGCAGTAGTGGAGGAGCTCGGCTGCGTTCATCGTTTCCCCGCTATAGACGAGGACCGCGGCCTCGGCAACGGCGGCGGACGGCGGAAAAATCGGGTCGTCCCTCAGCCTCCCGCGAGGTTCCTGAAGAACGCGACGATTGGCACGGCCAGCCCGAAGGCAAACCACAGGCAGGCACCAGCGACCGCGATCGTGAAGAGCCACAACACGACGGTCACGCCGCGATCGGTGGCGTCGTGACCCGGCCGCAGCCGCTCGAGGTCGTCACGCCAACGCGGAAACATCGAGGCGCACCACGCGACGCCGAGGGCGAAGAGCAGGGCTTGGAGGATCAATGGCATCGTGGGAGCCTCTCCGATCCGCCGTCGCCGTGCGAGCCGTTTCCTACGGCAGCTTCGTCGCCTGGTAGTAGAGCACCTTGCCCTCCAGCTCCGCGCCGGAACGCGAGCGGGCGGAGGCGAGGTCGACGCGGTGGACGAAGCCTTCCTTCGCATCGAACGAGATCCGCGCGAGGCGGCCGTCGTCGGCGAGTTCGACTTCGGAGGAAACCTCGGCGCGGTCGATCTTGGGCGAGCCGTAGGGCTGATGGTAGTGGTAGGTGTAGCGCTCCACCGGCGCGGCGGAGAAAGACGGATCGACCGGCTGGCTGAAGCGCAGCTCGAGCGCGTGGCCGCGGCCGTTTTTCACGAGCTTGGTGGACGTGACGGAGAAGACTTCGTCCGCGTCCGGCGGCGCGATTTTCCACAGCCCTTCCGCGCCGGCCCACGAGAGGTGCGTCTTGCCGACCCACAGCGTCCCGTCCGGCGCGAACGCGAGCCGGTGGTTGCCGTTGCCGAGCTCGGTGCCGTCGAACATCGGGACGAGCGCGCCTTGGCGAAAACCGTTCACCTCGTCCGCGAGGAACCGGACCATGCGCTTCTGGTTCATCTCGCCGATCAGGACCTGCCCGGCATAAGGCCCCCAGGATTCCGGAAAAACGATCGGCTGGGTCGGCGAGTTCGCGAGGTCGCCCTGCGGGAAACGCGCGGTTTCCGGCGTGCGCAGCTTGTCGAGTTGGCGCACCGGCAGCTTCCGCGGGTCGCCGTCGCGCCAATTTTCCCGCCACACGAGCGAGGCCGGATGGCCGTGGAAGCCGTCCTTTTTCACCGTGTAGAGCGGCGAGGTGCCGCGCCAGTCGCCTTCGTTGTCGGTGACGAGCAGGTTGCCCTCGCCGTCGAAGCCGATGCCGTTCGGCGAGCGGAAGCCCATCGCGAACGGCTCCATCGACTTCCCGTCCGGGGAAATCCGGAGCACCCAGCCGCGCCACGCCGCCCGCGAATACATGCGGCCGGCTTTCTCGGCGCGGTCGCGCCATTTTCCATCGTGGACCATCGACTCGCGGTCGAGCTCGCCGATCTCCGACCACTCGCCGCGGATTTCCTCGCGGATGCCCGCGCCGTTCGACGCGAGGTTCAGCGCGATGTAGAGCGAGCCGTCCGGTCCCTTCGCCGGGCCGAAGGCGAACTCGTGGTAGTTCCCGGTCATGCCGAAGTCGTCGAAGAACGTTTCATAAATCTCCGCCGTGCCGTCGCCATCCTCGTCGCGCAGGCGGGTCAGCTCGGCGCGCTGCATGACGAGCAGCGATTGCGGCGACTCCGCGATGACGCCGAGCGGCTCGTGCAGGCCTTCGGCGAAGCGCTGCCACGTCTCGCTCTCCGGCTGATAGATCATCACCTCGCCGCGGTGGAAGGCGGCGACGACGCGGCCGTCCGGAAGCACGTCCAGCCCGCCGACTTGCGGGTCGATGCCGGCCGGATTCGGCGCGCGGTCGATCTGGAAATCCGCCGCGAAGGCCGAGGCGGCGAGCGAGAGGAACAAGATGGCGGCTTTCATTTCCAGCGGACGGTGAGGGTGAAGGACTGCGCGGCGGCGGCTTGGATGGCCTGGCCGCCGGTGCTCGTGGTGACGATCGCGCCGGACGGCTGCTTCACCCGCAGCGCCGCGCGGCCGTCGGTGGTGAATATCCGCTCGATGCCGCCGCCGTCGGGCAGCGGGCGGAGCGTTTCGCTGAAGCGCACGCCGCCGCGTTCGTAGAGGAAGGTCGGCAGGCCGTCCTCCATCCGGTAGCCGAGGAATTTCGGCGCCGCGCTCGAGCCGCCCGCGATCTCGAGCGGGAACTCGTCCTCGCGGTAGATGATGCCGCCGTCGATCTTCGCCAGCGAGCTGCCGTTTCCTTTCCAGTGCTCCTCGCCGTCGATGAACCCGCCGCGCCAGACGTAGCGCAGCCGGCATTCCGCACCATCGAAGCAGTAGGAAAGATCGCCCGGCAGCGCCACGGCGATCGCCGCCGGCGAGACGTCCGGCAGGAAAATCCGCTGCACCCGCGGCCGGCGGACGTCGTCCGAGAAATCCTCCACCGCCGGGGCCGCCCGCTCGGTTTTTCCGGCCGCGGCATCGAGGACGTAAGCATGCAGCGCCGCGAGCGCCTCCTCGCCGAGGTGGCCCATTGCCGGCATTTCCACCGCCTGCGGGCGCTTGCGGCCCGGCTTCAGGCACCAGGCCACGAATCCCTCGCGGTCGTCTTGATAGATGGAGGAGATTTCCACCAGCGACGGCCCGACCAAGGCGTGGTCGACCGCGTGGCAGGCACCGCAGTGGATGGCGAAAATCTCGGACGGCTCTTGGCCGGACGCGAGGCCAGCGGCCGCGCTGGCGGCTATCGAGAGGACAATCGTTCGCATGACAAAAGGGTCTCCGCTAAACGTGAGGCGGGGTGGAAAGTTGTCGGACAACCGCCCCCGCGGACGAGAAAAATCCCCCGCGCGGGGTCAGGTGCGCCGCTGGAGCCACTCCGCGGCCTGCCATCCGGCCGCCGAGTCCCCCGCGCCATCCCGCCACTGGCCGGGAGTCATTCCGTGGTGGTCCTTGAACAACCGGCAGAGGTTCTTCGCGTTCGTCAGGCCGCACTCCATGGCGATGGTCTCGAGCTTGAGCCCGGTCTCGCGGAGCAGCCGGCCGGCGGCGTCGAGGCGGCGGCGCATGAGATCCTCGCTGATCGTCGTGCCGACCATGGCCGGATACAGCCGCTGCAGCGTCCGGGTCGAGACCCCGGCCTCGCGGGCGAGGAGGGAAACGCTCAAGGGCTGGGCGAAATCGCGCCGGATGCGCATCACCACCTTCGAGATCGCCGGGTCCGGGCAGACGAAGGTGGCGGTGGACCTCCGCTCTTCCACGCGCACCGGCGGCACCACCGCGCGGCGGGCACGCAGCGGTTTCCCATCCATGAGCCGCTGCAGCATCAGCGCGGCCGTTTGCCCGGCGACGGCCAGGTTCATGTCGATCGACGAGACGGGCACCGGCGACCGCCCGTGAATCAGCGCGCGGTTCTCGCAGCCGAGCACGGCGAGATCGTGCGGCACGTCGAGACCGAGTTCGAGAGCCACCGTCACCGCGTCGAGGGCGAAACGGTCGTCATCGGTCATCAGGCCGCACGGCAGCGGCAGGGCGGCGAGTTGTTTCTCCAGCCAGTCGCGGCGGTGGACGCGCGTCATTCGCTCGAGCGGCAGGTGGTCGGCGTGGGCCGCCGTGTAATCGAGCACCAACGGCCGCACCCCCGCCGCGGCGCAGGTGTCCATGAACGAGCGGAACAAGTCCTGGTCGGTGCGGGAGTGGCAAAAGCGGTAGTAGGCGAGGTGCGGCATGCCGAGCGAGAGCAGGTGCCGCGCGGCCATCTCGCCGGCGCGGTTGAAGCCGAGCTCGACGGTCGGCAGGTTGTCCGGCGGCAGGTCCTGCGTCGAGGGCGCGGCGTCCGCAAGCAGGCGCACCAGCGGCCCCTTGAAATCCCGCGCCCAGCCGGCGACCAGGTCGGTCTCGGTGGTGCAGATCACGCCGTCAGGCGTCCAGTCGGACGGAAAAGGCTGGCCATGGTGGCCGCGGCAGCGCTCGTCCTCGAGATCCCAGTCCAGCGCCTTCGCCGCCTCCACCACGCCGGCGTGCAGCTCCGGGTAGTAGTGGTCCAGCACCAGGAACACGACCTTGCGCCGGCTCCTCGCCTGCGATCGCCGCGGCCCGCGTTTCCCGTCGTCCATGTTCCCGCCTCTAGCCAGCCGCCGGTCATCGCACAAGGGGGAACGACGGTGGCGCGAACCGGGGATCGAATGGCGCGGACCGGGAATTCTTTCCCATCGCCATCCTGTGGCTGTCATACAAGTTGGCTACCCCATTCCGGGGATGGGCGTGCGACAGCGCCAATTCCCGGGAGGGCCTTCCAGAACCCCAAGTACCCGAATGAAACCAAGAAACCCCAGCCACTTGCTGGCGGCCGGCGCGCTCGCGTTGGTCTTCTCCGCCTCCGACTCCCATGCCCAGACCGACCGGATCTGGACGCCCGGCGACCAAGGCGACTTCAGCGATTCCGCGAACTACGACAACGGCGCGCCCGTCGCGGGCGATTCCGTTTTCTCCGACGGCAGCGGGTCCATCATCGAGTTCGGCGCGGACGACAGCATCTCGCTGAACGTCCTCCGCCTGAACGGCAACAGCGGCGCGACCGTCTTCAACCACGACGGCGGCACGCTCACGGTGAACACCCTGACCTTCGGCGGCGCGGGCGGCTCGCGGAATCCCACCTACAACCTCTCGGCCGGCACCCTCAACAC
Organism: uncultured Verrucomicrobiales bacterium; assembly: GCA_965651855.1. Taxonomy (GTDB): domain Bacteria; phylum Verrucomicrobiota; class Verrucomicrobiia; order Verrucomicrobiales; family Akkermansiaceae; genus Luteolibacter. The sequence continues at coordinate 43,137 of CBFGTW010000006.1, forward strand.
CCAGACCGCCTTCACCTGGGGCAGCGGCAGCAACGCCCGCTTCAACATGACCGGCGGCACCGTGAACCACGCGCCCGGCAACTTCTTCAGCCTCGGCACGGCCGGCGGAGCGAATGGTGCGATCGTCATGAGCGGCGGCACCTTCAACGCCAACGCGGTGACCAACTTCCGCCTCGGCGGATCCAATGGCGGGACCGGCGGCCTCGACCTCTCGGGCGACGCCGTCTTCAGCGCCACCGCCAGCGGCACGACCTACCTGGGCAACAACGGCGGCTCGGGCTACATCACGATGAGCGGAAACTCCCAGCTCGACCTCGATGCCATGGCCGTCTCGATCGGCCAGTTCGGCAACGGCACGGGCACGCTCACCATGGCGGACGACGCCACGCTCACCGCCGGACGGATCGTCATCGGCGGCGACAACAACTCCAGTGCGATCACCGGCGTCATCCACCTCGACGGCGGCACGATCGCGACCGCTGCGATTCAGCGCGGTTCGAGCAGCGTCGCTCCCAGTGCCACCCAGAATGTCCTCCACGGCAATGGCGGCACGATCCGGGTGACGGCGGACGCGCGGAACGCCGACTTCTTCGGCCGCAACGACGGCAGCGCCGGCGGCCTCTACGTGAACCTCGAGGCCGGCGGGCTGAACTTCGACACCAACGGCAACGCCACCACCATCGCCGACGACGTGACGGTGGCCGGGACCGGCGGGCTGACGAAGCAAGGCGCCGGCACGCTCACCCTCAACGCCACCACCACCTACGCCGGTCTCACCCGCATCGAAGGCGGCACGCTCGCCCTCGGCGGGGACGGCTCGGTGACGGACAGCTCGGGCATCGACATCGCGACAGGCGCGGCGCTCGACGTTTCCGGCCTGAATGCCGCGACCTTCACCGTCGGCTCGGGCCAGACCTTGTCCGGCTCCGGCGCGATCGTCGCCACCGGCAAGACCGTCCAGATCGACGGCGCGTTGAACATCGGCGCCAGCCCCGGGCTGATGACCGTCACCGGCAGCGTCAATCTCGCCGGCACGACCTTCATGGAAATCGACGGCCCGGGAGCCGCGGGCGTCGGCTACGACTCGCTCTCGGTTTCCGAAACCTTGAGCTATGGCGGCGACCTCAGCGTGCTCTTCGGCGCGGCGCTCACCAGCGGGACGTTCAATCTCTTCGAAGCGGACACGCTCGCGGACAGCTCGAACTTCACGACCGTCTCGGTGAACGGCTACGGCGACGATCCGATCGATCTGAGCCGCACGGACCGACTGTGGACCGGCGGCGACGGCAACGGGATCACGTTCAGCTTCGATGAAGCGAGCGGCGTGTTCACCGTGGTGCCGGAGCCCTCGCAGGCGGTGTTGGCCGCCCTCGGCGCGCTGGCGCTTGGCATTCGCCGAAGCCGGGCCGTCCGGGCCTGAACGACTTCCCGGGCAACCGCGGGCGCGCCGTCTTTTTCTTGGGTCTTCCGGCGCGCCCGCGGCAACCGCCTGCCTCGAAAGAGGGAGGCCGGCGGAGCCTTCGCACCTTGCGGGGCCGCGGCCGGCTCCCGAATCTCATCCGTCCTTTCCCAAACCCTTCGAACCCATCTTGATGAAACGCAGATATCTCTGTTCCGCCTCGCGCCGCCATGCCGGCGCGGCAGGCACCGCCCTCATTGTACTCGCCTTCAGCCAGGCCCACGCGCAGACGCTGCGGACGTGGATTTCCGGCACCGAAGGAAACTTCGGCACGGCCGAAAATTACGTCGACGGCATCGCCCCGGTGGCCGGCGATTCGGTCGATGTCAACGGCGCCGGCAGCGTCGTCGAGTTCACCGAAGCGAACACCATCACGCTCGTGAACCTCCGTCTCGCCGAGCCGGCGACGGGTGGCACGCCGGTCTTCAACCACACCGGCGGCGACCTCACCTTGACCGGCCTCCTCCAGCTCAGCGGCGGCGGCGCGAGCCGGAATCCGACCTACAACCTGAGCGGCGGCACCTTGACCACGCCGACCCTCGCCTGGAGCCAAGGCAGCAATGTCACCTACAACCAGACCGGCGGCGTGGCGGACATCACCGGCACGGCCGACTTCAACATCGCGCGCCGCGGTTCGTTCAGCCTGGCGAACGACGCGGTTTTCAATGCGGCGGCCACCGGTGCGATCTTCACGGCCAACGGCGGCGGCGCGGTCGGCAATGTCTTCCTCGGCGGCACCGCGCGGTTCAACGCCCCGGACGCCACCTTCGTCGTCGGCCAGTTCGGCGACGGAGCCAGCGCGACGCTCCTGATCCAGGACGCTGCGGAACTGACGGTGGAAGCCATCACCGTCGGCAACAACAACGCGGGCAGCGCCACCAACGGCATGATCTACCTCGACGGCGGTGTCATCACCACCGGCTCGATCCACAAGGGCGCCAGCTCGCTCACCGCCGGGCCGACCCAACTCGCCCTGATCGCCAACGGCGGCACGGTCCGCGCGTCGGCGCACGCGAACAACGCCAACTTCTTCCAGAATTTGTACGTGGATCTGGACGCCGGCGGCCTGACCTTCGACACCAACGACAACTTCGTCATCATCGCCAACACCCTCCACGGGACCGGCGGCCTGACCAAGACCGGTGGAGACGCCCTGCAACTCAACGGCTTCAACACCTACTCCGGCGACACGGTCGTGGAGCAAGGCACGCTGGTCCTCAACAGCGCCAGCCTGCACGACGAGAGCGCGTTGACCGTCGCGGATGACGCCGTCGTGGATCTCCTCCACGGAGTTGAGGACCGGGTGGCTTCCCTCACGCTCGGAACGCAGACCTTCACCACCGGGACGTTCGGCTCGCCGTTCTCCAATGCCGACAACAAGAGCGACTACTTCGCGGGCACGGGCCTCATCCGGCTCGGCGAAGCACCGGAAGGTCGCGAACTCGTCTGGACCGGGGCCGAGAGTTCGTTCTGGGGCACGCTCTTCGCCGAGGACAACTTCGTTCTCGCCGGCACGGAAACCGCCGCCGCATTCCAAAACGGCGACCACGTCACCTTCGACGACAGCGGGGTGATCCTCGAGCCCGAGGACCCGAGCGACGAAAACAGCCCGCTGGTCCCCCGCCCGGTGAACATCGATGCGGTGCAGCCTGGCAGCACGACCGTCGAAGGCACCGCGGACTGGATCTTCCAGGCGAGCACCGGCGGCATCGCCGGCGACGGCGGAATCACCTCGAGCACCAGCGGCACCGTCAGTCTCGGCGGCACGAACACCTTCCTCGGACCGGTGGAGGTGAATGCCGGCCGGATCGTGATGACCACCAACCAAGCCCTCGGCAACAGCTCCGGCGTGACCGTCGCCGAAGGCGCGCAAGTGGACATCGGCGGCGCCGCTCCCGGGGCGCTCTACACCTTCACCATCGCCGGGGACGGACCGGACGGCGCGGGCGCGATCACCAACACCGGCGGCGAGGTCTTCAGCGCCAGCCCGGTGAAAGACCTGGTGCTCGCCGGCGATGCCAGCATCGGCGGCGACGGCGCGCGCTTCGACATCGGCGGTGGCGGCGGAATCCTCACGGCAAACGGTCACACGCTGACCAAGACCGGCACGAACACGATGGGCTTCCGCGCCGACGCGGAGGGAGCGGCGATCGTCATCGAGGAAGGATCCGTGTTCGGCCAGGGCAGCGGCAATGCCTTCGGCGGCACGAGCGGCTCGCTCACCATCCGCAACGGCGCGCGCGCCGGATCATGGCAGTCGCTGACCATCCCCACCGCGGTCACGATCGAGGACGGAGGCGCGCTCTACAACCAAGGCGCCGGCACCGGCACCTGGAGCGGCGCGTTCACCTTGCAAGGAAACGTGACGGTCGACGCCGGTGACGGACCGATCCAGATGACGGGCGCCGTCAGTGGCACGGCGAATCTGACCAAGACCGGCGGCAACACGCTCACCCTCGCCAACCCCGGCCACGCCGGCGACACGACGGTGGACGCCGGCACGCTCAGCCTCGGTGCGGCCGGCCTTGCGGACACCGGAAACGTGGCGGTCAACGGCACGGCGGTGCTCGACCTCGCCCACGGCGCCGAAGACACCGTCGCCACCCTGACATTCGATGGTCAACCCGCCGCCACGGGCACCTGGGGAGCGCCCGGCTCGGGCGCGGCGAACATCGACGAGGCCCGCTTCACCGGCTCCGGCACCCTGCTCGTGCTCGACCAACTCGAGCCGCCCGCCGGATACGCCTCGTGGGCTGCGGGCTTCGGCCTCGAAGGCGCCGAGGCAGCGCCCGATGCCGATCCGGATGGCGACGGCATCGCGAATGCCCTCGAGTTTGTCCTCGGCGGTGATCCGACCCTCCCGTCACAGGACCTGCTGCCCACGGTATCCGCCAACGGCGAAACCGTGACCTTCACCTTCCTGCGGGACGACGCTTCGGAAACGTCGGGCACCGCCGTGTCCGTCCAGCACAGCGACGATCTGGAAACCTGGACCACCCTCGACATCGGCGCGGCCTCCGCAGGTGAAGTCACCATCGAGGAAAATGGCGACGAACCGGACCTCGTGACCGTCACGCTGCCGAAGAACGGCGACACCCATCTCTTCCTCCGCCTGCGCGTGGTGGTGGATTGACGCAACCGACACAGGAAAGCCCGCCCCCGGAACGGCCGGGGGCGGGCTTTTCAACGAGGCATTCCGCCGCTCACTTGGCCTCCGGGTGGCGTGCGAGGATGGACCGGAGTTCTTCCACCACCTCCGGCTGGCGCTCGGCGAGGTTCCGGTATTCGGGCCGCTCGGCTTGGTAGTCGTAGAGTTCGAGTTCCGCGGTCTCCGCCGGCGCGCGCGGGCGCTTCCACTCGACCAAGCGGTATCGGCCGGTGCGGATGGCACGCCCCATGCGGCCCTCGCCGCGCGGGAAGCAGTGGTAGGCGTGGTCGCGCACGGTGCTGTCCGGGTTTTTCAGCACCGGCACGAGGCTCAGGCCGTCGTGCGGCTGCTTGCCGTCGGGCGCGGGCAGGCCGGCGAGTTCGGTCAGCGTCGGATAAATGTCGACCGTTTCGGCGAAGGCCTTGGTTGCCCCCGGTTTCGCCACGCCCGGCGCGACAACCAAGAGCGGGATGCGGTTCGCCTCCTCGTAGTTGGTGTGCTTCGTCCAGATGCCATGCTCGCCGAAGTGCCAGCCGTGGTCGCCCCACAGGACGACGATGGTGTTTTCCGCCAGGCCGAGGCGGTCGAGCTCGTCGATCACGCGGCCGATCTGCGCGTCGGCATAACTGGTGGCGGCGTAGTAGCCGTGCATCAGCTTGCGGGACGTCTCCTCGTCCGGCAGTCCGTTCGCCGGCACCGGATCGTAGTTGGAGATCTCATGACCGCGCTTCAAGGCGTAGCGCGGCGCGCCGTGCGGCGTGTCGCGGTCCATGACGACCTCGAACTTCGACGGGTCGTGCATGTCCCAGTATTTCCGCGGCGCGGTGAACGGCAGGTGCGGCTTGACGAAGCCGAGCGCGAGGAAAAACGGCTCGTCGCGTTCCTTCGCGGCGCGGAGGCGGGCGATGCCTTCCTTGGCGATCCGGCCGTCGGCGTAGGCGTCGTCGTCCACGTCCGCGGCCTCCCAGGCCATGCCCTTCGGCAGTTCGCCGATGCGGTGCAGCTCGCGGTTCGTGAAATACGCCTCCTCGCGCGTGAGCTGGCCGCCGTGGGTGCTCTCGGGTTTCAGATATTCCACCACGCCGTCGGTGATCGCCGGCGGCACGCTCCAGGAGGCCTTGTCCTCGGTGTTGCCGTGGCCGGTGTGGAAGATCTTGCCGATCGACTCGGCGCGGTAGCCGTGCCGGATGAAATGCTCGCTCAAGGTCACCGCGCCGGGCACCACTTCGCGGAACTTCCGGCCGAAGTTGTAGATGCCCGTCGAGGTGGAGCGCGAGCCGAGCATCAGGTTCAGCCGCGACGGACCGCATACGGCTTGATTGCAGTAGGCGGCGTCGAAGCGCATCCCGCGGGCGGCGAGGCGATCGATGTTCGGCGTCTTGGCCAGCTTGTCGCCGTAGCAGCCGAGCGCCGGTTTCAGGTCGTCGACGGCGATGAAAAGGACGTTCGGCTTTTCGGCGGCGGCGGCCAGCGGCAGGAAGGCCAGCCAGCCGAGGACGCGGAGTTTCTGTCTCAGGTAGGTCATGATTCGTTCGGTGCCGCTCACGGGCTCACAGCGGAAACGCGCACGAAGAGCTTCGGCTTTCCATTCCAATCGGCCGCCGGCAGTTCGAGGCTCACCGCTTCATAGCCCTCGCTGGCGGGCAGCGCGGTGGCCGCCACCTGCGATGGGAAAACTTCCGTCCATGCCTCGAGGTCCTCGCTGACGTGGTAGCGGAAGCCGGCCCCCGCGGCGGCGAAGGCCGCGAGCCGGCGGTGGGCGAAGCGCAGGCTGCCCGCTTCCAGCACGATCGAGGTGGCCGCGACCTCGCCGTCCGCGCGCGCCGGATTCGTGCCGAAGGCCCACTCGCCGAAGTTTGGCAGGCCGTCGCCGTCCGGGTCCGCGTCCGGTGCGCTGTCCGCGCCGTCGAGCCCGGCGGAGATGGCGTGGTCGATCGCCCAGGCACCGGCGAGCGGCAGGCGACGCACGGCGAAATTGTCCACCCACACGTGGGCGGAGGCCCGGGCGCTGAGCGCCACGTGATTCGCGTCGCTCTCGCTCCAGGTGAAGGTGCCGGCGGTTCCGAGGTCGAGCGGTTCGCCGTCGAACCAGAGGGAGACCGTGACGGTCGATCCCGCCGCGAAGCTGTCGCACTCGAAGGCGGCGGTGATCGTGCCTGCGGTTTTTCCGACGGGCACGGTGGCGCGCAAGGTGCCGCCGGTCCACAGCTTGACGTTGCCGTTGAGGTCCAGCTCGACGAAGCAATCCGCGCGGCCGGGGTTTCCGCCGCCATTGCCGCGGATCGCCGGGTTGGCGGGATCATGGGTGCCGATGTCGTTGCCGGCGGCGGCATCCGCGGCGTTCAGCCCGACGCCGAAGCCGGCATAGCGGTTCGCCAGGTCGCTCAGCTCGCTCTCGATCTGGAGGACGCGCAACGAGACGGAAAACCCGCCGGCCGCGAGGATGTCCGGGCCGATGAAGTTGTGGTCCACGCCGGTCTCGCTCATGCCGGCGCCGGTGGCCATCTGCAGGATGTTGTCCGCGATTTGCAGCGAGCCGGTCCCGCTGCCTTCGAAGCCCTCGAACCACGCCGCGCCCGTGCCGATCGGCGGCACGCGGCTGCCGGCCATGCCTTCGGCGGAATCGTCGATGTTCACGTTGTCGGCGCGGTTGAAGGTGTCGACGAACAAGTCGCCGGCGGTCGGGCCGGGCGTGACATTCACCGGCGGCGGCGGGATCTGGCGCGCGGCGGGCAGGCCGACGCGGGTCGCCCAGGCGTTCCACTCGTCCACCAGCTCGACGACCTTTTCCGGGTGTTGTGCGGCGAGGTTCACCGTTTCGCCCGGGTCGGCATCCATGTCGTAAAGCAGCCGCTGGTGGGCGCGGAACTCGTTGTCGTGGGCCGTCCACGCCTCGGTGACGAGCTTCCATTTCCCCTTGCGGACCATGCGGTTCGCCTCGTGCTCGACGAACAAGCTGCGCTCGGGGATCGACTCGCCGCGCAGCAGCGGCAGCAGGCTCTCGCCCTCGAGCGGCAGCACCGGGTGGTTGTTGAAGGTTTCCGGGTAATCCGCGCCGGTGGCGTCGACGATCGTGGCCATGATGTCGATCAGGTGCACCGGTGTTTCCGCCCAGACGTTCTCCGCCTCGAAGCCGTCCGGCCAATGCGCGATGAGCGGCGAGCGGATGCCGCCTTCGTGGGTGAAGTGCTTGCTGAGCTTGAGCGGCGAGTTGCTGACATTCGACCAAGCGCCGCCGTAGTGGATGCCGTCGTTGGCGGTGCCGCTCGGGCCGGGCTGGCCCATGTCGGCGAGCGCTTGGCCGGTGAGCGGCCCGGGATCGGCGGGACCGGTCCACGTGCCGAACACGCCGCGCTCGTGGTTGCCGCCGTTGTCGGACATGAACAGGATCAGCGTGTCGTCGAGGCGGTTGGTTTCCCGCAGGCGCTCGACCACCTTGCCGACGTTCTCGTCGAGCTTCTCGACCATCGCGGCGTAGAGCGCCATGCGGCGGGTCGAGTCCGCCTTGCGTGCCGCGGAAAGCGGGTCCCAGGCGGGGATCGCGACGATCGGCTCCTGCTGGTGCGGCCCCACGCCGCCGCGCGGGAGGAAGGGGTAACGTTCGTCGATCACGCCCATCGCGAGCTGGCGGTCGTAGCGCTCGCGGCGCAGCACGTCCCAGCCGCGGGCGTAGGTTTCCTGATAGGCGTCCGCTAGTTCCGCCGGGGCCTGGATCGGGAAATGCGGCGCGCCGAAGGAGAGGAACATCGCGAACGGCCGGTCGTCGCCCTTCGCCACGCTGTGGTTCACGAAGTCGGTGCCGTAGTCGCCGATGGCGTCGGTCTGGTAGAACTGCGCGCCGCTGCCGGTGTAGTCGCGGAAGGCGATCTCGTTGTTCTGCGAGACGAGCGTGTAGGCGCTCTGGTTCCACTGGTTGGTGTTGTTCGCCTGGCCGTCGCCCATCCGCCAGACGTGCTGGAACCCGCGATTTTCCGGGAGATACGCGCCGTTTCCGAGGTGCCACTTGCCGGCGAGGTAGGTGCGGTAGCCCTGCGAGCCGAGCAGCTCGGCGAAGGTCACGTTGTTGTCGTTCCGCAGGTCCGGCAGGGCGGCCGCCGGATTCACCGCGCCCTGCTGCGGGTAGAGTCCGGTGAGGAGCGAGACGCGCGTCGGGCTGCACCGCGCGGAGTTGTAGAACTGCCGGAAGCGCACCCCGTCCGCCGCGAGCGCGTCGAGATGGGGCGTGGCGATCTCGCCGCCGTAAGAACCGAGGTCGCCCCAGCCGAGGTCGTCCGCGAGGATGACCACGACGTTCGGGCCTTCCGGCGGCGGGACGGGCGTCCACGTTTCCACCGCGAAATTGTCGAAGGTCACGCCGGTGCCGTCGCGCGCGTCGAGCCCGATGTGGTTTTCCTCGGTGCCGGTCCAAGGAAACGACCCGCGCCCGACGAGCGCGCCGTTGACCAGCACCTCGAATTGGACGGTGCTGCCGTCGTTGAAATCCGGCACCGCGAAGCGCGCGGTGATCGTGCCGGTCTTCGCGCCGACGTTGGCGGTGCCGAAGAGCGCGGTGTCGCTGGCGGCGCCGGTGATCGCGTTGCCGCGGCCGCCCCACGCGAGGGTGCTGTTGCCGCGCAGGACGACCCAGAAGTCGGACACCGCGACGTGCCCGGCGCCATTGAACTCGCCGTCCGCGAAGCCGTCCTGGATCTTGCCTGTGCCGCTGATCGCGTCTCCGGCCGCCAGCGCTTCGTCTCGGCTCATGCCGATGCCGAAACCGCCGCCCTGCCCGGGGCTCCCGCCGGCGAAGGCCGTGACGTCCACGGAAACCGAAAAGCCGCCGGCGGCCAGGATCGCGGCATCGGTGAAATTGCGGTCCACCACCGCGTTCGACGTGCCCGCGCCGACGGCAAGCTCGAGCCGATTCGTCGCGATCCGCGCGCCGCCGCCATTCGTCGGATCGCCGTCCTGGACGCCGAACGCTGGACCGCGGTTCAGTTCGTCGAGAAACGGCTGCAACCAATGCGGCGAGGAAAGCTCCAAGCCCGCCGCGGCGGTCACGCCTGCGGTGCTGGCGGCGATGTCCCGGCTGTCCGGCCGGTCGAAGGTGTCTCGGAACAAGAGCTCCTGCGCGGTGGCCGGAAAGGCGCCCGCGAGCAGCAGGCAAAGCGGAATGCGGTGGTTCATGGGAAATGGCTGGAAAAAGAGGCCGGGCGGCCACCCGGCCGCCCGGCGTTGTGGTACCCCAATGAAAATCCGATCAGCGGCGGCGGCGGAGAAGCGCGGCCGCGCCGAGCAGCCCGAGCAGAGCGGCGGACGGCTCGGGGATGGTTTCGACCACGAAGTTGTCGAACGACGTGCCGCTGCTGCGGGCGTCCAGGCCGATGTAGTTCTCGTTGGTCCCGGTCCAGGTGAAGGTGCCGGTGCCCTGCGAGGTGGAATCGAGGAACACCTCGTAGTTCACGGTGCTGCCGTCGCTGAAATCGCCGAGCAGGAAATCCACGCTGATCGTACCGGTCTTCGCCGTCAGGCCGCCGACGCCCATCACGTTTCCGGTCCGGCCGCCCCAGACGAGCGAGTTGTTGCCGCGGAGCGCCACCCAGAAGTCGGAGACGATGTTCGTCGGATCGGGAGCGACCGGCGCGCCGATGAAGCCGTTCGGATCCGGCGTGAAGGCCCCGACCATCGAAGGCGTGGAAGTGAGATAGGGATCCGCGGCGGAATTCGCGCCGTCCAGCGACATGCCGACCGCGAAGCCGCCGCCGAACTGCCGCTCGGAGTTCGGGTAGGCCGTGACGTCCACGGTGACGCGGAAGCCGCCCGCGGCGAGGATCGAGCTGTTGACGAAGTTGTGGTTGACGAACGCGTTGGACGTGCCGGTCCCGGTCGCGAGTTCCAGGGTGTTGCTGATGATCCGGGCGCCCCCGCCATTCGCGCCCTCACCGTCTTGCACGCCGTACGTGGGGGCATCGTTGTTCGGATCGATGAAGCCGTGGATCCAGGTGTTTTCGGTCCCCAGTGCGCTGCCGGTGTTGTTGGTGATGCCGGCGGTCGAGCCGTCGATGTTCCGGTTGTCCGGGCGGTCGAACGAGTCCGCGAAGAGGATCGCGGCGGAGGAGGTCTGCGCGAGCGGCAGGGCGAGGAGTAAGGTGGCGAGGTTTTTTTTCATGGATGTGGGTTCGAATGAGCCGCGGGCGGCGCCGGCTCCCCGCGGGCACGGGTCCCGCGGGGAGGTGGGTTTCGGAGTATCCGCACGGCGCGGCGTGCCGCTGGAGCGGTTGATCAGAGGTGTCGCGGGACGAGGCCGCGTTCCGCGAAAATTTTTTCCCCCCGCACGCCGGGCCCGGCGTCACTCCTCTTCCACGATCACCCGCACGTCGTCCGTGGAAACGCCGGCGTAGAAGCGCACGTGCACGGTCCGGCGGTCCTCGGAGAGGGTCACGGTGTCCGGCGGATTGAGGTGCTGCTCGATTTCGATGCCGCGGTAAATCCCGCCCCACTCGCCGATGGTGAAGGCGGGATCGGTCGCCTCGAGGGCATCGATCTTGCAGGCGATGGCCACCACCGGGCGGTCGAAGGTGACCTCGCCCTCGAATTCGAGGAAGTGCTCCTCGGAGAACACGCCGACCGGGTTGTAGCGGATCAGGTAGCTGCCGAGGCGCTTGCCGGGCTGCGGCTCGAGGACGTGCAGCCGGCCGTCGAAATCGCCGGGCAAAGTGCCGGGCTTGATAATCTCGGCGCGGATCGGCTGCTCGAAGCGGACGTCGCGCCGTTCGGGAATCACCAGCACGTGGTGGTCGTCTTCCACGGACACGAGCTTTTCCGGGACATCCGGGCGCACCGGCATGAGCGCGCCGCGGGTGGCGAGGATGCCGTGGGAGAGCGCCCAGGTCTTGTGGAAGCCGGAGGGGTCGAAAACGATGTCGCGCAGGGGCTCGGCGAGCGTTGTTTCCACCGCGTCCCCCATGGCCAGCTGTCGTTTGTCCTCGCCCTTCTCGACTTCGACGCGGCCGTCCAGCACCATGAACTTCGCTCGGCCGGCGCTGGCGTTGACGCCGAAGGAAGTGCCGAGATCGGTAAGCGAGGCGGAGGCGGTGGTGACCCGGAAGCCATGCGCCGATTCCGGGCACCAGCCGTTGAGGCGTCCGCGCCCGAGGGCCACTTCCATGCCGGAGACCACCGTGAGGTCGGCCGGGGCCTCGACGGCGATCACCGCGCCATTCGCGAATTCCAGGCGGATCCAGCCGGCGTCCTCCACCAGCCGGCCGCCGGCGCGGACCGTCCCGTGGCCGATGATTTCGCCCGAGGCGTCCATTCGCTCGAGGCGTGCCACCGCCGGTGGCTGTGGGTCCGCCGCACCGGCCGTCGCCGGCTTGCTCCCGCCGTCCTGCCGGAACAGCAAGGGCAGCAGCGCCAGCGCGGCCATGGCAGCCACGGCCAGCCCGAAAGCCACTCGCCGGCGCACGATCCGCCGCGTCACCCGCCGGGGGAAGCTGTCCTCGGCCTCGGCCGCGATCTTGACGACGTGAGCCGCCGTGCGGTCCGCGAAGTCGTCCTCCGCGTCCTCCGCCGCGGTCATGCCGGTGAGCAGGCCGCCTACCTCGAGATGGCCGCGCACCTCGTCGAGAAGGTCGGGATTTTCCCGCAGCATGGCGACGAGCCGCTCGTGTCCGGGCTCGTCGAGGGCGCCTTCGCAAAGCGATTCGAAGAGTTCGATGAACTCGTCTGGAGTGTCCCGGTTCATCCGTTCGCGTCCGCCAGTTTCTGTTTCAGACAATCGGCCAATGCCTGCCGGGCATGGAAGAGCGTTTTTCGCACCGCGGCCGGCTTCATCGCGAGTTCGCGCCCGATTTCGCCGGAGTTCCGGTCCTTGAAGTAGCGGGACTCGATCGCCGTGCGGGCCCGTCCGGTCAAGCGGCCGAGGCAGGCCCGGAGCGCGTCGCGCCGCACCTCGAGATCGGAAAGTTCGCCGGCCTCGCGTTCGTCGCCTTCGCCGGCCTCGATCAACAAGGTGGTCAGGTTTTCGTTGAGCAGGCGCTGGCGGCGGTTGAGTTTCGCGGTCTCGTTGAGGACCACGTTGCGTGCGATCGCCCGCAGCCAGGCGCCGGGATTTTCCACCGTCTCGAATTCCTCCCACTTCCGGTAAGCGATGAGAAAGGCGTCCTGCGCCACGTCGTCCACCCACGCGGCGTTCACCCCGAGCCCGTGGATGAAGTAACGCAGGCTGGAATGATGCTCGCGGATGACGCGGGTGAATTCTCCGAGATCGGGCATGTCCTCCGTGGAACGTGTCGCGGCGGTGTCCGGCGTTCCCCTTCCGTTTGGAAAAACATTAAGCCTTTTCCCGCCGGCCTGGAACAGTCCCTCTTGTCCGCGAAACCCGCTTTGGAAACCGGCGATGGACGAACCGGCCCCGGCCGAGCGCTCACCTGTCACATGAAAACCCCGCGATTTTTCCTCACGTTCCTGCCGTTTGTCTTCGCCGCGGGTTGTTCGGACGAGCGCCCGGCGGCGTCCGGAGAGCCTGCCGCCGTGCTCGGCCGGGCCGGGGGCATGGTCCACCTCGCGGGCGGCACCTACACCCGCGGCCACGACGGCGGCTTCGACACGCCGTACGGCCGGAAGGAGTTCCCCGAGGAACAACCCGCGCGCCGCACGACCGTCGGGCCGTTCTGGATCGACGTCACCGAGGTGACCAACGCGCAATTCGCGGAATTCGTCGCCGCCACCGGCTACGTCACCTTCGCCGAGCGGCCGCTCGATGTTTCGTCGCTGCCGGCGGAAGCCCGCGCCCAGCTCCCGCCCGGCGAGGTGCGGAACGGCGCGTTGGTTTTCCTCGAAACGCCGGTCGAGGGCGATCCGAACCAGCCCGGAGCCGAGCTCCAGTGGTGGAAATGGGAGCCGGCCGCCTCGTGGCGCGCCCCGGAAGGCGTGGGCAGCACGATCGAGGGGAAGGACGAGCATCCCGTCGTCTGCGTGAACCACGAGGACGCCGCCGCCTACGCGGCCTGGGCCGGCAAGCGCCTGCCCACCGAGGCGGAGTGGGAGTTCGCCGCGCGCGGCGGCCTCGAGCGCAAGGTGTTCACCTGGGGCGACGAGCTGAAACCGGACGGCCGCTGGATGGCGAACACCTGGCAAGGCGAGTTTCCCTCGGAGAACACCGCCGAGGACGGCTTCACCCGCAGCGCTCCGGCCGGCAGTTTTCCACCGAATGGCTTCGGCCTCCACGATATGGCCGGAAACGTCTGGGAAATCTGCGCCGATCTCTTCGATCCCGGCCACCTCGGCGTGTGCGCCGCCGAGGACCCGCAGGGGCCGGCCACCTGGTTCGATCCGGACACCGGCCGCCACGGCACCGGCGCCCCCCGCCACGTCATCAAGGGCGGCTCGTTTCTCTGCCATGTCTCCTACTGCATGCGCTACCGCCCCGCCGCCCGCCACTCGCAAGCCGGCGATTCCCCCACGAACCACACCGGTTTCCGCTGCGTGAAGGACGGGTGAAGCGGAGTTCGCCTGCGGATTTCCCCTGCTTGACTCGCCGGGGAGGCTTTTCATGATCCGCGACCATGAAACGTCCCGTCGCCCTCGCCGCCCTGCTCGTGGCCGCGCTCCTGCTGTCCTCGTGCGGCTTGGCCAAGAATACGGCCAACACCCTCGGCCGGACGGTGCAGGGCGTGACCCGTTCGGTGGGCCTCTAACACCTGGGGCCTTGACCTGAAGCGGGCGGAGCGGCTATGCCTTAGGGCGGAAATCCGTCCGGCCCGCCGTCAGTGCAGCGGACGGATTTTTCCGTATCGGAAGAACCCGCGCCGCCATGATTCTCGCCCGCATCCTGATTTTTCTCGTCCCGCTCTTCGGCATCCTCGGGCTGGCTTACACGTTCTGGAGATCCGGCTGGGTCGCCAGACAAGAGGCGGGCACGGAACGGATGGGGAAAATCGCCGCGAGCATCCAGGACGGCGCGATGGCCTTCCTGCGGGCGGAGTACAAGGTGCTGGCGGTCTTTGTCGCCTCGGTGGCGGTGCTGCTGCTCGTGGGTGGCTGGAGCAGCCCGGCCTCGCACCCGATGGTGGCGCTCTCGTTCGTCGTCGGCGCGTTCTGTTCGGCGCTGGCGGGCTTCATCGGGATGAAGGTGGCGACCAAGGCAAACGTCCGCACCACCCATGCCGCGCGCCGCGGCCTCGGTCCGGCGCTGGAAATTGCCTTCGCCGGCGGCTCGGTGATGGGCCTGGGCGTGGTGGGCTTGGGCCTGCTCGGCCTCGGCCTGCTCTTCGCGATTTTCTCGTCCGTCATCGGCACGGACACCACGGCCCACGTCGCGCAGGTGATGACGATCGTCACCGGCTTCTCGTTCGGCGCTTCGTCGATCGCCTTGTTCGCCCGCGTCGGCGGCGGGATCTACACGAAGGCGGCGGACGTGGGGGCCGACCTGGTCGGCAAAGTCGAGGCCGGCATCCCCGAGGACCATCCGCTCAATCCGGCGACGATCGCGGACAACGTCGGCGACAACGTGGGCGACGTGGCCGGGATGGGCGCGGACCTGTTCGAGAGTTACGTCGGCTCGATCATCGGCTCGATGGTGCTCGGCGCGGTCTTCATCGGGATGCCGGAGTTTTCTGCGAAGCTCGGCGGGCTCGGCGCGGTGCTGCTGCCGCTGGTGCTCGCCGGGCTCGGCATCGTCACCTCGATCGGCGGGACCTTTCTGGTGAAGATCAAGGAAGGCGGCAGCCCGCAGAAGGCGTTGAACCTCGGAGAATTCGCCTCCGCCGGCGTACTGCTGGTGCTGACGTGGATCGCGGTGGTGGCGATGTTGCCGTGGAGCTGGCAAATCGACGGCACGGTCTATTCCGCCAATGGCGTGTTCATCGCCATCTTGCTCGGCCTCGCCGCGGGCCTCGGGATCGGCAAAGTCACCGAACATTACACCGGCACCGGCACCGGCCCGGTGAAAGCGATCGTCCGCCAGTCGATGACCGGCTCGGCGACCAATATCATTTCCGGCCTCGGCGTTGGCATGGTTTCCACCGCGTGGCCGATCCTGATCCTCGCGACGGCCATTCTCGGCGCGCATCATTTCGCCGGGCTCTACGGGATCGCCATCGCCGCCGTCGGCATGCTCGCGAACACCGGGATCCAGCTCGCGGTGGATGCCTACGGGCCGATTTCCGACAACGCCGGCGGCATCGCCGAGATGAGCGAACTGCCGAAGGAAGTGCGCGCCCGCACCGACAAGCTCGACGCCGTGGGCAACACCACCGCCGCCATCGGCAAGGGCTTCGCCATCGGCTCGGCCGCGCTCACCGCGCTCGCGCTCTTCGCCGCGTTCAAGACGTCCTACGATCTCAACCACGAGGGCGCGCCGCTGGTGATCGAGATCACGGATCCCGCCGTGATGGCCTCGTTGTTTGTCGGGGCGATGCTGCCGTTCCTGTTCTCCGCGCTGGCGATGGGAGCCGTCGGTCGCGCGGCGATGGCGATGATCGAGGAAGTGCGCCGGCAGTTCCGCGACGTGCCCGCGCTGAAGGCGGCGCTCGAGGCGATGCGGCGCAACGAAGGCCGCGAGGTGAGCGAGTGGACGCCGGACGACCGCGCGGTTTTCGACGACGCGCTCGGGCAGGCGGAATACGCGAAATGCGTCGCCATTTCCACCAGGGCCGCCATCCGGGAAATGGTGCGCCCCGGCGTGCTCGCGGTGGCCGCGCCGGTGGCCTTCGGATTTTTCGGTGGCGGCAACATGCTCGGCGGATTGCTCGCCGGCGTCACCGTCTCCGGCGTGCTGATGGCCTTGTTCCAATCGAACGCCGGCGGTGCCTGGGACAACGCGAAAAAGATGATCGAGGAAGGCGTCGAGCACGGCGGCGAGTGGCACCGCAAGGGCTCCGCCGCCCACAAGGCCGCCGTCGTCGGCGATACGGTGGGCGATCCGCTGAAGGACACGTCCGGTCCGTCGCTGAACATCCTGCTCAAGCTGATGTCGGTCGTGGCGCTGGTGATCGCGCCGCTGATCTGAAGGGGGGGCTGCCTGAAATGGGGGGGCGGCGCGCCGCGGATTTGGCTCGATTGGTCCTTCGCCGGGCACCATGCCTTATGCGCGGAGTCCCCATTGCCCTCGCGCGCCCTGCGCAAGCCATGGGCGGTTCCGTCCGAACCCCCAAACCCAATGAAACTGAAATACCTGCCGTCCAAGCGCGGCGGCTTCAACAACATCATCACGTCCGTCAGCCTTCCCGCGATCCGGACGTGCGGCGGCGCGGCATTGACCGCGGCATTCATCCTCGGTGCCCATTCCCTCCACGCCGCGGACGTCGTCTGGGACGGCGGCGGCGATGGCGTGTCCTTGGACCAACCGGAGAACTGGACCGGCGACGCCCTGCCCAGCCTCGCGACACCGGACACCGGCGTTTTCGACGGAACCGCCGCCGGCGATTTGTCGCTCACGTACGGCGGAGGACTCGGTGGAAGCCCCGGCAACCTCGGGCTCAACCTGCAGCTCGCCGGCACCCAGACCTCTCCGGTCTCGCTCGACAGCGGACTGGTGACCGGGGCCTTGCGGCTCAACAACATCACCCTCGATTCCGGCTCCGGGGCGTTCACGCTCGGCGACGGCAGCGATGTGTTCAACATCACTCTCGGCGGTGCTGGTGGACAAACCCACACCTGGACCAACAACTCGTCCAACACCGCGACCATCCGCTCCGACGTGAGCTTTGGCATGGGCGGAGGCGGAAGCCACGTCCTCGCGTTGACCGGCTCGGGCAACTGGGCGGCGCAGAACAACCTGGCTCCGTCGAACGCGGCGGTGCTCAACCTTCTGAAGACCGGCTCGGGCTCGGCCACCTTGTCCGGCGGCGGGACCTTCGGCACCGGTGCGATCGGCGGCTTCGGCAACGGCACCTTCTCCGCCGTCTTCCGTGGCGGCACCACCACCCTCGCCGGCGGGAACTTCACTTCCGCGGGCGAACTGGTGGTCGGCGGGGTTGTCACCAACGGTGAAGCCGGAGTGAACACCAACCTCACCGTGGATGCAGGCTCCCTAACGGTGAACAGCTGGCTCTCCATAGGCCGCGGCAATGGCACCGGCGGCGTCTCGTCGGACCTGACCTTGAACAACTCGGCCGTCGTCACCGCGACGAACTTCTCGGGTGGCTTCAACTCGGGCAGCACCCTGAACATGGCCAAGGGCGTGATCACCCTCAACGATTCCTCGAGGCTGAGCGTCGTGAACGCCGTGAACATCGCGGAATCGGCGGGCTCCGACATCACGCTCAATATCAACGGCGGCGCCCTGTTCGAGCAGACGGCCAACTCGCAGCAGACCCGCCTGGGCATGGCCGATGGAGCTGTCGGCAGGATCAACGTCAACGGCGGAACCGCCACGTTCCACCGGGATCTGATCGTCGGCAGCGGCGGCACGGGCTCGGGGATCATCACGTTGGAGAGCGGCACCATCAATGCCGCCACCACGGTCAAACGCTGGCTGATCGTCGGCCAGAACAACGCCGCGAGCGGCGGGATTGTCGTCGATGGGGGCAACCTCAACCTCAACACCAACACCGACCTCCGCTTCAGCACGACCAACACGGCTGCCGGAACCAACGTGGTGACGCTCAACGATGGCGCGATCACCTCGTTCACCGGCAACGCGACGGGCGACAACGGCGCCGGTGTGGTGGACCTGATGCAGTCGGGAACGGCCACCGCCAACAACACGTTCAACTTGAACGGCGGCACGCTCGCCGTCCGGCAGGTGATCTCGGCCACCAACAACGGCACGCGAACCTTGAACTTCAATGGCGGCACGCTGCGCGCGACGGGTGACACGGCGGCCCTCGTCAATCTTGGCACCGGCAACGCGTTCGCCAACGTGCGCGATGGTGGCGCGGTGATCGACACCAACGGCTTCAGCGTCACCGTTCCCCAAGCTCTCGTCCACAGCAACATCGTGGACGACGCCGCGATCGACGGCGGTCTCACCAAGACCGGCGCCGGCACGCTGACGCTCTCCGGCACGAACACCTACACCGGTCTGACCACCGTCTCGGCGGGCACGCTCGCTCTCGCGGCGGGCGGTTCCATCGACGACAGCGCGGGCGTGGAGATCGCCACCGGGGCCACCTTCGACGTGAGCGCCAAGGCGGGTTACACGGTCGGGTCGGTCACCGGCGTCGGCAACGTGGTCGGCGCGCTGACCGTCTCCACCCAGCTGTCGATCGGCAACTCGCCGGGAACGATGGCGTTTGGCGGCGACCTCACGCTCGGCACCGGCGGCGCGCCGTTCGCCAACGCGATGTTCGAAGTCGTCGGCGGTGGAACCTCCGCGGATCTCGGCATCGTTTCCGGCACGCTCGACCTGAACGGCGTGACGCTCGATCTGGTCCAGCTCGGAAGTTATACCTTCGGTGACACGTTCACGCTCTTCGCGGCCAGCGACGGCGTGACCGGCGCCTTCGAGGGCCTGGCCGAGGGTTCCTCCTTCACCGCTGCCGGCGGCGAGTGGATGATCACCTACAGCGCCACCACCGAAGGCCAGAACTGGTCCGGCGATCCGACGGGTTTCTCCTTCGTCAACGTCATGGCCGTTCCCGAGCCAAGCGTCGCAGTCCTCGGAGTTCTCGGCGCGCTCGCGTTGCTCCGCCGCCGCCGCGCCTGATCCGTCGTTGTTGTCGTCCTGCGGCCGCGCGTTCTCCGGAGCGCGCGGCCGTTTCTTGTCTCAGGGGGCAACCTCCGCGGGGGATTGTGGCATCGCGCCGGATATGCATCATCGTCCCGAAATGAAAACTCCGGCCGTTCTCCTCATGCTCGCCGCGCTGAACCTCGGCGCGCTTTCCGCGCAACAGCCGCGGACGTGGACCGACCGCCAGGGCCGCACGCTCGAGGCGACCTATCTCGGGCAGGATGGGGAGAACGTCCACGTGCGCCGCACCACCGGCGGCGAGGTGAGAATTCCCAAGGAGACCTTGAGCGAGGCGGATCTTGCTTGGGTCGGAGCGGTCGCCGACCTTCCGGCGGGAACCGGCGGGCGTTTCAACGACGTGACCTTGCCCGTGGACTCGTGGCGGCCGCTGCCGGGCGGCCTGAAACTCGGCGGCCTCCATTATTCCGAAACGCTCGAGACTGACCATTTCATCTTCGCCGGCGAGGCGCGGCTGCGCTCGAACATCCTCGCCGCGCACGCCGACGCCGCCGAGCGCCTGTGGCACGACATGGTCGCCGACTACCCCGGCCTCGCCGCCGCTTTCAAGGAGCGGAAAATGGTGATCCTGCTTCTCGATGGAAACGAGCAGGCGGACCGGCTCTCCGCTTGGCTGCGTTCCCACACCCGCGAGCATCCCGACGCCACCTACAGCGCCGGGCTGCGGACCAACTACATCCCGAGCATCACCTTCGGCCGGGAATTCGCGGCGGAGCACGGTTTCACCGCCGTCTCGCGGATGTTCCGCGTGGACACCACCAAGACCGAGCACCTCCGGCGCACTTGGGGCGAGCGGATCCATTTCGTAAGTTCGGACATCCTCCGCCACTGGCTCGGCGCTCCAAACCGCACGGACGGCTCCACCTTCGCCCTGGTCCGGTTCTGCATGAGCTACTACCGCGAAGGCTCCATCTGTGGAAAAATCGAGTCGATCGTGGTCTTCGGCAGCTCCGCTCCGGTGGAGGGATTCAGCAACGGCAAGAATTGGCCCGGCGCCACCAAGAAACTCATCAAGGATGGCGCCGCGCCGGACATCGTGGAGTTTCTCAAGATCTCGCCGAGCGAGGCTCAGCCGCGCGACCTCGGCTTCGGCTACGGGCTGATGCGTTTCATCCACGACGATCCCACCCGCCTCGCCGGCTTCAACAAGATGCTCGGAACGATCGCGGAATCCGGTAACTCGCCCACGCCGCAGCAGTTCGCCGAGGCGCTCGGCTTCGCCTCGCCGGATGCGCTCAACATCGAGTGGCTCGCCTACATGAACAGCGACGCCTTCTGAGCCGCCGCCGCGTCCTCGGGCTGCCGCCGTTCTCGCAGCCGGATCTGCAAATCCGCCAGCGCGTTCATGAAATAGATATAGGCGTCGTAGGGGCTGGGATATGGCGTGAAATACGTGTGCACATCCCCGTCCGTGCCGTCCTTGGTGGACATCCAGTAGAAGTGGTCGGAGGTTTGCATCTTCGCCCAGGTGGCCGCGAGATCCGGATCCTTCGCGTCGAGCACCGCCTGTTCGAGCCGGTGGATTTTCGCCAGCGCTTCCTGCTGCATCGGATTGCCCGCCCAGGCGGAAAGATCGCGCTCGCCGTCGGCCCAGGACGTGAGGAAATGGCAGTCGTACTCCCGCGCGGCCCGGTAGAGGGTGACCGCCTCGGTGGGTGTGACCCACTGCGAGCCCGCCTCGATCACCGCCTCGGGAAGGGCGCGCCAGAAGTCGAAGATCCCGGAGTCTTTCCCCTGATGCTCGCCGATCGACTCGTAGTCCATGCAGAGGTTCACCACGTCGCCGTCGCAGGCCGCGAGCCAAGCGGCGAACTTGTCGGCGGTGAGCGGCCGCTCGCACCAGTTCGGATCGGAATAGCGGAACGCGAGGTCGTCCGAGAGCGGGATGTTCCGCAGCAGCGTCTTGATCCGGGCGGTGTCCGGGGCGCGGTAGAGGAAGTTCGGCGACTGGCCGTTGAGCGTCCACGGCACGCCCTCGGCGAGAATGCCCTCGAAGCCCAGGGTTTCCGCCTGCGCGGCGATCGCGTTGTTGTAGATCAGCTCGGTGTTGCGGAACACCCGTGGACGCACGTGGAAGACCGCCTCGAGCTTGTCGAGATGCAGCTCCACCTGACGCTCGAATTCCTTCGTCGAGTGCACGAAGGCCAGCGAGTGATAATAGGTTTCCGCCAGCAGCTCGACGCCACCCGTGGCCACCAGTTCCTGAAACGACTCGAGCACGTCGGGCCGGTGGCGCTCCATCTGCTCGATCGCCGTTCCGCTGATCGAAAGCGCCAGGCGGAACCTCCCGCCGTGCTCTTCGATCAGCCGGCGGAACATGGCGTTCGCCGGCAGATAACAACGCTCCGCCACCTTGTTGAGGATGCGCGCGTTCAGTCCGTCGTCTTCATAGAAGGCATGCTCGCCGATCCGGAAGAAGTCGTAAGGAATCAGCCGGAACGGCTGATGCACCTGGAAGAAGAGGCAGGCATCCGGCATGGGCTTTTTCAAGAATGGTGACAAAAATTGATCCGCAGAGGGACGCGAACGGGCGTTAGGATCTGGATTTCAAACCCGCGGGCCGGGAAGACCTTCAACCTATCCGCGTTCCATCTGCGGTTGATCCAACAGTTCGCGATAAACCGCCAGCACCTTGGCCGCGGCGGCGTCCCAGGTCGAGGCGGCGATGTCCGCGCGGGCCCGGGCGACCACCCGCTCGCGCAGCGCGTCGTCGCGCAGCAGGTCGTTGATGTGGCGCGCCATCAGCTCGACGTCCCAGTAATCGGCCTTCAGCGCGCCGCCGAGCACCTCGGCCACGCCGGACTGCTTGGAAATCACCGCCGGGATGCCGAACTGCGCGGCCTCGAGCGCGGAGAGGCCGAAGGGCTCGGAGACCG
>CBFGTW010000007.1:0-61301 GCA_965651855.1 uncultured Verrucomicrobiales bacterium
CGAACATCGACACCCAGGGCAATGTCCATCCCGACCAGTTCTGGCAGAGCGTCCATCTCGGCAACGTCAAGACAACGCCGTTCTCACAGATTTGGGAGGGACATCATCCTGCCTCCGCCCAGGAGCTTGAGGAAATCCGCTCCGTTGGGAAACTCGACCGCCACGCGCGGCAGCTCCTCATGCAGGGGCGATGCGCCGGGTGCCGGTGGTTCTCCATCTGTGGCGGCGGCTTCCGCACCCGTGCCGCGGCGGTCAACGGCCACTCCTGGGGCTCGGATCCCGGCTGCTATCTCACCGATGCGGAGATCGCGGACGAATTGCTCGTCCCCGCATGACACCCGCCATGAAAATCCAGCTTCTCGTCCTCTGCGCGGCCGCCACGCCGCTCTACGGTGGCATCGACGAAAGCGCCGGAGGCACGTCCTGGCTGCTACCAGCCGTGGAGTCCCGGTTGCGCTACGAGTTCGCGGACATCGACGGGTTCGAGCCCTCGCACGCGATGACCTTCCGGATCCGGCCCGCGTTGAGGCTTCGGGAGTGGCACGGAATCTCGGCCTTGCTCGAAGGAGAGCTGACCGAGCCGTTGATCGATGACTTCCACGGCGGTGCCGCGGGCGTGGAGCCCTTCGATCCATCGAACTCCGCCATCGCCGATCCGCGCAACGCGGAGATCAACCAAGCGTATCTCCAGTTCGGATGGGATGACTGGACGCTGCGGTTGGGCAGACAGCGCATCGTCCTCGGAAACGCCGCCTTCGTCGGCAATGTCGGTTGGCGCCAGAACGAGCAGACGTACGATGCTTTCCGTTTCGATTGGGAGGCGGCGGATGATCTGACTTTGACTTACGCCATGATGCGGAGGGTCCACCGCATTTTCGGCGCGGAAGCGGAGGGGCTGGCCTCGGACGTGCCTGCGGACGTCCATCTTCTCGACGCCACCTGGCGGGGCTTGGAAGGAACGACAATCACTGGCTATGCCTACCTGATGGACTTCGGTGGAGGAGCGCCGGTCCGTGGCTGGGACAATGATTCGCTTGGACTGGCGGTCGAGCGCACCATCGGCGGCTGCCGGCTGAGGGGCGAGCTGGCGTTGCAATGGGAAGCGGGTCCAGCCGACGCGGGTGAGGCGCTTTATCTGCATGTCTCGGGCAGCCGCACGATCGGCCGCCATACCGTTTCAACCGGACTCGAGCACCTCGACGATGGGTTCCAGACGCCGCTGGCGACGCTGCATGCGTTCAACGGATTCGCGGACGCCTTCGTCGCCGCCCGCACCGCTGGCACGCATGGCGGGCTAACCGACATGTACTTGAGTCACGCCGTCGAGTTGCCCGATGAGATCAAACTCACGCTCATCGGGCACATGTTCGGCGACAATGGCATTGGCACTGGCGCCGGCTATGGACTGGATGCCGTCTTGCTCAAATCCTTCAGTGGCGGAGCCTCGGTCACCGCCAAGCTAGGGACCTTTAAGTCCAAGGATCCACGTTTCCGGACGACCTTGCGCGCGAGCGTGCAGCTGGATCTCGGATTCTGAAAACGCCACGGCCATGCCCGCAGCCGGACCTCTTCCCGATATCGAATGCCGCGCCGATCTGGTGACGCTGGTGGATGCCTTCTACGCGAAGGTCCGCGCGGACGCGCCCCTGGGTCATGTCTTCGACGGCGTGGCGAAAGTGGATTGGGACGCCCACCTGCCGAAGCTCTACGATTTCTGGGACACGGTATTGTTCCGCGCCGGCACCTTCCGAGGCAATCTGATCGGCGCGCACGCGCGGCTCGCCGGACTCACCGACATGAGCCGGCCGCTGTTCGACCGGTGGCTCGAACTTTTCCGCGAAACCGTGCGCCAACGGTTCGCCGGCGAGCGGACGGAGCATCTCATCCGCTGCGCCGAAGACATGGCAAACGTCATTCACTCCAAAATCCATGCGAACCCGGACCCTCGACTTGATCCCGCGCTTCTCACTCCGGAGCAGCGGGCGCGATATGCCGCGTACCGCGCCAGAAGCCACGCCGGCTGACGCGCCGCCGCCGGCGCGGTTTCCCGCGTGCCGTCATGCGAAACGGAAAAAGCCGCGCGGCCCGGTGCTCGCGTGGCTGGGCAGCGAGCCCTACCGTTTGTTCTTCCTCAGCGGCATCCTGTTCAGCATCGCCGGCGTGCTGATGTGGCCGATGCTCTACGGCGGTATGCTCGCTTTCTACCCGGGCGCGAGCCACGCCCGGGTGATGGTGCAGGCGTTCTGCGGCGCGTTTGTCATCGGGTTCCTCGGCACGGCGGGCCCTCGGATCCTTTCCGCGCCGCGGCTCAAGCCGTGGGAGCTGTTGCCGCTCTTCGGCCTGCACCTTGCCAATGGCATCTGCCACCTGCGCGGCATGACTTATGCGGGGGACGTGTTCTTTCTCCTGCTGCTCGGCGGATTCGCCACGGCGATGGCGGTCCGGCTCGTGTGGTTCCGGAAGGACCTGCCGCCACCACCCATGTTGCTGGCCGGCACTGGCATCGCGTGCGGCCTCGCGGGCACCTTGTTGTGGCTGAACCCGGAGTGGATGACGACGATGGCCTTGCACCGGCTCGCGGGGCTCTTGCTCTACCAAGGCTTCCTGCTCGCCCCGGTGATGGGCGTCGGGATTTTTCTATTTCCCCGGCTTCTTGGTGGCGAATTCGGCGAGCCGGAACCCGGCGCCGCCACCCGCCGGTCGCTGGTTCACATGGCGATCGCGGCGCTCGCCCTGCTGGCGAGCTTCGCGATCGAAGCGTGGTGGAATCCGAGCGCCGGCATCGCGCTGCGGGTGGCGGCCTTCGTCTTCGCGCTCGGCCACGTCCGCTGGATTCGCGCCCGTGGCGCTCCGCCAGCCGGGACGCTGGCCAATGCGATGCGACTGTGGAGTCTGCCGCTCGCGGTGGGCGGTTTGGCGGCTGCCGCGTTCTTCTATCCGAAACACATCGCCTTCGAACACCTGCTCTTCGCCAGCGGCTTCGGCTTGCTCTGCCTGATCGCGGGCAGCCGCGTGTTGTTTGGTCACAGCGGCTCGCTCGCCCGTTTCACCGCGCGTTCCTGGATGGCGCGCATCATCGTCTTTCTGGCGGTGCTCGCGGCGCTCACCCGGCTGTCGGCCGACTTCCTCCCGCGGGTGACGATTTCCCACTACGGATATGCCGCCTACTCGTGGGCCGCCGCGGCCGGGCTCTGGGTGCTGTGGCACGCCGGCCGGTTCTTCAGGCGCGATGAGGATCCGCAGTGATCTCGCGCGTCCATCGCAGGGGCGCGATGTCTTCATACGCTCCGGCGGGCCTCATGACGGAGACCAGAAGTAGCGCGAGATCTGGTTGCAAGTGCGTCGTCTGACGCCTGGCGCCGGACTTCGAGGGCCTTCGCGCGTCCACCAATTTCCCGGGAACCCTATGCCGGCTTGAGCGGGAACATCGTCAGGGCTTCAAGCGGCAAGAGCTGCAAGTTCCTCCTGACGGTAGCGGGATGGCGTCCTTCCCGTGAGCTGCCGGAAGCAGCGGTTGAATTGGGAGATGGACTGGTAACCCGTCTGGAAAGCCACTTCGGAGATGCGGGCGCCCGGCTTGAGGAGGAGTCGTTTGGCCGCTTCAACCCGTCGGCGATTGACATAATCGACCAGCGACAGGCCGGTGGTCTGCTTGAAGACCCTGCAGAACTGCGAAGTGCTGAGGCCTGATACGTTCGCCACTTCAGGAAGCGGCAGCGGCTGGGACATGTGCAGTTCGATGTGCCGCTTTGCGCGCGCCACCGCCTCGTGTCCGTCGCCGCCTTCTTCTGCGAGCAACTTTTCAGCATGCTTTCCAAGCTGCTCGGCGAAGGCAGTCAACAGGATGACCATGCTCTGGTAGCGCTCCGGCTCGATCGACTGCGTCTGGAAGTAGGCTTGGCGGAGGGCGCTGATCTCCTCGCTCCGCAAGCCTTGGCCGGAGAGAGTGCCCGCGATCTCTTCGAACAGCTGTGGTTCAGGAACATTGGTGAAGACCTGGCCGGTCTTGAGGAAGCCGACCAGTACATCGCCCGCGCGGACCGGCACTGCCGTGGCAGCCATTCCCGCGAAGCAATGGCAGCTGGCGGGGCCGGCGACAGCGGCGCGTTCCATCAGAAGGCGATTCGTCTCGATGCACCCGCGGCACGCGTTCAGACAGAGGGCGAGCTTCTGGCAAAAGGGGCTGCGTTGGGAGGAGCCGCTTCCCACACACCACGCGTGCGGATTGGTGTCCACGAGCAACAAGGGCAGCCCGGTGGCCGCGCGGAAGGCGTCCTGGTAAGTGGCTTGGATTTCCGAGATCGCCAGCCGCTCGAACAGGTGGCGGCCGAAGGAAAGTAGATCGTGTGCCATGGAGGATCGCGCCCGCCAGCGTAGTGCCACGGAGCAAGAGGGTCAAAAAGGCGCCTCGCGCGGTTAGCCCGCGTTTTCCGCGAGTTCGTTCAATGCCTTGGCCGCGGCTTCCGGACCCACTTTCGGATCCGTCCACTTGTGGAGGACTCGGCCGTCGGGGCCTAGCACGGCGATCAGATAGGAATGGGCGAAGTCGATCCCGTTGGGGAGGCGGTTGAAGCGGATGCCAAGTGCCACGGCGAGTTCCAGCACGTCGTCTTCGGAACCACGCAACAGGTCCCACCGATCTTCTGTCAGCTGATGGTTCGCCGCGAGAGCCTGCAGCTCGGCCTGGCCGTCACGTTCGGGATCAAGGGAAACGAAAGTGAAGCGAGCGGTGGAGCCTTCGTCGAGCTGGCGCTCGATGCGCTGCATGTCGGCGATGATGCGCGGGCAGACGCCCTTGCAGGTGGCGTAACCTAGGGCGACGACACGCGGTGTGCCGCGGGACTCGGACCAGTCGAGCTGCTTGCCCCCCTGATCGGTCCAAGTGGATCCCAAGGTGTAGAGGGAGCCGTCGGGCAAGGCTGCGTCCGCCGCGGGAACGGGGTGTTCCGCTTCTTCCGCGACCAGCGGCAGGATAAGGCAAGCGAAGGAAAGGATGAGCGGTTTCATGGAGTGGGTTCGGGTTGAGGAGGAGCATCCATCGCTCCACGGAAGCCGAGAGCGGGGAGGCAGAAATCGCCCTGCAAGGACGAGCGGAAGGCGATGCGCATGAAGTTGGCGTACTCGGTGGCTTGTTTTGGATCGGCGCCGCCACCACCGCAGAAGAGCTGCGGGTCGAGCTTGCCGTCGGTCCGGCCCTCGCCGCCGACCATCGCGGAGACGAAGTCCTGCGTCCACTCCCAGACCAGCCCGTGCATGCCGCGGACGCCGTGGAAATTGGACGGTTGTGCGCCGGCTGGAGATAGTACGGATGGCGCGGGCTTTGCGTACCAGTCGAGGATCAGTCGCCTGAAGTCGGGATCCGCGCTGGCGTCGGGCGAGGCCGCGTCGGCGCGTGCGGCGAATTCCCACTCGTCCACCGTCGGCAACCGCTTCCCAAGGCTTTTCAGGTAGGCCCGCGCCGCGTGCCAGGAAACCCGCACCACCGGCGCGTCGGGCGGCGCGTCTGGACCCAGGCGGGTGTCTCCAGCCCAATGGGCCAGATAACCATCGTCGGCGAAGAGGTGGTTGATCCTGGACCGCCGCCACTCCGGATACCGGATGACAAAGTCGAGGAACTCGGCGTTGGTGACCTGCCGGACGTCGAGCAGATAGGCCTCGACCACGCGCGGCCTGGCGTCGCGCTCAAGCGGCCGGAGATACGCGCCACCTTGGATGCGCACCATCCCGGCTGAGGTGGCGTCATCCGCTGCGGCGGAACTCATCAATCCGGCAAACAGGAGCGCGATCAGCCGCATGTTTTTCATTTTTCGGCCCTCACTTTCGCCACTTCCTCCGGCGTCACGACGCTGCCATCGTTGTTCCATTTGCTGTAGACATAGGTTAGCACGTTGGCCACATCCTCGTCTCCCAAGGCCATGGCGGGCATCACACTGTTGTACTTTTCGTCGTTGACGGTGATCTCACCGGTCAAGCCGTGGATGACGGTGCGGATCGCCCGCTCCTTGCTTTCGTTGAGGTAGTCGGACGCGGCCAATGGCGGAAACGCGGCGGGAATACCCTGGCCTTCGCTCTGGTGGCAGGCCACGCAGTTCGCGGCATAGACATTGGCGCCGCGGGCGATCCGCTCCGCCGGGTTGCTGGCCGGCGGCAGGATGTTGCCTTCCTCCGGCATGCTTTGTGGCGTGCTGCCTTCGGCCATGTAGACCCGGTCAAATTGTTTCCCGGAGTAGACCAGCGAATCCGGCTCGCCCTGCACCTTGATCATGCCGATGGCTCCCTTGTTGAAGGCGCGGGTAATTGCGTGGTCGACCAGGATCAAGTCGCCCGGAACATCGCATTTGAACTCGACGATCGCCGATCCACCGGCTGGCACCATCGTCGTCTGTATGTTCTCGTTGATTGTGCCGGTGCCGCCCTCGACATACACCTTGTCGAAGATTTCGCCGATCACGTGGAACGAGGAGGACAGGTTGGGACCGCCGTTACCGAAAAAGATGCGCACCGTCTCGTCCTTCATCGCGGGCATGGCGTTCTCTCCGGTAAGGGCACCGACCGCCCCGTTGAAGACCACATAGTCCGGCCGCTCGTCGATAGCCTTTTCCATGTCGAACGGTTGCAGCCCCTGCTCGCCGTAGCGACCCTTGGTGTAAAAGTCGCCCTGCATCACGTAATACTCGCGGTCCACCTTCGGCAGGCCCTCCTCGGGCTCGACGTAAATCAGGCCGTACATGCCATTGGCGACGTGCATCCCGACGGGCGCCACAGCGCAGTGGTAGACGTAGAGGCCCGGGTTGAGCACTTGGAATGAAAACGTCGAACTATGGCCCGGAGCGGTGAAGGAGGCCGCCGCGCCGCCCCCAGGACCGGTGACGGCATGCAGGTCGATGTTGTGAGGCATCTTGCTGGTCGGGTGATTCATCAACTCGAACTCGACGAAGTCGCCCTGGCGGACGCGGATGAAGCTGCCGGGCACCGTGCCGCCGAAGGTCCAGAAGGTGTAGTCCACTCCGTCGGTCATCTTCATGACCTTTTCCACCACCTCGAGCTTCACCACCACCTTGGTCGGGTGGTCGCGCTCGATGGGCGGCGGCACCATCGGCGGCGCGGTGAGGACGGCGACCTCTTCGCCTTTGATTTCAGGCGGGAGCACTACTTCTTCCGTGGCGACCACGGGTTCTTCGGCGAAGACCGCCGGTGCGATCGCGGCGGCCAGAATGGCAAGGGTGGTATCCTTCAGTTTCATCACATCGTGGGTTGGAGCCTTTCGACGTCAGAAGCCGGCCAATCCGCGGGCCACCTTCTTTTGGAGCCAATTTCACGGCTTCGCATCCTCCATTCAAGAATAAACGTTCGTGAATCGCTTTCGCCGTTTTTCACGGCCGCTCGCCGAGCAGAACCAGCAGCGGCGCGAGCGCGCCAAAGGTTTGTTAATAGCAGAGAATCGCCACGAACTCCACTCGGAATCGCTCGGTTGAGGCGAGATGCGGTTCCGTCTGCGCTCGATGCCTGGATCCGGAAGGGAGGCCGGCCCCCGTCGTTATGGTGGAGCGCGGGCGGATTCAATCGCGCCAACCGCACAGGGGTTTCGGGCACAGGACACCGAAAATTTTCCACCGTTCGCGCCCTGCCGACCCAGCTCGCGGCCGCCTCGCCGCGTGCAGCAGGTTGTGGACGCGGCACTGGTGCTCGATGACCATCAAGGCGGGTTCGGGGCACTCGTTTTGGAGAAGACGGGGATCTGGGACTCGATCGGGATTTCCAGCAGTTCGAGCAGCGTCCGGAGCTGGGCGAGGGGCGGCTTCCCTGCCAGCGGGTTCCCGTCGTGCGGAGCGCCCGCCAGCAGGACGATGCTTCGCTGACAGCCGTCTCGCTGTAGCTGAGTGGCGGCAGATCCCAACGCAGGATCTCCATGTCCCCGCGGAGCGGCAGAGGATCGGACCAAGTGGGCTGGCTGTCTCATCTCACCCGCCGCAGTCATGCCGCGCTCCGTGCGCCTACCTTTGTCTTGGGTTCCGGCCGCTTCGACAGATTCCGGCACAGCTCCACCAGATCGTCCTCCGAAACGTCGATGAAGACATCGAGCTTCCGCAGCGCGGCGACAATCTCGTCATGAGTCGGGGCATAGGTTTCATCAGACGCAAGCTTCCCGGGGTGCTTGCTCGCCGCGGCCGGATAGCGGCGCCACGGGAACCACCAGTTGAAGATTACGGCCAAGGTCACCATCGCGACGCCATTGGCCAGCACCGGAAAGACTATGTAGGAAAAGCCCGCGGATGCGACCGCCTCGCCGCCAATGACCGTGGCGAACGCCGTGGCTCCACCCGGCGGGTGGATGCATTTGGCCAAGTGCATCGCCAGGATCGATAGCCCGACGGCCACTCCGCCGGCCATCGCTGCGGGCCCGATCCATCGGGCGCACGCCACACCGATGGTCGCCGACAGCAAGTGCCCTCCGACAACCGGCCACGGCTGCGACAGCGGTCCGTGGGGGATAGCGAAGAGCAGGACAGCGCTGGCTCCCATCGACGCCACCACCGCGGTGGAACCCGGCGGTGCGAAGCCGCTGATCCACACCAGCACGAAGATGGCGGCGAAACCGCCTAAGGCGGCAACCAGCTTCTCGCGCCTCGAGACCACGTCGAGCTCGATCCCCAGCCAAGCGATCCAGCGCTTCATGCGGGCGGCTGGTAGCGGAAGAGCCCGATTCGGGTGTGGAATTCGCGCAGGAGAGACGGCAATTCCGGCACGGATGGGCGGTCTTCGACCACAAGGTTGTCGAGCAGGCCCGCGAGCAGGAAGTCCGCGTAAACCGGCTGCGGCGCGAAGAGGAATTCCTGCCGCCCGAGCATCTGGACCAATGGCTCCAGAAGCGTCAACGCTTCCTGGGCCAGTTGCCCCCGGTTCTCCCTCCAGCGTTCGACGCAGCCGCGGCCGAACTTCCGCTCCTTGTGGCGGACCAACATCCCGCGCGCGGCGATGTCCGCCACGCGGTCGAGGTGGAGCGGGTCGGAAATGCGGAAGGTGACGCTTTCCACCTCATGCTCGAGATAGCGGATCACCAGCTCGTGAATCCCCTGGAGGCGCTGGGGGAAGAGCTGGCAACCCGCGAACTCGCGATCGATGTAGCGGGCGATTTCCTGGCTGTCGTCCCCAATTTCGTGGATCACCCGACCTTCGTGCACCAAGACGGGGACTTCGTAGCTTCCGCCTTGGGTTAAGCGCAATACCTCGCTCCGGTCCCACGGCGGCACCTCGTGCAGGTCGAAGGGTGTTCCGGTGACGGTGAGCGCGCGCGCAGCGGCGGCCACGAACGGGCTGTGCGGAAAACCGTGGAGCACGGTCCGGGCGCAAGCGTTGGAGTGAGGCGGGTTCATGAGCCGGAGAAGTCTCCTTCATAGTGTCGTATTCCGACATGATGCAAGCCCCGATGGCCCGGCATGAGCGTGGGGACTTGCCGTGGTCGGGTGGCGTTCAGGCTCGGTGGGCAGAGGGGCTGGAACTCGTCAGATCAGGCCCAAGGCGACCATTGCGCGCGCGACGCGGATGAAACCCGCGATGTTGGCGCCGTTGACATAGTTGCCGGGCGTTCCGAATTCCTCGGCGGTTTCATGGCATCGCTGGTGGATCCCCTTCATGATCTCCGCGAGGCGCGCTTCGGTGAACGCGAAATCCCAGGAATCGCGGCTCGCGTTCTGTTGCATCTCGAGAGCCGAAGTCGCCACACCGCCGGCGTTCGCGGCCTTGCCAGGCCCGAAGGCGATGCCCGCTTCCAGGAAAACGCGAACGGCTTCGGGAGTGGCAGGCATGTTGGCTCCTTCCGCGACGGCAGTGCATCCGTTCCCCACCAACGCGACCGCATCCTTGCCATTGAGTTCGTTCTGCGTCGCGCAGGGAAGCGCGACATCGCATGGCACCTCCCAGAGGCTGCGGCCCGCAATGTAGCGCGCATGGCGGTGACTCGCGGTGTAGTCGCCGACCCGCCGCCGCTCGACCTCCTTGAGCTGTTTGATCAGATCCAGATCCAGGCCCTTTTCGTCGTGGATGAAACCGCTCGAATCCGAACAGGCGACGACTTTCGCGCCGAGTTCCTGCAGCTTCTCGATCGCGTAGATGGCGACGTTCCCGGCACCCGAGACGACGCAGGTTTTCCCGTCAAGCGACTCCCCGCGCGTGGCGAGCATCTCGCGCAGGAAGAATACGGTCCCATAGCCGGTCGCTTCCTTCCGCGCCTTTGCTCCACCCCAATCGAGCCCTTTGCCGGTGAGCACGCCCGACTCGTAGCGATCGGTCATTCGCTTGTACTGGCCGAAAAGATAGCCGATCTCGCGCGTGCCGACGCCGATGTCGCCGGCCGGAACGTCGGTGTGTTCCCCGAGATTGCGGTACAGCGCCGTCATGAAGCTCTGGCAAAACCGCATGATCTCGTCCTCGGAGCGCCCCTTCGGATCAAAATCAGAGCCGCCCTTGCCGCCGCCGATCGGCAGACCGGTGAGCGCGTTCTTGAAGATCTGCTCGAAGCCCAGGAACTTCACGACACCCAGATAGACCGACGGGTGGAACCGCAGGCCGCCCTTGAAGGGGCCAAGCGCGCTGTTGAACTGCACGCGGAACCCTCGGTTGATCTGCACTTGGCCGGTGTCGTCCTGCCACGGCACGCGAAAAATGATCTGCCGCTCCGGCTCGCAGATGCGCTCGATGATCTTGTGCGCGCCGAACTCCGGATATTTCACGAGGACAGGTCCCAAGGAGCCGAAAACCTCGCGCACCGCCTGATGAAACTCCAGTTCGCCCGGGTTGCGCTTTATGA
Source organism: uncultured Verrucomicrobiales bacterium (assembly GCA_965651855.1). Taxonomy (GTDB): domain Bacteria; phylum Verrucomicrobiota; class Verrucomicrobiia; order Verrucomicrobiales; family Akkermansiaceae; genus Luteolibacter. The sequence goes on from CBFGTW010000007.1 coordinate 10,808, forward strand.
TCGTCTGGAAAAGCGGCTCCAGCTTTTCGTCGAGGATGTCGGTCATGATCGCTGCTTCGGTTGGTTTTTGATGCCGCGGCCGATCCGCGACTCCCGGAGTCCCAACGTAGTTCCACCTTCGGAGCGAGCAAGCGATCCAAACCTCAGAGAGCCGGCTTCCGCCGGACAACCGGCTTGCAAAGTGTCGTAAGGCGATATATTGCAGCCTCTCCGATGGCTGCGGCTTCAAGAAAACTGAGCGACGGGGACTACGCGCGATTGGCCGATTTCCGCCATGCGCTGAGGCGGTTCCTGGACTTCAGCGCGAAGGCGGCCGAAGGCGAAGGACTGACTCCGCGGCAGCACCAGGCGCTCTTGGCGATTCGGGGTAGCCCGGAGGGCGTCGCGAGCGTTGGGAGGCTCGCCGAGCGTCTTTGCCTGCGACCGAACACGGCCGCGGAGCTGGCGAAACGCCTGGAGGCGGGCGGCTTGATTTCCCGCGCGTCCTGCACGACCGACCGCCGGATCGTGAAGCTGAGGCTCACGCCCGAGGGAGAAAAGAAACTGGAGGTGCTGACCCGTGCGCACCGGCGCGAGCTGCGCCAGCTCGGGCCGGCCCTCGCGAGCTTGTTCGAAACTCTTGGTGAGGAAGAGCGGTGATGAGGTCGCTCACCTCCATCCAGCCGCGCTTGGTGCTGCTCGCGATGAGCGTGGGTGGCGTTGTTGCCCTCGCTGGAATCGGGCTGTTGCACCTGATCCACCTGATTTCAAACCTCGCGTTCCATGGCGAGTTCTCGTTCGAACATCCGCATCCCGGCTTCGGAACGCTGGGCTGGCTGGGGATTCTGGTGCCAGCTGCGGGTGGGCTCGTGATCGGCCTCATCGCCCGCTTTGGGAGTCCCGCGATCCGCGGCCACGGCATCCCCGAGGCCATGGAGGGCGTGGTCATGGGCCGCAGCAGGGTCCCGTTCAAGGTGGCTGTCCTCAAGCCGCTCTCGACCGCGCTGTCGATCGGGACGGGAGGCCCCTTCGGCGCCGAGGGGCCGATCATCGCCACTGGTGGCGGGATCGGCTCGCTGTTCGGCCAGTGGCTTCCGCACAGCGACGCGGAAAGAAAGATCCTGCTCTCCGCGGGAGCGGCCGCCGGCATGACCGCGGTCTTCGGCACGCCGCTGGCCGGGGTGCTGCTTGCCGTGGAACTGCTGCTCTTCGAGTTCCGCGGCCGAAGCCTGCTGCCAGTGGCCATGGCTGCCGGAGTCGCCATGGCCGTGCGCGGACTCCTGGACGAGCCGTTCCCCATGTTGCCGCTTCCCTCGCCGGAGGCGCCGGGGCCGGTAACGACCGCCGGCGCGGCCTTGGTCGGCATTCTCAGTGGACTCGTGGCAGTCGGCATGACGCGGGCCCTGCACGGCATCGAGTCGCTTTACGGGAAGTTGCCGGTTCACTGGATGTGGTGGCCGGCCTTGGGTGGCTTGATGGTCGGCGTGATCGGCTGGATCGATCCCAGGATCCTGGGGGCCGGCTACGACAACATGCGGTCCTTGCTCGACGGCCGCCTGACGGTCTCCGCGCTGGCCGGCCTGGCCCTGTTCAAGTTCCTCTCCTGGTCGCTTTATCTCGGCAGCGGCACGGCGGGAGGAACGCTGGCCCCGGTGATGACGGTCGGAGGAGCGATGGCGGCCTTGCTCGCCCACGGGCTCGGCGCCCTGCCCATGTTCGAGTCGTTTTCACCGGGTATCGCCGCGTTGATCGGGATGGCCGCCGTCTTCGCCGGGATGTCCCGCGCCTTTCTCGCGTCGGTGGCCTTTGCCTTCGAAGCGACCCATTCGACTTCCGCCTTCGGTCCGCTGCTGCTGGGCTGTGCCGTTGCGGTGCTGGTTTCGCGCTGGCTCATGAGGGAGTCGGTGATGACCGAAAAGATGGCGCGCCGCGGCATCCGGGTGCCGGAAGAATACGAACCGGACCTGCTGGCTTCGGAGACGGTGGGGCGGGTCATGCTGCGCAAGCCGATCACGCTGCCGCCTGACATGAACGTGGGAGAACTTGCGGGCCGCATCGCCCGTGGAGATGGGGCTTGGGCACGCGCGCGTCTCTTTCCCATCGTGGAGGATGGCGTGCTGCGCGGCGTGATCACCCGGACCGATGTGCTCGAGGCGGTCAGGGCCGCACCGTCCGCGTCCGTTCTGGATGCTGGCGCCGGGCGTGCCTTCGTTGCTCATCCGGACCAGTCGTTGGCGGAAGCGGCCGACATCATGTTGCAGCATGGTGTCGGTCGGCTTCCGGTCGTGGAGCGGGGGACGCGGCCGGTCTTGCTGGGCATCGTCACCCGCCGCGAAGTGCTGCAGGCGCGGCAACGTCGGCTGGCGGAAGAACGCCGGCCGGCCCTGGATCACAAAGAACCGGCCCCGCCGGTAGAACCCGTGGATCATCCGGCATGAGCTTCCAGTTCCTCACGCGGCCCGAAGAACTCGAAGTGCACCTGCCCGCCGGGAATGCCCCAGGCCAGGAGCTGCCGGTAGATCGCCGCCATGAAAGGCTTGGGCCCGCAGAAGTAGTAATCGCAGTCCTTGCGTGGCACGAGGCTCTCGATCAGCTCCGCGTCGATGAAGCCTTCGCTGTCGTGCCGCTGCGCCTCTTTGTCTTCGGCCGTGGGCTCGCTGTAACGGACGTGCGACTTGAGCTTCGCGTGGTTCCTCGCGAGTTCGTTCAAACGGTCGCGGAACGCGTGGGTGCGGCCGTTGATCGCGCCATGGATGAAGACCACCTCGCGCTCGGGTTGTTCTTCCAGCACGCTCTCGAGGATGCTCAGCACCGGGGTGATGCCGACGCCGGCGGAGAGCAGCACCAGCGGCCGTTCATGATGCTCGGTCAGATCGAGGAAGAATTCACCGCACGGGGGGCCGACCTCAATCTCGCTGCCGGGCTGGAGCCCGTGGAGGTAATTGGAGACCAAGCCATCCTGCTCGGCCTTGACGCTGATGCGGAAGTGGCCCGGCCGCGGCGCGCTCGACAGGCTGTAGTTGCGCAGCGTGGTGCTTCCCTTGCCGTCGGGCACGCGGACGGTCAGATACTGCCCGGGCTTGTAGGTGGGCACGGGTTTCCCGTCGGCCGGTTCGAGCTGGAAGGACGTGATGACATCGCTCTCCCGGCGTTTGGCGGCGATCCGGAACGGCTTGAAGCCATTCCATCCATGTTCCGTGCGGGCTTGGATCGCATAGATGTGGCTCTCGCGGCCGATCAGGATGCCGGCGAGGAAGTTGTAGGCTTCCGCCCACGCGTCGATCACCTCGTCCGTGGCGCCCTCCCCGAGCACCTCGCGGATGGATGCGAGCAGGTTGCTGCCGACGATCGGATAGTGCTCCGGGAGGATCCGCAGACCGGCGTGCTTCTGGGCGATGCGTTCGACCGCCGCGCCCAAGACTTCCAATTGGTCGACATTCGCGGCGAAGGCGCAGATGGCGCCGGCCAAGGCCCGCTGCTGGGTGCCGCCCGCCTGGTTGGTGGGATTGAAGAGCGGTGCCACCTCGGGATTCTCGCGGAACATCCGCTGGTAGAAGTGGCGGGTCAGCGTCTCCCCGTGTTCCTGGAGGATCGGAGCGGTGCTCTTGACGATGGAGATGGTGCGATCGCTGAGCGACGGTGGCGTGGTGGTGTCCATGGACCCCACCCATCCCCAACCTCCGGACCCGCGCAAGCCGGCGTGCCCACCGGAATTGACTTGGATCAAGCCGGTCGCCGGATTTTCTCATGAAGAACGCAACACTTGTGCGCCGGGCCCGATTGGCCGAATCCCTCCGGCAAGCCCCGATCTTCAGCGGCCTCGGTGAAAGCGACATCAGGCGCGTTGTCAGCTACGCCACCGTCCGCCTGCTCGAGAAGGACGAGATCCTGTTCCGGGAAGGCGAGGCGGTGTCCGGCTTCTTCGTCCTGCGAAAAGGGATGATCAAGGCCTACCGCGCCAGCCATGACGGGCGTGAGCAACTCATCCATCTGATCCACCCGGGCGAATCCTTCGCGGAACCTGCCGTCGCGGGGCTTCCGGGATACCCGGCTCATACGCGCGCGCTGGTGCCGTCCGAGGTGATCCTGATCGAGGCGAAAGCCTTTCTCCGGCACCTGCACGAACAGCCGGATCTGGCGATGCGGATGCTCGCGTCGCTGAGCCGCCATCTCCATGGCCTGGTGGAGACGATCGAAAACTACAAGTTGCGCGATGCCGAAGCGCGCCTGCTCCACTGGCTGCTCGCCCGGTGCGGCCCGGGTTCCGGTCCGGCGGTGGTGGTGCTGCATTCCACCAAGACGCTGCTGGCGTCCGAACTCGGCACCCGGCCCGAAACCTTGTCCCGCATGCTGGCGAAGTTGCGGGACGAGGGCCACCTCAAGGTCCGGGGCCGGAAGATGGAGGTCAGGTGCCCGCTCCGGCTCAGGGAAAAGTTCGAGTCGCATCTCCGGGGGCCGGTCCAGCGGGTCCCCTCATCAGACCACTCCACGCCGTCATGACCGAACTCTCCGCTTCGTTTTTCCTCCAGATGGCGGTGATCTTGTTCACCTGCCGCTGGGTGGGGGCGGCGGCACGGCGCGCCGGCCAGCCTCAGGTGGTGGGCGAAATGATCGCCGGGGTGCTGCTCGGGCCGTCGCTGCTGGGATGGATCTGGCCGGGGTCCACGGAATGGCTGTTCACTCCGGAGACCCGCGGCATCCTCTATGCCGGCGCCCAGGTGGGAGTCGGCCTCTACATGTTCCTCGTCGGGCTGGAATTCCGCACCGATCACTTCCGCTCGCGCGCCCGCAGCGCCGCCTCCGTCTCGATCGCGGGGATGGTCGTGCCCTTCGCCCTGGGGGCCCTGCTCGTCGTCTGGCTGCGCGACGTTCCCGGCATTTTCGCGCCGGAAGTGCGCTACTTCGAGGGCGCGCTTTTCATGGGCGCGTCGATCGCCATCACGGCGTTCCCGATGCTCGCCCGCATCATCTCCGAACGGGGTTTGGCCGGCACGCCCCTGGGCACCCTGGCGCTGTCCGCCGGCGCCATCGACGACGCCGCTGCGTGGTGCGTGCTGGCGGTGGTGCTCGCCGCGTTCGGCGCTTCCGAGCCCTTCGAGATCGGAGGCGTCTTGATCGGAGCCGAGGTGGTGGCGATCGGCGGGGCGGCCGCCTTCGGACTCGTGGCGCTCACGGTTGGCAAGAGGTTGCTCGCCGGCTTCGGGAGGCGGGCGGAGCGGGATGGCGGTGTTTCGCCCGCCGCTCTGGCGAGTGTCCTGGCCCTTTTCAGCCTGACGGCATGGTACACGGACGTGATCGGCGTGCACGCTGTCTTCGGCGGCTTCATCCTCGGCATCGCCATGCCCCGCGGCGTGTTCGCGGCCGACCTCCGGCGCAAGGTCGAGCCCTTTGCCGTTGTCTTCCTGTTGCCGATGTTTTTCACCTTTTCGGGGCTCAACACCCGGCTCGACGTGCTGTTCGCGCCGAACCTGCTCCTGGCCGGTGCCGCCATCCTGTTCGCATCGGTGGCCGGCAAGGGCGTCGCCTGCTGGGCCGCCGCCCGGCTCAATGGCGAGGACAACGCGACCGCGCTGGCGGTGGGAACGTTGATGAACGCGCGCGGCCTGATGGAACTGATCATCATCAACATCGGCCTTGAGCGCGGAATCATCGGCGCACCGCTGTTCTCGATCCTCGTGATGATGGCGATCATCACGACGCTCATGGCCTCTCCGGTGTTCGAGCGTGTCTACGGCCGGAAGCGAACCCGGCTGCTGCCCGATGACGCGACGCCGGATCAGTCCGGCCCGGTTTCCATCCCTCCCGATCCGATGCCTGCGACAGAACCCCGCCGCCCCGCATGAACTCTTCCGAAGCCGCTTTGTCCACGCGCTGCGCCCACGCCGGCTCCACCCGGCGCGGCCAAGGCAACCAGCCCTACCAACATCCGATCGTCCAGACCTCGCTTTTCCGGCTGGGGAACTCGGCGGATCTGGAGGCGGTGTTCGAGGGGATTTCGCCCGGCCACGTCTATACCCGCTTCGGCAATCCGACCGTTGAAGCCCTCGCCGAAGTGGTGGCGGATCTGGAAGGTGGAGCGGGTGCCTTGGTCACGAGTTCGGGAAACGCCGCCACGCTTTGCGCGGTGACCGCCGCGCTGCGGGGAAGGAGCGGCCCGCTTCTGTCCCATCCCGGCATCTATGGCGGCAGTGTCGAACTCATGCGGACACTCGCGGAGATCTTCCGGGTGCCCGTCGAGGTGGCCGATCCCGACAATGCCGGCTTGTGGGCGGAAGCGGTGGGGAGGGCGGGAGCGGTGCTGGTGGAAACGCCTTCCAACCCGCTGATGCGCCTGGTCGATCTTGAGGAGACCGTGCGTCTCGCGCGGGAGGTCGGCGCGCCGGTGATCGTGGACAACACCGTGGCCACGCCACTCAATCAGAAACCCTTCGAGTGGGGCGCGGACTGGATCGTCCACTCGCTCTCGAAGTATCTCAACGGCCACTCCGACCTGATCGGCGGGTGTGTCGTGAAACGGGAGGCGCTCTCCGACGCGGACCGTTCGGTGCACAAGAACCTGGGAGGCACGTACAACGCGCTCGAGGCGTGGCTGGCGATTCGCGGCATCCGCACGTTCACGCTCAGGATGCGCCAACACAACGGGAACGCCGAAGCCGTGGTGCGATGGCTCCACGAACATCCAGCCGTGGCCACGGTTCACTTCGCGGGAAGTGGCGGACCGGAGCAGCGGCGGATATTCGAGCGCCAAATGACTCACCACGGGGCGCTGGTCTCCTTCGAGCTCCACGGCGGCGCGGAGGCCGCCCGCCACTTCCTGGACCGTCTGGAACTGGTGGTGAGCGCCGTCAGCCTGGGCGGGATGGAGAGCCTCGCCACCCGCCCGGCGATATCGAGCCACCGGGGCATGAGCCCCGGAGAGCGGCTTCGCGCCGGTGTGACGGACTCCCTCGTCCGCCTGTCGGTCGGGGTCGAGGATCTGCACGACCTTCTCGCGGACTTGGATCAAGCTCTACGTTGAGAGGGCCTTCCACAGGACCGCCGCAGCGAGTCGGTTGAGTCGCCCGCGGCGACGCCCGCGCGCAGGGCAAGGCGACACGCCGGACGCGGCTGTCCTGTCACCTCCTGGGACCCATCCTCTATTGCCATGGATCCTCCGGACCAGGTAGAATGCCGGCGGCGGCGCTTGAGGGGATGCATGTTGAGCTTGCGCTTCCGGAGCAGAATGCAGCGGCGGAGTGCGCTTCCTGCTACTCCGCCCATTCCGCCGAGGCGTTCAAGCCCCGGCCGTGTCTGCCGGTGGCCAACTTCGTCAGGCTTGCGTCGGCCAGTTTCTCCTCCTCCAGCGATTCCTCCAGCGGCCGGGCGTCCTCTCCGAAACCCAACTGCCCGGCGATCGCCACAACCGTCCCGTAGGCGGCGATCTCGTAGTGTTCGACCCGGTTGGAGTGCGCCACGATCAGGGCATCCCGGATTTCGTCGGCGCACACCGAGCGCACGTGCTCCAGGCCGCCTTGGATCAACCCCTGCATCGCCTGGCTCGTCTCGTCGAGGGGCTCCCTGCCGTGGCGGCGGAAGATTTGTTCGAGGCGCTCGATTTGTTTCCGGGTCTGGTTCGCGTGGTGCGTCAGCTGGTTCCGGAGCGGCCCGGCGCAGGCGTGGCGCGCGAGCTCGGGAAGGTGGGTGTCGAGCTGGCGCTCGACGCTGAGGATATCCTGCAACTGATCGAAGTAGAGGTCCTCGAGGGACTCGATGTCTTTCATGGAGGTCGGAATCTTTCCGTGCTCTTTTGCAGCGAGCGTGCCAAGGCCGAGGAGCCCGCGCTCCGGCGGCGGAGCCAATGGCCACGGGAGACGCGCGCGGTCGACGGAGGGAGGGAGCGTGGCGATGCCAGATGCCTTGTAAGCAGCTCGTCTGAACGCTGCGGTAGAGACGCGGACGCGATCGCCCGGTGGCTGGCCCTGACGCTGACGCTCCGGAAGCGTCATGACGAGGCCTTCATGATCATGGCAGGGCGGGGCGAATCACGTGAAGCCGGCCGCAACCGGCGGATGACAACCCGGCCCGACCCGGCCGTTCGCATTCCAAGGGATGCGGGCCATACCCGCGGACCTGAAGAGGGCTCGGAGCCTCTTGTGATGGAGCGACAACGTCTTGAATTGTCCGCCAATACCATCTCTCGGTCCGGCTGCATACATATCTGGTGCTGCCCATGATGCCACGTTCAAGAACGGCGCGAGCGCGCCAACCAGCGGCCGTCTGAGCAACCTCCTCGCAGTTGCGTCCGGCGCTCGACCTTCGCGACACGCTTAGTGGTCCTGTTTTGTCACTTTCGATCGGTGCAAGTCGTTCGTCGCCAGGTGCTTCGATGTGACAAAAATGCGCACTGAATGGCATATCTTTGTCTGACAAAACCGCGGCATTCGAGACAAAAACGTGCAGCCAAGGGGCCCGAACTTCGGCTGAATTTCATCTTCCTCGCGCGGGAACGGCAGGGAAGTGTCGTCGGACATCCTTCGGTGCGAAAACGAAGCGAGGTCATCTTTGGGCGACCATGTGAACACGTTGGAACCGATCTTTTTAGGCGGCGGCAGCGCACCCGCAGCTGCAGTTCAATCCTGTCCCCGTCTGACGACGCACTACCCGGCTCCGGCGGATCCATCCGTGCGGCTGCGGGGGCGGCGCCTGTCGACCCGAGGCCCTCTTCGCCTCTCTCGAGCACGGGGCGTTCCGCGGGAGTTGTAACAAGTTCGGCTTTGACCCAATCTCCCGCCATGCCGCGAGCCCGAGTCACGGCCCTGTTAGGACGCGCGTCGTCCGGGGTTTCGATCCGTCCATTCATCTGCGAGGATGACCGTGAGCGAATCCTGTATGTGAAACCTTACGGGAGCCTGGTCTCATCACTGATCAGCGAGTGGCTGGCTGCCCGCTTGGCGGTGGAGATGGAGTTGCCCGTTCCGATCTACGATGTGGTCGAGGTCCCTGACGGTCTGGGAGCGGCGGCCGGTGAGAGCGAGTTGCGCCCGGGGCCGGCCTTTGCGTCTGAGTCGCTCGGCCCGGGGGCGGCGGATCTTCTCCCCCGCGACCTCGGGCGGATCCGACCGGCATTGCTTGCGGAGGCACTCGCTTTTGACGCGTGGATCCATAACGGCGACCGAATTCTCGGATCGATGGGCGGCAACCCCAACGCGATGTTGGTGAGCCCTGGGAGCCGCTTTTACCTGATCGACCACGACAACGGGTTCGATCCAGACTTCGATTCCCATGTCCTCATCGGCATGCATCCGGGGCGGGCTCAGGCGGGCCATTGGCTCGATGCCGCGCGCCGGGACCAGTGGACGGAGCGGGCACGCAAAGCTTTCGACAAGTTCGGCGGGTTCTGGCAGGAATTGCCGCCTGAGTGGGTGGAGGAGGATGGGGAGCCGAAGGCCGGAGTCGACAAATTTCGGACGAGGGCACTGGACATCCTGCGCCGTCCATTCGACCGTCCCGCCGAGTTCTGGAACTCCCTCGATCCCATCAAGAGATGAAGCCGACCGCCTACCTCCACGGCACGATCGAACTGGTCCCATACGCCGATCAGGGCGAGTTCGTGATCGTCGGCGTGTTCGCCGTCGATCCGGGCGGGCGCACCCTGCACTGGCGGCTCCAGAAGCCCACCAAGACCACCCGGCTGAGCGGTTTTTTCCCAGAAATCGACTGCAAGCAGTTTCGGGAGACCCTGAAGCACCTGAACGAAGAGTGGCGGGATCTCGGAGCCCAGATCAACAAGGGGATCGGCACCCGGACGCTGGAGTTCGCCGAAATGGACGGCGGACTGCTTTTCCGTACCCTAACCCAACCGCGGGGAGGAAATCTCCGTTATCAAGCCCGCGGAACGGTGATGGATTCGAGCATCGAGGCATGGCTCGACCGTCGCTTCCGGACGCTGGTTCTCCGCGAGGCCGAGGTGGCCGAGGCCCCCGAGGAGAAACGGCTGACCGACGAGGTGCGGCAGCAGCTACGTGACTGGAAAGTGGCCAAGACGTGGAAGGAAGCTCTCGTGGGCCGGGAGGCCTACCACGCCCGTTTCCCCTTCACTTACCGACAAGGGCCGGATGAGCCGGTGGTTCGGGCGATCAAACCGCTCCACCTCGCCGGCCCTTCCCCGGTGCAGATTCTCGATCATGGAGATGTTTGGCTGCAGAAGATCCGCCGCCTGAGGCAATTCCACGAGGCTCCGGAGGTTCTGGTCTTTCCACTGGCATTCCCGCAGCGGCACGATACGCCGCACTACGAGAACGCACGCTTGGTGGCGGATGATCTCCAGCGGGAAGGCGTCGAAGTGCTGGACGCGGGGAACCTCGTCGACCTGAGACGACATGTGATGACGCCGACGACGGATGATCTGGCCCTGTTCGGGGGCAAGGATAAGCGGTCGGCTTGAGGCTTTCTTTTCCGGAGCTTGTGGGCAGCTCCACGGATTTGACACCGAGGTTGTCACATTTGCGCGCGAGCTCCCCACGTTTGGGGGGCTGGTTCCCACATTTGGCCCGCGCGGTGATCACGGCGCCTTCAACTGCTTCGCGCCGGAGTTTGCCTGACCCAGTGGCCCATTGGCGGTAGCTCGATCCCCAGCTTCACGCAGTGCTTTTTGAGGGCGACGTCCGACACGCCGACATCCTTGGCGGCGTGCATCAGCGGCTTCGACCAGACCAGTTTCTTGAGGGCCGGCTTGTCCGGCCACTCCACCCGCTTGCGCGTCGGCAGGGTGACCTTCGGCTTGGCGGCCGCGACTCGATCCGGTGTCAGCGCCCAGAACGCCTGCACCACCTTCGGGTCCTCGATCGTGTTGCGGTAGTGGAGATCCATCATCTTGATCGAGGTGCCGCAGTTGTAGGCGGTCAGTGCCTCGTTCTTGTCGCGCTCGGTCTGGAAGCTGATGGACGTGTGGCGCAGGATGTCCTGGACCCACTTCTCGGCCTTGGTCGCGTTCTTGAGCTGCTTGAGCTTGTAGTCCCAGCCGTCGGGCATGCCGCAAAACGGGAAGCGCTCCAGCCAAGCCGCCAGCACAGGAGCGATCGGGACGGTCCGCTTGAGCTTGCGCCTGAGTTTTCCCCCAGTCACGCGGATCCGCTCGTTGCCGACATCGTCCGGTTTCAGTTCAGCCAGCTCGCTCGGCCGCAGGCCGGCGAAAACCGCGATGGCGACCACCGCGGCCGCCGCGCCATCTTGATAGTGCGTCGCCGCCCACAGCAGCCGTTTCACCTCCTCGAGCGACAGGATGGCGATCTCGGTGAGGTCCTTCGGCAGCTTGTCGAGACGTTTGCATGGGTCCTCGAGGCAGTAGTGGTGCCGGACGGCCCAGTTGAAGAACACGGAGAACGTGCGCCTGTAACTTCGGCGCGTGGACGTCTTGCCGTACTGGCTGAGCACACGCTCAAGATCGAAGACATTGAACGAGCGCAGCGGCTTCTGCGGATCCGATTTTACGAGCAACATCAGCCCGCTTCGGTATCCGTCGCGAGTCCGTCGGGTGAGCTCCGCACGCGTCCTGACGAACTCCTCCACGGCATTGAAGATGCTGATCTCAATGACGTCGTGCTGGTAAGTCCGTTCGAAGAAAGCCACTGCCGCGTCGAGACTGAGGCCGCGCGACTCCGCCCGTTCCTGGAGTGAATGGTAGTGTGCCACGATCTCAAGGAGCGAGTGGCCACGGGACTTGATCAATGCCGCTTCAGCATCGGCGACTTCCGCCGCTGAGAGGCGAGTCGCAATGGTGCGCCGGTCCGGGACATGTTCTTCGCTGCTGCCTTCCAGCTCCGCGAGCGCCTGGATGGCATCGGCCTTCTCGGTGAAGTTCTTCCGGATTCTCGTTCCATCAGGCGCGGTCCCGGAAACGCGCCATGTTTTTGTTCCAGATCGGTTCTGGAAACGGGACAATCGAAACCGGAGCTGTTGTCGTGGGCGCGGCATCGGGCGCGAAATTGGCAACCGTTTTGGCAACTGTCACGCAAAACTTAACGGGTGAAATTGTAACATGCTGAAAAGCAGCACGGTGAACAAGGGCGCGGAAATGTTTGTAATCAGTAGGTCGACGGTTCGAGTCCGTCAGCCGGCTCCATAATCGCAGAAAATCAGAGGCTTGCGGGAGGTGTTGAAAGTGGAAGCCGACCGTTAGCCATTCCTTTGCCACTTTGTGAACCGTTGAATCGGGCTCCGTTGGAGAGCGGGATTTCTCCCGACTGCTCCGCCGCAGCGGCCTCGAGAGCCGGCCTGTGCTCCGACGATTCGTGATGGCATGGTGAGGGAAGGGAACGCTGTTCAGCCGGCCCGGGTGCCGAGTTCCTCCACGATCCGGTATCGCTCCACGGCGCACTCGGATTCCGCCAGCCGTTGCTTCAGCTCGTCGGTCGAGAGGGCGGCATACGTCGTGCGGCTCATCTCCAGCTCGCCCAAACGCGGGCACCGGGTCCAGACGTCATCGACGAGCTGAACCTCTACGTCCGCGGTTGGCTCAACTACTACAAGTACAGTTCCACCCACAAGGAGGTGCTGGCGCTGTCGGTGTGGATCAGGCGGCGGGTGAAACTGTACTACTGGAAGCAGCCGCGCACGCGTCGTCGCAACTTGCTGGCGCTGGGAACGGATCCCGGCACGGTACACACGCGACGCGCAGCTGGAAAGGGAGCCAGAACGAGATTGTGCGACACGCGCTGAACAACCGGTGGCTGGAGGAACAAGGGTTTCCCGACATGAAAGCCATCTGGATCGTTCTTCACCATGGGTCTGAAGCCCGGGTCGGATCGGAACCGCCCTGTACGGAGCCATACGCAGGGTGGTGTGGTCCCGGGGAGCTAACTACTCCCCGGGACCCGATTAGGCCTCTTCTATTAGCATCGCGACTTCGCGGGGCAGGAATGAATCATCGCCGCAAGCAGCTGGGTCAATCGCTTCGAAGAGCGTCCTGAAATGTTCGTGGGGCTGGGTATGAATGATCAGAAGTGCCTCGGCCAACTGGGGCACGCTGGAAGCGACCAAACGACGGGACCGGAATGCATCGTCATGATCGACCATGAAAACCTTCCCCGGATCTTCAGTATCGATGCATAGAGGGTTACCCGCTCCATCCGATCCCAAAGTGTGGTACCGGCTCAAAAAATCAGTATCAACGCCGGAAACGCCACCGAGACGCCATACTGCGGATAACTTGGGCAATCCCTTACCTACCTCGTCGAAGGACAGGAAGGGCGCGCAACTCTTGGGCAGGCCAGCCTCAACCAAGAAACGCGCTGAGTCCTCTGGAATCTTGGCAAGAACTGGAACCTCGGGAGAACACAGGGACAACAGCAGGTCATCGCGGATGAAATCGGGCTCGTTGGCAACGACCTCATGCTGCCAGCGCGTCGTGAATGTTTCTGGTTTCAGCATAACGTAGAGCACATCCGCCCCTAGGGGTGAGGGAAGCGATGCTCACGGGGTTGGGGTTGTAGTTACGGAAAATCATGACAAACAGAAAGCCCGTAGGGGTTGGATGGTGCGGCTTGTGTGTGCCCAGCATGGGCACGTTGTAAACGGGGTTCAAGTCCCCTGTGGAAATACCAGAAAATGAATCGAAACCACCACCAGAGGCCAAGCGCGGAAGGGCGACCGACCGCGTGGAGGAAGGCTATGGGAAAGCTGCGAGCTGATGGACAAGAAACGGATAGAAGGCCGACAGGGCGCGCCGAGGTGGGCACAACACACCGACGGCGTCTGGCATGCCCCTGGAGGTAAATCCGGCGGCAGATCTGAAGCGAGTGCGAATTGTCAGATCGGTGTGACTTCTCTGGGTGCTTGACTTCTTGATCGGCCTTTTTTTATGCTGCTCCAGTCCCACCCTTACCATGAAAACCAGCCCCAACTTCTTCGGTGCTTGTAGCGTGATGCTGCTGACGGCGGTGCCTGCAATGCCTGCCCAAGCCGCGCTTGCGCTGAGCGAAATCCACCCTGCGCCGCGCGACCTTGCCGCGGCGATCAGTGGCACGTTCCGGGATCTCGGCCACGAGCCCGTGCCGGATCCGTCCATGGTGGAAGCAGTCGAGGAAGCCGCGTTTGCGGTTTCCGAAAAGCGGCCGGCGGAGGGACGCTATGGTTTCCGTGCCGCCAGCTCACGCACGGTGGATCTGGGCGAGCTGTCCGGCGGATTGGATCTCGCGGAGATTGGGCGGCTTGAACCGGGAGAGAGCCATTTCTGCGACGTTTTGCTCTACGAGTTGTTGGGCGAAGTCCCCGGCAAGGGCGCGGAGTGGGACGTCGATTTGGCTGCGATTGCGGGCAAAGAAGAGCCCTGGGAAGTCTGGACCGACGGCCGATAGGCGCTGGAGCGGGCCCGAGGCATTTCAGCGACGGGAGAACCGTCGCGTTTCGATTCCGCAGTTCACTCCTCGCGCACGCGGTAGAACCGCTGCGCTGGCGGGGCCTCGTCGATGATGCCGTGCTCGTGGTTCGGCAGGAAGAAGGTTTGTTGGTCTTCCCAGGTGGAGAGATCGCCGGAGGTCTGGAGGGTGTAGGATTTTCCAGGCGTGCCGGAGAAGGAGAGGAGCTTGGTGCCTCCGGCCCAGGGGATCGGGGCGTTGAGGCGCATCCCGACGGCCAAGGTGATCGTTCGGGTGAATGTCGAGGACGGCATTCCGTGCGCGATGGCCGCAGCTTGGTTGGCCACATCGGTCACCGTGAGCGTCGTCACACCGGTGAGACCCGCCGTCTCGAGCCGCACCCGGCTGCCGTCCGCTGCCAAGGGGGAAAGCGTGGCCAGAGACGGATCTCCGAGGCTCCATTGGTAGGACGGCGGCTCGACCGCGAAGGGCAGGATGGTGAAGGCCCGCACCGTCCGGGAATCGTCCGCGCCCAGAACGACCTCCGCCACGCCTTCCGGCGCCGATGGTGTGCGGTCGACCGCGACTCCGCGGGGCACGTCGCTGAATCCATCGGTGGAATACATCAGCTCCGCAAAAGTTCCGTTGACATTGCCGTTCAACTTGACGGTCAGCGTCCGGTCGCGGCCATCCGGAGAGCCATCGCCGGGGCTTTCGTAGTCGCGTCTCGGGCTGGCGTAGTTCAACCAATAAATGCTGTGCAGTTCGTTGTGGATTCGCCTGCCCAACTCTTCGAAGGCTCCGTCGAGATCGGCGGTGGAATCCACGAGGATCGAGCCCGCGTTGGCCAGGTTTCCGAGGGCTTCGGGATCGACGTCCGGGCCGATGCCAATCGCGAAAATGCTCTTTTCCGAGAAGACGCCCAGATTTTCCTCGGTGCCTTCACCATCCCGCTTTTCGATCAGATCCTCCAGTTCGATTCTCCGGCTGGTGTCCATGCCGTCGGTGACGATGACCAGGAAGCCCGTCTCGACCCAGTCGTGGCTGAAGACCTCGTTCCAGCGGTCGAGGGCGTCCGACGCACCGCCGTAGAGGTCGGTGGTCGCTTGGCCGACTTGGATGCCGTCGATGGCCGAGGTCAAAAGCTCGACATCGTTGGTGAAGTCTCTGATGAGGGTCGAGCCTCCCGAGAAGGTGTAGATTGCCACTTCATGCCAGGGTGCGAGTTTTGACACGCAGGCTTTGGCCGCCTCGCGGAGATCGGCCAAGCCCTCCGGTCCGAGGCTGGGGCTGTTGTCCAGCATCATCACGGTCCGAACCACTGCGGACGCGTCGTCGATCTTGCCCACCTGCAGGAATGATTCCCGGGGCGAAAGAGGCACGCCGTCTTCCTCGACGTCGAAGATTTGGATGCCGCGGTCAAACAGCTCGCGCGGCAGGTTGATGCCTTCAAACGTGTTCGTATCCCGCAGCCGGAAGACGGCGGTCAGCCAGCTCGGATCCATTATGAAGCCGCCTTTGAAATAGAAGCTGGCGTCGATGCTCACCTCGAAGCTCCGCTCGACCGGCGGGGCCGGGGCGTAGACGCCGTTGCCTTCCTGGTTGGCGCGCAGCTCGATGCGGCCCGGGCCGAGGATCGTCAGCGTCGTGCCGTCGACCGTGGCCGGACCGGAAACGACTTCGTAGACCACTGGCAGGCCCGAGCTGGAAAACGCGGCGAGGTTGACCGTGGAACCCGCGGCGTAAGCGAGATCCGGCAAGGCCGGGAAGGAGACGAATTGCGGGGCCGGTTCCTCCGGCAGCTCGCCGACCACCAAGGTGATGGTGCGGGCGAACGTCGTGGCGTCCAGGCCGAGGGCGAGCGCGGCGGCGTGGTTGGCCAGATCCGTCACCGTCAGGGTGGTGGTGCCTTCCGCGCTGCCGGCGTCGATCCGCACCCGCGAGCCGTCCGCTTCGACGGTCACCAGGTCCGCCAGCGCTCCGTCGCCGATGCTCCAGGAGTACTCGGGCGCTTCCTCGCCGAGCGGCAGGATTGTGAAGGCCCGCACCGTCCGCGAGCTGTCCGGTTCCACGACCACCTCCGCCACGCCGGCGGGATGGGCCGGCGAGCGGTCGATCGCGACTCCGCGTTCCGGATCCGCAAACCCGGCGCTGGAAAACTCCGCCTCGAGAACGTGGCCGTCTTCCGTGTAGGTGTTGCCCGCGAGAGAAATGGTCAGCGTGCGAGTCAGGTCGCCGCGCTTCGGGCTGGCGTAGTTCACCCAGTAATAACTGTTGAGCTCGTTCTCGATCTGGCGCTGGACGGACTCGAAGGCCTCGGCCAGTTCACCGCCCCCGGCAAGAATCTGGCTGCCCGCGTTTCCGAGAGCGGCGAGCGATGCCGGATCGATCTCCGGCCCCAAGCCAATGGTGAAAATCTTCTTCTTCGCGATGTCGCGTTTTTCGAGCACCTCGGTCTGCGTCGCGCGGCCCGTGGTATCCGAGCCGTCGGTGAAGACCACCAGGAAGCCGGTGGAGATCCCGTGCGGGGAATAGTCCTCGGTCCAGAGATCCAGCGCGTCGAGGATGCTGCCGTTCAGATCCGTGGTGGCCGAGCCGAGCGTGATCGAATCGATCGCCTCCGCGAGCAGCCCCGGATCGCTCGTGAAATCCTGACGCTGCACGAGGTTGCCGGAAAAACTGTAGACCGCCACCTCCCGCCCGGCCGGCAGGTTCGCCACGAAGTCCTTCGCCGCCTGTCTCACCGCCAGCAGCTTCGTGCCCAGGCTCGAGCTGTTGTCGAGCAGCAGCACCGTGCGGACGATCGACGGCACGTTCTCGATCTTGCCGACCTGGAGGAAGGATTCGCGCGCGGAGATGGTCCCGCCGTCCTCTTTCACTTGGAAAATGCCGGTTTCGCGCTCGAAGAGCTCCGCGGGGAGGTTGAGGCCTTCCCCGTCGAGATGCCGCAGCTGGAAGACCGCGTTCACATGGCCGGGCGCGGACGTGAAGACGTTCCTTTCTTCGAAAACCGCGGCGGGCGAGGCGTCGATCACGTTCAGTTCCAACGTCCCGTGCATCACGTCGCCGGCGGAATGTTCCGCCCGCACGCGGATCGAATGCGTCTGCTGGATGTCGTGGTCGAACGTGGCGTCGGCGAGCAGGGCAGCGGTGCCCACTTCGGTGCGGAAGCTCGCATTGTCGTCGTCGCCATTTCCGCCGACGAGCGAATAGCTCCAGGAGCCGCCCGGTTCCCCGTCGATCTCCGCGCGGAGAGTTCCCACGGGGTCATCCGGAGAGACGTCGTCGAAAAACCACCGTGGCGTCACAACCAATGAGGCGGGGCCGCCGTCGTTCGCCTCGAGATAGGCGTCGAAGGTCCGGGTCACCGGAAGGGCAACCGTGCCCGGTTCCCCGGATTCGGAAGCCGTCACCGTGATCCGGCCCGGGCCGAGGAACGTCAGGACGGACGTCGAGTCATCGAGGACGGCCCGACCGCCCGCGAGGGTGGCGGCGTCCAGCGAGTAGGTGACCGGGCGACCGGAACTCGAGGTCGCCAGGCCGGAGAGATCCAGCGTGGTTCCCTGGGTGAACGGCACATCCGCCAGCGGAGGAAAGGTGATGGTGGGAGGCAAGCTGGTCTGGTGGGTCCGCGCCAGATAGCGGAACGGTTTGCCGCCGGCCGTGGTGAAGGGCCCGCCGGCATAGAGGCCGTGACCGGAGATTCCGAGGGCGTAGACCGTGGCGTCCGTCCCGGAGCCGAGCGGCGTCCAGGCACCGTCCAGCCAGCGGGCGATCCGGCTGGCAGGGGCTCCTCCGGCATGGGTGAAACTTCCGCCGGCGAACAACGCGCCGTCCGGAGTCGATGCCAGTGCGAACGCGGCGCCGTCCAGGCCTTCGCCCAAGGCCGACCATCCGCTGCCGTTCCACTTCGCGATCGACCGCGCCGTCTCGCCGCCGGAAACCGCGAACGCGAAGGCGCCGCCCGCGTACAAGCCGTGGTCCGTGCCAAGCAGGGCGGTCACCGCGTTGTCCGGGCCGGGAACGGCCGTCCAGGAGGAGCCGTCCCATTTCGCAAGCCGGGCCATTTGCGGTCCCAGGACGAACGAGCCGCCCGCGTAAAGGTTGCCGTTCCAGACGGTCAGGGCATTCACCCAGCCGTTCAGTCCACCGCCGACGGCCGACCAAGAACTTCCGTTCCACCGGGCGATGAAATTCGCGGGCACGCCGCCCGCCATGGTGAAGCCGCCGCCCGCGTAGAGTTGGCCGTTCCAGACCGCGAGGGCGTTCACCCATCCATTCGTTCCGCCCCCCAAGGCGGACCATTGGCTTCCGTCCCACCTCGCCACATGCGGCGCGGCAGTCCCGTCGGCGGTCGTGAATTGTCCTCCGGCGTAGAGGTTTCCTCCCGAGATCGCCAAGGCGTTCACCTGGCCGTCCAAGCCGGATCCCAGCGGCGACCATTCCCAGCCGCTCCAGCGGGCGACGCGATGGGCGGGGGCGTCCCCGGCGGTCGTGAAATCGCCGCCGGCGAAAATCTCGCTGTCGCCCACCGCCAAGGCACGGACCCCGCCGGCTCCCGAGGCACCGAGCGCTCCGGCATCGCGCCAATCGTCATCGGTGAATGGCGTGTCGCCATGCAGGGGAAGCGACAGGCCCAGCGCGACGAGAACGGCTCCGGACCAGGCGCCGAGGCACGGGCGCAAAAGATGGATGATCGACATGGAAGGAAGAGGGATTGGGACCCTGATCTTCAGGATCCCAACACCTTTTCCAAGTGTAAAAATTCGCCAAGCCCGAAGTTGGCGGGCACTCTGCTAGATGGATGGCGCCACTTCGCCAAACAAGTCGTCCGTTGTCATGATGACAGAACCGGGCGAACGTGGACCCTCGGATCGCCCGCAGGGCACGTGGGTCCGGGAAGTTCAGCTTTCGACGCTTTTCACCCAGTCGGCGATTTTCTTGTCGTCGTCGCCGGCGGCCCAGACGTGGCGGAGGAAGTCGGCGGGATGGATCTCTCCATGTTTATGAAGGAAGTTGCGATCCCCGCCGCAGCCGAACATCAGGTCGGGATCGAGTTCGCCGCGGAGTTTGGCGCGGGCCTTGGCGATGATGCGCGGAAGATAAGGTATGCCTTCGAGTTCGTGTCCGAAGCTCGGAACGTCGTCGCGGGTGAGGAGCTTGCCGTTGCCGGACGGACTCACGCTGTTCTGGACGACATGGAAGTAATCGCGGCGCACCGCGGCGACGAGCATGGCCGTGGTGGGGGAGGGCTCGCCCTCGTCGCAGAAATCCTCGACGAAGTCGAAGAACTCGCGGGGTTTGCAGCCGATGGTGCAGAGGAACGCGAGGTCCGCGCCATTGTAATGTTTCTGGAAATCCTTCTCGCCGGAACGATAGGCGGCGGCGGAGCGGTCGAAGAGTTCGAGAAAGCGGTCGTTCCAAGTCATGGTGGTCGCGAGCGAAACGTACGAATCAGGATTCGGCATCCTTTTTCTTCACCGGCGGCGCGATCGCGTCGATCGCCCCGAGCAGGGCGTCGGACGGCACGGGGGACTCGAGCGCGGCAAGCGTGTCGTCGAGCTGGGCGACGTTCCGCGCGCCGATGATGGCGGAGGTGACGGCGGGCGTGCGCAGCGCCCACTGGACGGCCAGGTGGTGGAGTTTCGTGTCGTGGGCGGCGGCGAGGTCGCGCAGCGCGAGGATTTTCTCCTGCTGGGCCGTCACTTGGTCCGGCTGGAGGAAGCCGTCCGGCCGGAACGCGCGCGAGTCCTCGGGGATGCTGTCGAAATACTTCGGCGTGAGCATGCCTTGGGCGAGGGGGCTGAAGACGACGCAGCCGATGCCTTCGGCGGCGAGCCAGTCGAGGATGCCCTCGGCTTCCGGCCAGCGGTTGAGAATGGAATAGGGGGGCTGGTAGACCAGGCAGCGGATGCCCATTTCCTTGAGGAGCTTGACGGCCTTCTTCAGCTTCTTGAGAGGGTATTTCGAGAGACCGGCGTAGAGGGCCTTGCCGCTGTGCACGGCGGTGGCGAGGGCGGACATGGTCTCCTCGAGGCGCGTCGCCGGGTCCGGCCGGTGCGAGTAGAAGATATCCACGTACGGGATCCGGAGCCGCTTGAGCGACTGGTCGAGCGAGGCGAGCAGGTGCTTGCGCGAGCCCCACTCGCCGTAGGGGCCGTTCCACATGAGGTGGCCGGCCTTGGTGGAAATGACGATCTCGTCGCGGTGGCAGACGAAGTCGCTCACGAGCATGCGGCCGAAGTTTTCCTCCGCGGATCCGGGCGGCGGGCCATAGTTGTTGGCGAGGTCGAAGTGCGTGATGCCGCGGTCGAACGCCCGGCGGACGATCCGCCGGCCTTCCTCGTAATCATCCACGCCGCCGAAGTTGTGCCAGAGGCCGAGCGAGATCGCCGGAAGCATCAGCCCGGAGTCCCCGCAGCGCCGGTAGGGCATGCGGCCGTCGTAGCGCGAGGCGTCGAACATGGGGCAGACGTTGCCCCGGGCCGCGGGTCCTGCCAAGCCCAAGAACGTGACACCGCGGGTGGACGCTGGCAGCCTCCGCGCGTGGACCTTTCAAACTACCGGAACATGGACCCGCACCTGCTCGTGGGCCTGCTCAACACGGAGCTGCGCAACCACTGTGGGTCGCTCGACGACTTGCTGGAAAACCACCACCTCGACCGCGAGACGTTGCTCGGCCGAATGAGCGCCGCGGGCTACGACTACCGCGAAGAGATCAACCAGTTTCGGTGACGAGTGGCGAGTTATGAGTTATGGGTTATGAGTTATGAATTATGAATTATGAATTATGAGTGGCCGGTGGAAGAGGGGAGAATGGCGAGGGTGGTAGGGCGTGACCGCCGGGCGCGCCCACCTGTCGCCAGTGGCGCGAGATGAAGATGGAATGCAACTGGCCAGCGCGGAGCCCTCTTCGTTTAGAGTTTCATGCTTCGGATTTAGTGCTTTCTTGCACTATTCCCGCTTTTGCATGTTCTCGTCGAGTTGGGTTTTGACCGGGTGGTTGACGAGATTTTTGGCGAGATTGACGTCGCGGGTGAGCGCCCGGCGGATGGTCGCGTCGGTGGTGTATTCGAACACCGGGCTGCCGTCGGAATCGAACAGAGTGAGCAGGTAGCCGGTGTACTCGTAGCCGCCGATGTTGCCGGTGCCCTTGTTGTCGCTGTCGTAGCGGGTGGTGAATTCCTTGACGATCTCGGTGGCGGTGCCTCCGGGCTCGATCTCGACGGGGAATTCGCGCGTGGCGAGAATGCTGTACTTCGAGGGCGTGCGGCGGTCCTGGCCGATGAATGCGATCTTCGCCTTCAGCTCGGGGCAGGGGAGTTCCAGGCTGGTGTTCTTGATTTTCACCGTGCAGGTGACGGTCTGGTTCACCATGTAGTAGCCGTCCTTCTTGCGGCGCTTGCCGACGACCACCTCCGCCGCGAGCTCGGGAACTTCCGGTCCGAGGCTCGCCGCCTTCGCGGCGATGAGTTCGCGGGAAGCCGCGTCCACCTTCTCGAGCGGCAGGGTGAAGCGCTGGCGGTCGTCCTGGCGGCGAAATGTGAAGGTCTCGCCGGTTGCCGCGATCAGCTCGATGTCGAGCGGTCGACCTTCGGTGTCCCGCACGGTGAACTTCGGACCCGCGAGAGCCGGCACGGTCATGACGAGGCCGAGAAGGGAGACGAGCAGGCGGTTCATGGCGGGAGACATTCCGGGGAATGGGACGACGGAACGCCTCGCGCTGGCAAGATTTTTCATCTCCCCGCCGGACGGTGGGGCATATCTCCGCGGGATTATCTCCCCCTCACGGGATGCGACGCGCGAAGCTGCGCAGACGCTCGATCTCGTCGAGCAAGCCGGCGAGATACTTCAGGCCGTGGACGTTGAGGGAAAACTCGTCCCGCAGCCGCTCGAGGCGGCGCAGGGCGTGCAGGCTCTCGTCGTCGTAGGACGCCGGATCGCCTTCCGCCGGCGGCAGGAGCCCGTGTTGGCGGTACATCAGGATAGTGTGCGACGACACCCCGCTGATTTCGGCGAAGACCTCGAGGCTGTAGGCGCGCTCCCCGGCGGGTTCGAAAACCGGCGGGCCGTCGTGGGCTTCGGAGGGTCGGGGTCCGTTCATGGCGAAGTCAGGAGTTGCGTGGATTGAAGCTCGAGGCCGCCCGCAGCGCCTCCCAAGCCGCGCGTTCCTCCGCACGCACGTGTTCGGGCACTTGCACGCGGACGACCACGTGCAAGTCGCCGCGCGACCCGTCGCGACCTTTGGGCAGGCCGCGGCCGCGGACCCGCAGCGTCTGGCCGTTGCCGGTGCCGGGCGCGATCCGGAGCTTCACCTGGCCGTCGAGCGTGGCCACCGGCACTTCCGCTCCCAAGACCGCTTCCCACGGCGCGAGGTCGAGGTCCCGGTAGAGATCCGATCCGCAGGCGGTGAAATCCGGGTGGGCCGCGAGCCGCACCCGCAGGTAGAGGTCCCCCGCTTCCGCACCGCCGGTGCCGGCCCCGCCGTGACCGGGGACGCGGATGCGTTTTCCCTCCGCGATGCCGGGCGGGATCCGGACTTGGAATGTCCGCGTCTCGCTCCGGCCGGTGCGCGGGTCGGTGGTCTGGAGCGTGATCGGCCGGATGGCTCCATGCATCGCTTCCTCGAGCGTGACGAGGATGTCGCCCTCGACGTCGCCGCCACGTCTCCGGCGGGTGCCGGTGGCCGCGCCGCCCGGGAAGCCGTGAGCACTCCCGCCGCTGAAGAACTGCTCGAAGAAATCGCTGAAGCCCGTCCCGCGGAAATGAAACTCCTCGGCTCCCGGATCCCAACCGGCCGCGCCCGGACCGCCGGCGAATCCCGCGCCTTCACGCCAGCCCGAGCCGAGTTGGTCGTACTTCTTCCGTTTCACGGGATCTCCGAGCACCTCGTAGGCCTCGTTGACCTCCTTGAACTTCTCCTCGGCCGCCGCCTTGTCGGCCGCCACATCCGGGTGGTGCTGGCGCGCGAGCTTGCGGAACGCTTTCTTGATCTCGTCCTGCGAAGCGTCCTTCGCGACGCCGAGGGTGGCATAATAGTCCTTGAAATCGACGGGCATGGCCGGGTGCGGGAAGATCTGGCGGGACCGGGCACGTCGCGATCCGCGCCCGCAGCATGCTCACGCGTGCACGCCTTCCGCAAGTTCCTCGCACATCTTCGCGCAAAAGGCCGGGAGGTCGTCCGGGTTGCGGGACGTGACGAAGCCCTCGTCCACGACGACCTCCTCGTCCACCCAATCCGCGCCGGCGTTCACCAGGTCGCGGGCGATGGCCTTGTAGGACGTCATCCGGCGACCTTCGACCAGCTCCGCGTCGATGAGCAGCTGCGCGCCGTGGCAGATGACGAAGCGCGGTTTCTTCTCCTCGAAGAAATGCCGGGCGAACTCTTGGGCGGCGATGTTCGTGCGCAGCGTGTCCGCGTTGAGCACCCCGCCGGGCAGCAGCAGGCCGTCGTAGTCCTGCGGGCGGGCGTCTTCGAGCGAAAGGTCCGCCGCCACCTTCTGGCCCCAGTTGTCCTTGTCCCACGCGCGGATCGGCTCGCCGTCGGGCGAGATGACATCGACATTCACGCCGCAGTTCTGGAGGACGTCGACGGGTGTCATCAGCTCCGATTGCTCGAATCCGGCGGCCGCCAGCACGGCCACGCGCTTGCCCTGGAGATCGAATCGTTCGCGAAAGGAATGCATGTTCATGGTCCCCGCCCGCCCCGCAGATCGCGTGCCTCCGCGGCCCGGCCCCCGGCGACCGCGCGCTGTCGCCGCCGGGTGTGGAGACGGGAGCGGCCGCTGGTTGCATCCTGCAATGGAGCGTCCCATTGTGCATCTCGTCCGGCCCCCGGGATCGGCCGGGCGGCGCGCGGCGATCGCCGCGGTCATCCGGCAGCCGGGGTTGCTCCGGCTTTTCCGGCCTCGGGGGATTCCACCCGGCATGCCCCCTGCGGAGAGTCCGGGCATGAAGTTTCTGTCCACCTTCGCGAACGGGATCTGGCTCCCGGCGGTCCTGCTGTCCTTGGCGGCTTGCCGGGGCGACAGCACCGAGGAGGGCCTGCGCTCCCCGGCGGAAACCTCGGAACGGGAGACGGTGGAACCCGCCACCGACCGCGGGGCGGAAGCCGGAGGCTCCCTGGAAACCGGCGGCTCCGGACCGGCCGAGCCGAACACCTCGGCCGACACCGAACCGGAGGCGGCCGCCCCGCCGCTCGGCCAGCCCGAGGGGATCGACTTGCCGCCAACCGGCCCCATGCCCGGCGTGCCCGAGGAGGGCGGCGGGCAGAGCACTTCCGGAGAAAACGAAACTTCCGGAGAAAACGAAACCCCTGAACCTTGAGATGAACGTCCCCTTTTTTGAACGCCGTCCGTTTTCCCGCCGCAGCGATTTCAGCTCGCTGGCCATGATCGGCGCCGGCTTGCTGCTGCCCGCCCTGGCGGCGCGGCTGACCCGGCAGATCGCGGGAAAAAGCTACGAGCTGGTGGCCCGCGAGGAGCCGCCGAAAAATCCGGCCGACCCCGCGGTCGCGTGGAAAAGCGCGATCGCTTGGACGATGGTTTCCGGAGCGATCGGCGGCCTTGGCCGGGTGGTGGCCCGGCGGCTGCTTGCGGACACGCCGGTGCCCGCCGAAGGCGTGGGACTGAAGCGCCGGCTGCGCTCACTCGTCCGCTGACCGGGCCGGCGGCCTTGCGCCGCTCCCGCTGCGTGGTACTCTCGCTGGCGAGCTCCGCCGCCATCCACACCATGCCCGATATCCAGGAATTCACCACCCAACGAGAAAGCCGCACGTCCCTCGCCCGCCTGCTCCCGCGGCTCAGGACGGCCTTCCCCGAGGCGGTGGACAGTCCGGACTGGGCGGCCTTCGAGCACCGGCTCGAGGAGCACTTTCACCGGCTGTTCAACCTGCTGTGGCGGATCTACGGGCCCGGCTACGACTTCTTTTTCCACGTCGAGAACATCCTCGTCACCGCCGCCCGGATGTGGCTGGAACGCCCGGCCGAACTCAAGGGGCTCGATGCGATCCGGGAGGCCCACCCGCAGTGGTACCAATCCCACCAGGTCATCGGCGCGATGGCGTACGTGGACCGCTTCGCCGGGGACCTCGCCGGCTTGCGCGAGCGGATTCCTTATCTCAACGAGATGGGAATCACCTATCTCCACCTGATGCCCCTGTTCAAGAGCCCCGAGGGCGACAACGACGGCGGCTACGCGATCAGCAGCTACCGGGAGGTCGACGAAAAACTCGGGACGATGGACGAGCTGCGGGATCTCGCCACCGAGCTGCGGCAACACGGCATCAGCCTGGTGCTCGACTTCGTCTTCAACCACACCAGCGACGAGCATGAATGGGCGAAACGCGCCCTCGCCGGCGACGAGGAATACCAAGGCTACTACCGGATGTTTCCCAGCCGCGAGGAGCCGGACGAATACGAGCGCTCGATCCGCCCGATTTTCCCCGACGCCCATCCGGGCGCCTTCACTTACCGGAACTCGATCCGGAAGTGGGTGTGGACGACTTTCAACAACTACCAATGGGATCTCAACTACGAGAACCCGGCGGTCTTCAACGCCATGGCCGGTGAGATGCTGTTTCTCGCCAACTCCGGCGTCGAAGTGCTGCGCATGGACGCCGTGCCGTTCCTTTGGAAGCAGAAGGGAACCTCGAGCGAGAACCTGCCGCAGGCCCACTGGCTGATCCAGGCGTTCAACGCCATCGCCCGCATCGCCGCCCCGGCGCTGGTCTTCAAGTCCGAGGCGATCGTCGCTCCCGACGAAATCAATCGCTACGTCTCCAAGGACGAGTGCCATCTTTCCTACAACCCGCTGCTGATGGCGCTGCTCTGGAACTCCGTCGCCACCCGCGACGCCCGGCTGCTGTCCCACTCGATCCCGAAGCGCTTCAAGCTCCCGCCGGAAGCCTCATGGGTGAACTACATCCGTTGTCACGACGACATCGGCTGGGGCTTCGCCGACCAGGACATGTGGGAAATCGGCATGAACCCGCACGACCACCGCTGGTTCCTGAACCACTTCTTCTCCGGCCAGCACGAGTCGTCGTTCGCCCGCGGCGCCAAGTTCCAGGAAAACCCGCGCTCCGGCGACGCGCGGATCTGCGGCACGGCCGCCTCGCTCTGCGGCCTCGAGCGCGCCAAGCAGATCGGCGACCCGGAGGAAATCGAGCGCGCCGTCCAGCGCCTGCTGCTGCTCCACGGCATCATC
Source organism: uncultured Verrucomicrobiales bacterium (assembly GCA_965651855.1). GTDB lineage: Bacteria > Verrucomicrobiota > Verrucomicrobiia > Verrucomicrobiales > Akkermansiaceae > Luteolibacter. The sequence continues at coordinate 37,327 of CBFGTW010000007.1, forward strand.
TTCACCATCGGCGGCATCCCGCTCATCTACCTGGGCGACGAACTGGGGATGCTCAACGACTACGCTTACGGCGAGGATCTGAGGAAAGAAGGCGACGCCCGCTGGATGCACCGGCCGCTGTTCGACTGGGAGGACGGCGCGGACCTGCGGCGCGACCTCGAAACGCCCGAAGGCCGCATCTTCCACGGCATCCTCAAGCTGGTGCAGATCCGGAAGAACAACCTCGCGTTCACCGACTCGCAGACCGAGTTCGTGGACACCGGCAACCCCCACGTCTTCGGCTATTTCCGGAATCACGCCGAGCAGAACGTCCTGTGCCTCGCGAATTTCTCCGAGCATCCGCAGGATCTGCCCGCCACGCGTCTGCGCCAGCTCGGCCTGCGCAAGACCTTCACCGACATCGTGGCCGGGCAGATGGTCGTGGCCACCGAGCGGATGGCGCTCGCGCCGCTGCAATTCGCCGTGCTCCTCGGCAGGAGCTGAGGAACGCCGGGCACAAAGCCCCGCGGGCGGCGGCATGGCCGCGGAAGGCCTCCGGATTTGTGCAAAATGCACATCTTTTCCGAGCTGGTGCATGTAGAATGCATGTCTTTTGAAAGATTTGCTTTTCATTTGCGTGGGGCCTCGCGGTCCGCGATGTTGTGCGATGGCGGATGCTCTCATTTCGTCCGCCAGCCGTTCTCCGGAACGGCAGGAACCAAACCCCACGAAAACCATGAAACTCAAATATCTGACCACCACGACCGCCGCCCTGCTCGGCACGGCGATGGTCGGCTACGCCCAGGTCGAGACCGAGCGCAGCCGGAGCGCCTCCGAAGGCGGCCTCCACACGTCCGAAGCCACCCGCATGTATGAAGGCGACCAACCCGGTCCGGCCAGCGAGCGGCAGGCCGACCGCGCGCAGGCCCAAGCGGAGCGCACGGCAGACCAAGCTCCCGACATGGACGCCGAGGACATGAACCAGGCCGCGGAGCCGGGCGAACGGACGCCCGGTCTCGATACCCAGCGGGATCGCCGCCAGCAACAAGGCGCCGGACGCCAGGACAACGTCGACTGGGAAGGCAGCGACCACCAGGACATGGACCTCGACGAAGTCTCCGCTGAGATCCGCCAAGGACTTCAAGCCGCGGCGGGCGGGCGCGAGATCGACGACGAGGTGACGAAAATCCGCTTCGGCGACCGCGAACTCTATCGCGCCAAGGCCGACGTCGAGGACGGCGAGGATCTCCACGTCTACGTCGACGCCAGCGGCACGCTGGTGAAGACGCAGCAGGAGGTCGAGACCGACAGCGTGCCGCAGGCGGTGCGCGACGCGTTCCGCAACCTTTCGCAAGGCGACCGGGAGGTCGAGAAGGTCCTCCGCGAGGTTTCCGACGGAAAGACCAGCTTCATCGCGGAAATCGACCGCGACGACCAGCCGACCCGCTGGGTCCAGTTGGACGAGAGCGGCCAAGTCATCAAGTCCCACGAGAAGCAGGACGACTGAGTCCGCGCCCCTTCTCCAACGGTTTCCTCTGGGGGGTTGAAACCAGAGGGGAGGTCCCGGCGGACCTCCCCTCGCTCCCCGGCCGGGAAAGGAGGATAAACCGAGCCTGGAAAGAAACGACCCGAGACGCCCCGCGGACGCGGGGCGTCCGCTTGTACCCGCAGGTCAGGAAGCGATCACGTGGACGCCGTGCGGGTTGATCCGCGAGACGTAGGCCTGGTTGTTCAGCGGGACGCCCGAAAAGACCTTGGAGACGGCCTCGGCGACGCGTCGGGCATCTTCCTCGCCTTCGCACAGGGCGAAGACCGAAGGGCCGGCGCCGGAGATTGAAAAGCCGAGCGCGCCGGCGGAGAGCGCGGCCCGCTTCGCCTTGTAGAAATCCGGAATCAGCTTCTGGCGGCGCGGCTCGGCGATCACGTCATGGATCGAGCGGGCGATGAGTCCGTAATCTTCCTGGATCAGGCCGCAGAGCAGGCCGCCGAGGTTGCCGATCTGCTGGGTCGCATTTTCCAGCGGAATCTCCTTGGGCAGGATCTCGCGGGCGACCTTGGTGAGCACCTCGATGTCGGGGTGGATCACGGCGGCCCACAGGTTCTTGGGCGCGGGGAGCTGGGCGACGTCGAGCTCCGCGTTGGAGCGGATGAAAACGATGCCGCCGAGCAGGCAGGGGCCGACGTTGTCGGCGTGCCAAGCACCGTCCGCGGAAGCCTCGCCGGCCATGGCGAAGGGCAGGAGCTGCTTCTTGGTGAGCGGCTCGCCGATCAGCTTGTTGACCGCGTAGGCGCCGGCCACGGCCGAGGCCGCGGACGAGCCGAGGCCGGAACCGAACGGCATCTTCTTGTGGATCTCCATCTCGATGCCGCGGTCGGTCATGCCGAGGTGCTTGAGCAGGTCGAGCGCGGCCACGCCGGCGGTGTTCTGAGCGGGGTTTTTCGGCAGTTTGCCATTGTCGCCGGTGATCTTGGTGATGTGGAGCCCGGGTTTGTCGCAATGGCGCACGACGATTTCGTCGCCGGGCGAGTCGATGGCAAAGCCGAGGACATCGTAACCGCAGGCGACGTTCGCCACCGTGGCGGGGGCGAAAACGCGGATCTCTTGGGAAGCGGGCATGGCAGGGGCGCGGAGTCTGCTAGGGAAGCCGCCCGCCGTTCAAGCCCGGATCGGAGAGAGCGGGGAGCCCGTGGCAAAGAGAAGGAAGCGCGGTACGGCGCGGGAGCTCCTCTTCCTCTCTGCTCTCAGCTCCACGCTCTCCGCTAGAAAAAGAAAAACCTCCGCTTCGGCTTGCGCTTGTAGGAGCCGTCGCCGACGGAAAGGACCTCGAGGCGAGTGGTGGTGAGGCCTTTTTCATGGAACCCGAGCTTCTTCGCGGCGCGGGGTGTGACGTCGAGGTGGCGGCCGGGAATGAACGGGCCGCGGTCGTTGATCCGGAGCTTCACGGTCTTGCCGTTCTCGAGATTCGTCACCTTCACCAGCGCCGGCAGCGGCAGGGTCTTGTGCGCGCCGGTGAGGTGCCACGGCATGACCTTCTCGCCGAGCGAGGTGTTGCCGCGTTTCAGGCCGAAGAAGCTCGACTCGTCGTACCACGAGCAGATGCCCGTTTCCTGATGTCCGAGCGCTTGCTCCACGCTCATCGGATGATACGTCTGCCCGCGCACGGTGTAGGAGCGCGTCTGATAGCCCTTGTAGTCGCCGGGGCGGGCGCAGGAGGAAAGGCCGGCGACCAGCGCCAGGAAAAGCAGGCCGTGGCGGTGGAGCGCGCGGCTCACGGCGATCACGACTTCCGCTCGCGGATGACCTGGAGGGTGGCGGCGACCTTTTCCTTCATTTCCTTGCCCGGCTTGAACTTCACGGCGGCGCGCGCGGGGATCGGCACGTCCTTGCCGGGGTCCTTCGGGTTCCGGCCGATCTTGGCCTTCATCTCGCGCACCTCGAAGGCGCCGAAGTTGCGCATCACGACGGTGTCACCCTGGGAGAGCGAATCGGTGATCTGGTCGATCAATGTCTGCACCACCTCGAAGACCGTCTGTTGGGTGACCTCGTGTCCACGGGCGCCGAGTTGGTCGGTGATTTTGCTGACGAGTTCGCGCTTGGTGATGGTGGCCATGGGACGGGGATCGGGGTGGGTGATTGAGGTCGCGCGGAGATTGGACAACATAACGGGCTGGGTTTGTCCCGCAAAAATCGCGGCGGATCATGCGGTTTCCGTGCCACCCGGGGGGGAAACATCGGAGGGAGCGGGTAAATCTCCGCACACGGCGGCGGTGGTGCGGAAGTGGAGCTTGGCCGCTTTTCGGAGAGCGTCCGGTCCGTGTTCGGCCACCAGTTCGCGGCCGGCGGCGACCACGGCGTCGGACGCGCCGAGCGGCAGTTTCACTCCGCAGGCGGCGGAAGTTTTCTCCATCCAGTCGACGAACCGCTCGCGGGCGAGGATCGAGGCGGCCGCCACGGCGACGTCCGCCTCGCCGCGGGTCCGTTGTTCGAGGGTGAGGCGCAGGCCTTTTTCCCGCAGCGCGCGCTGGAGCACCTCGGGCCGGGCGAACTGGTCGCTGAGTGCGCGCGGGCAGTCGGGCCGCGCGGCGGAGAGCTTTTCGATCACCCGGGCGTGGCCCCAGGCGAGCAGGCGGTTGAGGTTGCCGAAGGAGCGGTGCATCTCGTTGTAGCGCTCGGGGCCGATCGAGACGACTTCGCTGGCGCAGCCGGGCGTCGCGCGGATCAGGGCGGCGAGTTTCCGGATGCGAGCGGCGCTGGCGATGCGCTTGGAGTCCATGATGCCGGCGTCGAGGAGCTGGCGGGCGATGGTGGCGTCGGTGAAAACGCCGGCGATGACGAGCGGGCCGAAGAAGTCGCCCTTGCCGCTCTCGTCGATGCCGAAGTGCGGCTCGAACATGTCCGGCTGGAGCACCTCCTCGTAGCCGAGCCGCGCTTCGCCGAGGATCTCGGGCTCGAGCTTGAAGCGCACGAAGTCCTCGGTCTCCTTGCCCTGCACGAGCACCTTGGGCCCCTTCTGATAGACGGTGACGTTCAGCTTGCCCTTTTTCGCGGAGAACAAGGCGTGCGGCTTTTCCTGGAACTCGAAGCCCTCGCGCCCGAGCAGCTCGCGGAGCTTCTCCGCCTGGTCGGGGGTGAGGGCTGCGGTGTGGCTGGTCACCCCGCCAGAATCCGCGCCGCGCGCCGCGATGCAAGGCGGTTCCGCTTGCCAGCCGGCCCGGCGGGTGGTTGCTGGACGCGATGTTGAAACCGCGGATGCAAGCGCCGGCGACCGATGCGCCCGAGGCCTTCCGCGACGCGCTGGTGGCGTGGTTTTCGAAACATGGCCGCGACTACCCGTGGCGGCGGACGCGCGATCCCTACGCCGTTCTCGTCTCCGAGGTGATGCTCCAGCAGACGCAGATCGCGACGGTCCTGGGGAAAGGTTACTACACGCGCTTTCTCGATGCGTTTCCCGATCCGGAAACCTTGGCCGCGGCGGACGACGACCATCTGCTTGGCGTGTGGGAGGGCCTCGGCTACTACCGTCGCGCGCGGATGTTGCGGGATACGGCGCGGGCCCTGGTCGCCGCGGGCGGAGGGTTTCCCGAGGAGACGGAGGATCTGCTGCGCCTTCCCGGCATCGGCCGCTACACCGCCGGGGCATTGCGCGCCTTCGCCTTCGACCTGCCGGCGGTGCTGGTGGATGGCAATGTCGCCCGCGTGCTGGCGCGGGTGATGGATTTCCGCGAGCCGGTGGACGCCTCCTCTGGCGTGAAGCAAGTCTGGGAATGGGCCGCGACGCTCGCCGATCCGTTCCGCCCGCGGCTCCATCACTCAGCTCTGATGGAACTGGGCCAGACGCTCTGCCGCCCGGGAGTGCCCGACTGCCTGTCGTGCCCGGTCGCCGGGTTCTGCGCCACCCGCGAGCCGGAAACCCTGCCGACGAAACGCGGGAAAACCACCGTCACCGCCGTGGACGAGCACGCGATCTGGCTGCGCGATGCCGACGGCCGCGTGCTGCTCCACCGCGAGCGGGGACGGCGGCGCGAGGGTTTGTGGAAGCTTCCGACGCGCGAGCCGGCGGAAATTCCAGGCCTGCCCGTGCTCGCGGAGCTGCGCTACACGATCACCCGCTACCGGGTGACGCTGCGGGTCCACGCCGGCGGCGCACCCGCGGATGGAGATGAATGGAAGAAGCCGGCCGAACTCGCTGCCCTGCCGATGCCTTCGCCCTTCCGCCGCGCCGTCGGCCGATTGTTGGAGGAATCCGGAAATGGGGTGTGACGAAGAGGGACGGATGTGCTTCTTTTCCGGCCGAATGGAACGTCTGACGTGGTGCTTGCTCATCCCGGTCCTCGTCGTGTTGATGCAGGCCTGCGCGCAACCGCCGCCGCAGCCGGATCCGGTCACGCCGGGGCCCATGGCCCGCCAGATCGTCGCCGAGCGGCTCAGCGCCGTCGTGGTCACCCAGCTCCCGGAAATCCAAGGCTGGGCCGCGCGGCGGTTCGCCGCCGCCGGGGCTCCCGGTGATGCGGACGGCGGATCCGCGGCACCGATTTCCCCCGACGGCTATTTTCTCACCGCCGATCACGTGCTCTCGCAGATCGCCGGGCGGAATGTCTTCGTCATTTACGGCCACGGCGGGCGCATCGTCACCGGCCGCGCGCGCGTCGTCTGGCGTTCTTATGACGACGATCTCGCGCTGCTTCACGTGCCGATCAACACGCCGTATTTCTACCGTTGGACCGACGCCGCCAGGTGGGTGCCGGAGGGCACGGAAGTGATCCACGGCGGCGTGGCCACGGGATTCCGGTCCGAGCCCGGGAAGCTCACCACCTCGCTGCCGCCCGAGCGGTTCTTCACCCGCAACCGCTCGTTCAAGATCGACATCCCGCTCCAGCCCGGCGACAGCGGCGGACCCGTGGTGGACGCCTACGGTTCGCTGGTCGGCATCAACTCGGCCGTCGAGTTCCTCATTCCGCTCGAAACCGCATTCTTCGTGGACTCCGAGGGAAATCGGCCGAGCGTCCGTATGATCGAGAATCTCATCGAGCGGGATCGCGCGCAGCGCGGGTCCGGCTCGTGAAAACCAGACACGATGGAGCGGATGCGGAAGCGATTGGGAAAATGGATGGCGCGCGCCTGCGCGGGCGGGGTGGCGGTGCTGCTTGCCGGTTGCGGAGCGGGCTCGAGTCCGTGGTTGGCGGGGACGAACGCGCATGCCGCGGAGGACCAGATCATGCTCGTGCGCGCCGAGCCGCCCTCCTTCGGCTTCCGCCGGCTGATGCACGAGGCACGGGAATACCCGGACCTTTCCGTGTTTTTACGGCAGCGGGGCGTGCCGGACTTCCTCGCGGAGACCACCAACGACGATCGCCACTACCTCATCCTCTACTACCTCGAGCGACGCCAGGCGTTCGCCTGCCGCACGCGGACCAGCCGCCGGAGCATTGAATTCGCCGGGCCCTATCCAATCACTCCGCGCGAGGTGGAGCTGCTGCGCGGATTCCGGCAACAGGCCGCGCGACGGCTCGCGGCGCTCGACGCCGCCGGAGCCTGAGCCGCGCGCCTCGTTTTACTTCTTGCCCCGGCTCCGGGCCTTCCTATCGTTTGGATGATCGGTCGCCGTGGCGAGTGCCGCGGCCGGCCGCTCGAATATAAAATCGGGGCGTCCGCCCCATTCCAAAACCAGAAGATGAAAACCACAATGAACCCATCCCCGCGGCGGGGCTTCACCCTGGTGGAGCTGCTCGTCGTGATCGTCATCATCGCCGCGCTGGCCGGCCTCACCGCTCCCATGGTGATGCGCCAGCAGAAAAAAGCGGCGACCACGGAAGCGATGAGCAACGCCCGTCAGCTCTTCCTCGGACTCTTCGAGTTCGACGTCGAGTATGGCAGCTACCCGGACAACGACACCGCCGAATACGTGCGGGACGACACCGATTCCCAGCTCCAGATGACCGGCAATTATTCGAACGACTACTTCCGCCAACTGCTCGCGGCCGGTTATTCGAACAACTCCGAGCAACCGTTCTACGCGAAGACCGCGAACTCCCCGCGCAAGCCGGACGACGTGATTTCGCAGGGCGAAGCGCTCAAGGCCGGCGAGGTCGGCTTCGGCTACCTGATGAACGGCCAATACGCCTTCAGCAGCTCGGCCAGCTCGTCCACGCCGATCGCCGTGGCCCCGCTGCTCAACAACAGCACGGCCGGTGAATTCGATCCCGAGCCGTATGACGGCAAGGCGATCGTCCTCAAGCTCGACGGCGCTGCGACCGCGGTGAACATCATGCCCACCAACAACCAGATCAAGGTGGCCGGCAACCGTCTGCTCGAGACCGGACCGGACTCGATCTGGGGCACCAACGCGGATCCGGTGATCGCTCCGCCGGAAAGCCGCGGTGGCGGCCGCTGATCGCGGAAGCAATCGCAAACATCCAACCCAGCCGGGGAGCCGCGAGGCTCCCCGGCTTTTTTTGTCGCGCGGACCGCGGGTCTCCAGACCCGCCCGTCCGCCACCCTCACTCGCCGGCTGAAGCCGGCGCTCCGTTCCTGCGCTTCGGCTCCACCGGCGGCGGGGCGGCGTCCACCTGCTCACGCAGAAGCTCCAGCGCCCGCGCGAGCTGCGGGTCGCGGCCGGCGTGCTGGTCGGCCGGGGTCATGGGCACGAGGTGGTCCGGCACCGCGCCGTTGAGGTCGAGATCCTCGCCCGTGGCGGCATGGAACCACCCGCGGAAAGGGACTTGCAGCGTGCCGACGTCCGGGATGTTCACCTTCACCGCGGAGATCACGCCGCCAGCGGTGGGAATGCCGACCAGCGGCGCCCGGCCGGCCAGCTTGATGGCGTGGCAGAAAATCTCGGCGTTCGAGTAGGTGTTCTGGTTGCACAGCACGACCAGCGGCTTGTCCCAAGCCGCGCGCACCCGGCGGTCGTGTGGGTAGCCGCGGGGCCCGTCCCGCGGAATGGTGAAGGCGTGCACCGGCTGCAAGAAGATCGCCAGCAGGTGGTCCGCCACTTGGCCGCCGCCGTTGTCGCGCAGGTCGAGGATCAGCCCGCTTTTCTCCAGCGACGCTCGATAGATTTCGCGCTCGAGCGCGGCGAAATCGTCCCACTTCATCCGCTCCAGCGCGAAGTAGGCGAAGTCCGGCGCGGCCCGCTCGCGCGCGGCTTCCCGCGCCGCCAGTTCGTCGAGCTGGCGCGCGTCCGCATAAGAAATGCAGGTGACCGCCACTTCCCGCTCGGCGCCGTCGGCCGCTCGCAGCCGGAACACGACCTCCTCGCCTTCCTGGCCGTTGAAAAACGGGTGGAGCGGGGATTCATCCGTCACCGCTTGGCCGGCGATCGCGCTGACCCGCTCGCCGGCCAGCGGGCCGTCCTCCGCCTCCGCCGCGGGCGAGCCGGGCAGGACGCGCCGGATCACCAGCGGGCTGCTATTTCCGACGGGGGGCTCGAAGGAAAATCCCGGATGCGCGGTCGGTGGTTCCGGCTCGGGCAGGCCGCGCTTCACCGGCCAGACGCGCGAGACGAAAGTCAGGTGCGAGGCGTTCAGCTCGCCGAGCAGGTGGCCGACGACGCGGTCGAACTGCCGCGAATCCCGCGCCTGCACGGCCAGCGGCTCGTATTTCGCCAGCATCGCCGGCCAGTCGACGCCGCCCATTCCTGTGTCGTAGAACCGCTCGCCCAAGGTCCGCCAGATCCGCCGGAAGCCGGTGCGCAGGATGTCCTGACGGTCGCGGCGGACGCGCATCGAGATGGGAAACGACACGCTCTTTCCCTCGCGGAGGATCGTCGGCGTCCGGTCGACCCGCCACAGCAGCTCGCCCTCCGGTGTGAAACGGATCGGCACCCCGCGCGTTTCCGCGACCGTCTCCATCTCGCCGCCAGTCGCGCTGACGGAATACAGCCGCTGGTTCGAGGTGGTCGCGCTTTGGAAAAGCAGGGTTTCCGAGGCCGGCGACCAGATCACGCGGGTCGGCTCGATGCCGCGGGTGCCGATCGGCCGCGCGCGGTCGCCGGCTGCGAGCAGCGTTTCGTCGGTTGCGTCCGGCGCGATCCCGCCCTTGCCAAAATCGATCCGCCAGAGCTCCGCTTCGCGGGCGGCGTTGCGGCGCGCGGTGAAGACCAGCCGCCGGCCGTCCGGCGACCAGCGCGGAGAGCCCTCGAAGGCCGGGTCGCGTGTCAGGTTCACCGGCGGGCGCGAGCCGTCCGCGGCGGCCAGCCAGATGTCGCGGTTCGAGTGCGCGTCCTTCGCGGCCAGCGCCAGCCAGCGACCGTCGGGCGACCAATCGAGCGTCGGACGGTCCCAGGTCTCGAAAATCCTTCGCGCGTCCGAGCCGTCCGCGTCCGCGGTGTGGACGTCGCCGTTTCCCGCGACCCACGCGATCCGGCGGCCGTCGGGGCTGAGCTTCAGGCGGCTTTTTGTCAACGGTCCGCGCGTCACCCGCGCTTCGTCGGCGAGTTTTCCGTCCACCAGCCGAGCCCGGTGGTAATTCGCCTCGAGGCCGTCGTCGCGGAGGAAATACAACCATTTCCCGTCCGGCGAAAACCGCACGTCCGACTCCGCGGCCGCCGTTTCCGTCAGTCGCCGGGGTTCCTTCTTTCGGCCCGGCATCCACCAGAGCTCGCCCGCCGCGGCGAAGGCCACGCCCTCCAGGTCCGGCGTGAAATCCGCGTGGCTGGTGCCGGTGACGCGCTCGAGTTTTTCGGAGACGTCGGGAAGCTTTTCGTCCGTCCAGAACTCCACCGGCACCGGTCCCTCGTGCTCCGCCGGGCGGAACAAGAGCACCTCCCAATTCCGGCGGAGCAGGAAGGTGGAACCGTCCGCCGAGATCTCGCGCAAGATCACCCCATCGCCCTCGAAGCGGGTGAGCGTTTCGGTTTCCCCGTCGAAGCGGGTCGAGCACAGGTTCAGCGTGCCGTGGCGGTGGGAGACGTGGAAAAACCCGCCGCCGTCCGGATGCCAGCGCGGCGAGCGGACCTCGCCTTCCTCCGGCAGCAGGCGCTGGAACGAGCCGTCCCCGCGGTCGAAGAGCCAGAGCTGGCTCGAGCGCGAGCCCACGTAGCCCTTGCGGAAAAGCTGCTCTCCCCCGCGGCAGAAGAGCACCTTGCTGCCGTCCGGCGACCAGGCCGCCGAGTGCCCGGTGGCATCGAAGAGCCGCCGCTCGCGGGTGCGGTCGGAAAGATCAATCTCGATGAGCCGCTGCGGCCGGTGGCCGGAGGCGTCGCGCAGGCCGGAGACGATCGCGCGCGTGCCGTCGGGCGAGAGGCACTCGAGCGCGTTGCCTTCCGAGTGAAACGTATGTCGGACCGCCTCGCCGCCCGCCGCCGGGATCGAGTGGACCTGCATCGAACCGGTGGCATCACTGGAAAAGACGATCCGCTCGCCATCCGGCGTGAAGACCGGATACGCCACGCGCCCGGGCTGGTCGGTCAGCCGCACCGCCTCGCCGCCGGTGGACGGCGCGCGCCAGAGCTGGTCGAGCCACTCGAAGACGATCATTTCGCCATCGGGCGAAAGCGTCGGCCACGTGACCAAGCGGATTTCCTCCCGCGCGGTGGCCGGACCGAGGGTCGCCAGCAGCGCGGCGACGAGAGAACGCAACCTCATGCGGCGCAACCAATCCGCGGCCCGAGCGGCCGGCAAGCGCCAATTCCCGCAGCGCGAGCCTTGCCGCGGCGGAGGCGGCCGGTAGTTTCGCCGCGTGAACGACGCCTTTCCCGTATCCCCGCCGCGCGCTTGGGCGGAGGTGGACCTCGCGGCCTTGCGCTGGAATCTGCGCGTCGCCATGGAGATTTCCGGCCGCGAGATCATGGCCGTCGTGAAGGCCGGTGCCTACGGCCAGGGGCTCGAGGAAATTGCCCGGGCGCTCGCCTGCGAAGGCATCGCGTTCTTCGGCGTGGCGAACGTCGGCGAGGCCCGTCGCATCCGCAACTCCGGCGTGGAAACGCCGATCTACCTGCTCGGCGCGACCTGGGCGGCCGAGCGGGAGGAAATCGTCGCCCGCGAGTGGGTGCCCTGCATTTCCTCGATGGACGAGGCGCGGCATTTCAATTCGCTCGCCGCCGCCGCGGGCAAGCGCCTGAACGTCCACCTCGCCGTCGACACCGGCATGGGCCGCGGGGGATTCGTCGCCTATGGCATTGCGGAGCGGCTCGCGGAGCTGGAAAGTCTGCCGCACCTCGAGATCGACGGTATCGGTTCGCATCTGCCGTCCGCGGATGAGGACGAGGCGTTCACGCGCGAGCAATTCGAGCGCTTCCGGCGGATCATCGACGAACTCGGCGGGCCCGGGCGGTTCCGCTGGCGGCACCTCGCGAACAGCGCCGGCCTGCTCGGCTACGACCCCGGCGTCTGCAATCTCGTCCGCCCCGGCCTGATGCTTTACGGCATTTCACCGCTGCCCGGATTCCAGGAACGTCTGCGCACCGTGATGAGCCTGAAAAGCCGCGTCACGCTGATCCGCACGCTGCCCCCCGGGCACGGCGTGTCTTACGGCCGCGAATATGTCACGCAGCGCGAGACGCGGGTCGCCACCGTCGGCCTCGGCTACGGTGACGGCTACCCGCGCCACATTTCCGGCCACGGCGCCGAAGTCTGGATCCGCGGCCAGCGGTTCCCGCTGCTCGGCCGCGTGACAATGGACCAAATGATGGTCGATGTTTCCCACGGAGATGTCGCTGAGGGCGACGAGGTCGAGTTGTTCGGTCCGAACCTGCCGGTCACCGAAATCGCGGCCAAGGCCGGCACCATCGTCTGGGAAGTGCTCACCGGCATCACCCCACGCGTGCAACGCTGCTATGGGGGAGGGACGAATGATGAATGAAGAGTGGTGAATGAAGAGCCAAGGCGGCGCGCGCGAGCGCCTCCGACTCTCCGCACAAAAAAAAAGCGCGCCCGGCTTCACATGGGAAGCCGGGCGCGGTGAAATTCCGGAAGTTGTGGAAAGCGGGGATCAATCCCAGCTGTCGCCGCCGCCGCCCTTGTAGCCGCCCTTGTAGCCGCCACCGCCGCCGCGTCGTTCGTAGCCGCCGCCGCCACGGCGCTCGCCGTAGCCACCGCCGCCGCCACCACCACCACGGCGTTCGCCGTAGCCGCCACCGCCGCCGCCACGGCGTTCACCGTAGCCGCCGCCGCCTCCGCGGCGTTCGCCGTAGCCGCCACCGCCACTGCGGAAGCCGCCTTTTTCCTTCGGCTCCGAGGCGTTCACGCGGAGCGCGCGGCCTTGGTAGTCGTATTGGTTGAGCGCCTCGATCGCGGCGTTCAACTGGCTCTGGTCCGCCAGCGTCACGAAAGCGAAACCTTTCGATCGCCCGGTTTCACGGTCCGTGATGATCTTGACCCGCTCGACGGGCCCGTATTGCGCGAAAAGACCGGAAACGTCCTCTTCGGTGGCGGAGTAGGGCAGGTTGCCCACGTAGATGTCCATTTGCTTCAGTTCGAATCACGCCATGACTAAAACACTTCCTGAGACCATGGCGTGAGAGACCAGACGAAGCGGGTTCACACGCGTGTTTGCCGTGTGGACGATGGTGCACTTACCCGCTGATCGCCGCGTTGGCAAGCATTTCGTTCGGGCGGTTTTCAGGGCTCTTTTTTCCGTCGCGACGGCGTGGACCCGCCGCTCATTCCGCCGGGAGGATCCGGAGGTGGTCGAGGCCCACCATGTGGAGCGGCGTCGCGTCTTCGTTGGCGCCGGTGATCTCAAGCGTCAGCGTCTGACGGCCGGCATCGAGCCGGTGGACGCCGAGCGGAAGGTCGCCGGTGGTGACGACGGCCGGCTTGTGGAACAGGTCGAGTCCTTCGGCGACCGTCCGGCCGTTGAGGCTCGCGTCGATCGTGGCGTAATCGTGGGCCATGGTGAAGGCGGCGAAGACCTCGTAGCGGCCGGATTCGGGCACGTCGAATTGCAGCTCGAGGCGGTCGCCGGTCTTGCCCCCGGTCCACCAGAGTTGGCGATCGGAGGTCCAGGTTCCGCCATCGAAGGCATGCATGTCCTGGGGGCGGACCTGGCCGGCCGTGACCTCCGCGATTTCCAGCCGCTCGTCGTCGACCAAGATCTCGTGAGGCGAGGGGAGTGGCACCTGGCGGGGGCTCTGGAGATAGGCCACGAGGTCGCGGACCTCGGTTTCGGTGAGGTTCTCCAGCAGCCCTTCAGGCATCAGGGAAGTGGTGGACACTTGGTGATCCTCGATCTCGTCGAGCGGCACGACCGTCTCCGGCCCGCCGACCATCCCGAGGGTGAGGGCCGTGCCGGACCTGCCGCGCAACAGCCCGGCGAGAGTGCGGCCGTCGCGGGTGCGGATGACGTGGAGCTGGTAGTCGAGGCCGACGACCGCCCCGGGGTCGACCAGGTTTTCCAAAAGGTAGCGCAGGTCCGCGCGATTCGAGCCGGTGAGGTCGGGTCCGAGGGCGTTGCCGTCGCCGAACAGGACATGGCAGGCGTGGCAGGTGGCGCGGTACAATTCGCGGCCGCGGCGCAGGTCGGCACCCGCGAGAACTTCGGGTGTCAGTTCTTTGGCATATCGTGCCATGGCGGAGGACTTGTCTTTGCCGCTGTCGGCGATGGCTCCCCAATGGGCTTCGAGGATGCGGTCGATGGCGGGGTTGTCATAACTTCGAAGTTGCCTGGCGACGAAGGCGCCGACGTCGGTGCGGGCGATTTCCGCCGCCGCCAGCGCTTCGGCCAGGCTCATCGCTCCGGCCTCGCTGGCGGCGAGCGTTTGCACGGCGGCCTGTTTGGCCGGGCCGGCGAGGTCTGGAAGAAGGCGGCGCAGCTCCCGCGTCACGACGGCTTGGGCGGCCTCGCCGGATTCCACCGTGCCGAGAGCTTGAAGCCAGTCGACCCGCATCGGTTCGTCTCCGCGCGTGGCCGCGGCGAGCAGGTCCACCGGCAGGTCCGGATCGCGGAGCCGCCGGAGATTGTCGAAGGCCGCCAGCCGGTCCTCGCGCGGCGCGGCTGCGTCGAGCAGAGTTTCGCGGAACCGGCCGGTCATGCGGGCATCGCCGAAGACCGTGGCGATTCGCTCGAAGGTCCGGCGGCTTTCGTCGCCCGGCAGCTTTTCCAGGATCGCGGCTGCGGCTTCCCAGGTGGCCGGAGCGGGGAGGTTGCGGGCTTCCGCGAGAGCCTCGCCCATGCCTGCGAGCGCCTCGGCGGCGAAGTCGGGATCATCGCTTTGCTCGGCCAGCGCCGCGAGAACGCGTTCCTGCCCGTCCGGCGAGCCGAACAGGCGGCGCACGAGAAACCGCCGGACCAAGGGAATCCGTGACGCCGCCGCGAGCGCGACGGCTTCGTCCGGTCGCTCGGAGGCGAAATCCCCCACCGCATACCACAACATCAGCGGCAGGTTCGGATCGTCGGCGTCATCCGCGCGCGCGAGCAGTTTCGTGGCGGTGGCGGCGCGCTGCTCGAGCGGAATCCGCTGGAGCGCCGCCGCATGGTGGAGCCGCACGAGCGGCGACTCCTCGCCATCCGCGGCGGCCGCGGCGGCGGCGATAAACTCCGGAGAAGGCCGCTTTTCGTGTCCGAGCCGGAGCGCCCAAGCGCGGACGTGTTCGTTCGGGTCGTTCTTCAGGATCTCCACCAAGGTTTCCTCCTTCAGCAGGCCCGTGACGTGGAGCGCCCACAGTGCCCGCAGGCGGCGGGTTTCATCCGCGTGGCCGAGCATCGACCGCAATTCGGCCTCCGCATCCGATGCCAGCGCCCGATCGGCGAGATGACGTTCCTGAAGGACCCGCCGGGCGGTGCGGACGAACCAGTCGTTCGGGTGGAGCTGGAGACGGGCGAGTTCGAGATCGGACAGCTTTGCGAGATCCACCCGACGTGGCTCCGGCTCGCCGTGGCTGATCTTGTAGATCCGGCCATTGCTGCGATCCCAGGCTTCCTGGAGCGTGTGATGGCATGTCTGGGCGTCATACCAGTCGATCAGGAAAATCCCACCGTCCGGACCATAGCGGAGCGCCACGCCCATGTGCTGCTCGTCGTTGCCGAAAAGGAAATCCGGGCGGTGTTTTCCGACATAGCCGGAACCGGAGCGGTCCGCCACGTCATGGTTCATGCGGTGACCGTGGAGGTTGTTGAACAGCAGCGCGTTCCGGTAGTGCGGTGGGAAGTTGTCGCCGAGGTAGATCGAAAGCCCGCAATGGGCGTGCCCGCCGCCGAAGTCGGAGGCCGTGCCGGCGCGCGAACTTTCCCAGGGATTGTTGCCGTCGTAGTGGAGATGGTCCGCGATGGTCTTGATGTCATCGTAGGTATGCGGGTCGAAGTGCTGTCCCGCCTGGCGCTGATAGCGGGCGCCGGGAATGATGTGATAGAGATGCGGGATGACGCAGGCGGTGACGAACGCTTCGCCGTGGTCGTTGAAATCGAGGCCCCATGGATTGCTCGTGCCGTGGGCGACCACCTCGAACTCGTGGGTCCGTGGGTGGAACCGCCACACGCCGGCATTGATCGGCTCCCGCGCTTCGTCGGGCGTGCCGGGTTTTCCGACGCGCGAGTGGGTGAAGACGCCGTGGCAGCCGTAGAGCCAGCCGTCCGGGCCCCAGATGAACGAGTTGAGCGTCTCGTGGGTGTCCTGCCAGCCCCAGCCGTCGAGCAGACGCTGCGGCTTGCCGTCCGGAACATCGTCGCCGTCCGCATCCGGAACGAAGAGCAGGTAAGGCGCCGCGCCGATCCACACGCCGCCGAAGCCGACTTCGAGTCCCGAGACCAGGTTGAGGTTTTCGAGAAACACCTTCCGCGTCTCGAACGAGCCGTCGCCGTCGGTGTCCTCGAAGATCTGGATCCGGTCGCCGCCGCTGTCTCCCTCCGCGCGGTTCGGGTAGTTGTAGGCCTCGGCGATCCACAGCCGGCCGCGGACGTCGAGCGTCATGGCCACGGGCTGGCGGACGTCGGGCTCGGCGGCGACAAGCTCGATCCGGAAGCCCTCCGGCAGGGTGAAGTTGGCGACCGCCTCGGCTGGCGGAAGACCGTCGCGCATCGCTGCCGCGGGTTTCGCGGGTGCGGGCGGATCAGCGGCGAGGACAGGCGGAAAGGCGAGAGCGAGCAGGGAGATGCGGATGGCGGACATGGGTTTCTGCGGCGGTGGCAGCCTGAGCAAAACGACGGCTCCGGGCGAGATCTAGCATCCCGAAAAGCGGCGGCTTGCCGAACGGCCGAACGGCGGCAGGTTCACGCGGATGACTGGATTCTCCGGCAAACGCCCGTTCGGCCGCACGGGCATGGACGTCTCGCCGCTCGGTTTCGGAGCGGCCCCGATCGGATTTCTCGCGACCGAGCAGGCCCGGATCGACGAAATCGTCGGAACCCTCGCGGACTGCGGCGTGAATGTCATCGACACTGCCGCCGCTTACGAGGGCTCCGAAGAGGCGCTCGGCCGCAGCCTTGCCGGGCGGCGCGACGACTTCGTGCTGATCAGCAAATGCGGCCTGAGTTTCGTCGGCCTGCCCGGCGCGGAATGGTCCGCCCAGGCGCTGACGGCTTCGCTCGACCGTTCGCTGGAACGGCTGCGCACGGACCGCCTCGACGTGCTCCTGCTCCATTCCTGCGGGCCCGATGTCCTCGAAAGCGGCGTGGCGATCGAGGCGCTCGTGCAGGCGCGCGACGCCGGGAAAATTCGCCACCTCGGGTATTCCGGAGACAACGGGACGGCCGCCGCTGCGGCGCGGTTGCCCGAAATCGAGGTGCTCGAGACATCGGTGAATATCTGCGACCAAGCCAACCTCGCGCTCGTTCTGCCAGTGGCGCGCGAACGGCAGCTCGGCGTGATCGCCAAGCGTCCGCTGGCGAACACCGCGTGGCGTTCGCCCGGGGAAATGCCCGGCCTCTACCAGGAATACGCGCGGCCCTACCACGAGCGCTTCGTGGCGATGGGCCTCGAAGCGCCCGCGGGCCTGCCGTGGGCCGAAATCGCCCTGCGTTTCACCCTTCACCAAGCCGGCGTCCACACCGGAATCGTGGGGACCACCAATCCCGAAAACGTCCGGCGCAATGCCGAGGCGGCGGCAAAGGGTCCGCTGCCGCGCGATCTCGAAAACGCCATCCGTGAAGCGTTCGCCGCGGCGGAACGGCGCTCCGGCGATCGCTGGGAGGGACTGGTGTGAGCGCGCCCGCTCACTCGACGATCCGCCCGAGCACCCGGGTCTCGTAATCCGTGTAGCTCGTGTAGCGGCCGTTGAACCACAGGACGCACTCGGTCATCCCATGACCGATGGGGACGATCGGCCGGAGGTTGTCCGCCGCGGAATTTTCGGTCACCGGGGACCACGTGAAGCTCAGCCCGCCGTCCCGCGTCACGCCGCGCCAGATTTCGTAGCGCCCGTTCTCCGCCAGCGGCACATCATCGATGTCCCCCAGGTCGAACGGTCGCGCGGCATTGGTCGATATGTAAATCACCCGCGGGTTCTCCGGGTCGATGCACATGCCGCCGCCGTAGTCGTCCTCGGAGCGGTAGATCCCGCGGCCGGCCTGGGCGATGAACCGGCGCTGCCACTCCTTTCCGGTCCAGCGGGCATAGTAGTAGTAAATCCGGTCGTGCTCCCAACCTTCGCCGGTCACATCGTCCTTCTGCACCTGGAACACGCACACCGGCCGGCCCTGCGGATCGGGGTGGATGTCCCAGGTCCAGGCACGACCGCGCGGAATCCAGTCGTCCGGGCCGCTGCCGGCGGACCAGCCGGCGTTCTTGTATTCGTAGACCAAGCCGCCCCGCTGGCCGCCATCGTGATCGAGCGGGATGTCGTCGAGCGCCGCGATCCGGCTGCCGTCGCTCCGGTGCAGCGCGCCGCGATGGTAGAAAAGGTGGTAGATCGAATTGTCCACATCCCGGGGGTGGCCGTCGGTGTAGATCAGGTCGATCCGGTCCCTGCCGTTTGACGCATAGCGGGGATACGGCCGGACGTTTCCGCTGCCGGTGCCGAGAAACTGCCGGGGCGGTTGCCAGGTCGCGCCGAGGTCGTCGGAGAGGGTCAGGGTCGGATTGAAATTGATGCAGCGGTGGAAATTGTAGATCCGGTTCCGCTCCGCGCCCAGCGGGTAGGTGTTGTTGTAGGTGTTACGCGCCGGGACGGGGTGGACGAACTCCTCCTCCCAGTCCTCGTCGCGCGATGGCAGCGGCACCTTCGAGACGCGTTGATAAAACTCCTCCGCCGTGTGGTGGCGCGAGTAGAGCGCCAGCAACCGCCCGTCCGGCAGCGGCGTGAGCGAGGGGTTGTTGTGATCGTCTTCCTCGCGCGAGCGCTCCGTGCCCAGCACCATCGGATGCGTTTCCCCGGTGGCGAGATCGAAACGGGTGACCCCCACACGCCCGTCCGAGCGGACGTAGCCGGAGAACAACGAACCGCGGTGGACGATGGCGCGCTCGTCGTTGAACCACGTCCAGGCCCCATCCGGCGCGACCTCGAGCCCATGCTCCGGAAGTGGATCCGCGCCGGCCGATGCCGAGAGGAACAAAAGCGCGAAAAAGACGTTCCGCATGATCGGGTTGTTGACCGCGGGCGGGGAACATCGGGCAGCTCCGCGGCCCGCCGGGTCGGGGAGTGCAACAGAACCGGTCTCGCGCGGTCAACGGAAATCGCGATTGTGAATAACCTGCGCGAAACCTCTAACAGATGCTCCGGCGTTCTAACCGTTTGAAATCAGGATGTCACGGGATCGTCACCGGCGGCTCGCAGTTTGCATTCGCCGGGGCGATCTGCATGACGGGCCTTGTTCACCGCGGCGCGCCGATTTCAAACGGCTGATCCTGATGCAAATGACTGAACGTCAGACCGCAAGGAAGTTGATCGCAGGGTATTCGCAGTTTTCCACACGTTGTTCACAACCGCGGGCGAGGCACTTTGCAAAGCCTTGGCGCGTGGGTCGATCTCGCGCCGATCCACCGACGTTCCACGGCCGGTTCCTCCTCCCGGTGTGAAAACCCATTGTGAACAACTTGGGGAAAAACCCGCCAACTCCTTCCCGGCGCGGCGTTTTCCGGAGCCCGGGGGGACTACTCGGGGACGACCTCAGGCCAGCCGTCTTGCGTCCACGCGAGACGGCGGCTTCCCAAGGTGGGCAGCCCGTTGCGGCGGCGGTCGTAGAAATGGTAGAACATCCGGACGCCCTCGCTGTCTTCGAGAAAGGCGGCGTGGCCCGGGCCGACTTCGTCGCCCTGGGAGCCGAGCAGCAGCGTGCCGCCGCCGGTGGCGAGGTCATGGCCTTCGGCGTCGAGGTAGGGGCCGGTGACCGAGTCGCTCCGGCCGATCCGGATCTCGTAGGTGCTGTCGAGTCCGCGGCAGCAGCGGCCCCAGTTGACGAAGAGGTAGTACCGGCCGTCGCGCTTGAGGATCGCCGGGGCCTCGATCGATTCGCTCCAGGCGAGCTTGCGGATTTCGTCGTTGTCCGGGTGGCGCTTGCCGGTCCTTGGGTCCAGCTCGACCAGCTGGATGCCGGACCAAAACGAGCCGAAGCTCATCCACAGCCGCCCGTCGTCGTCGCGGAACAGATGCGGATCGATGGCGTTGTAGTCGTCCTTGGCGTGCGTGCGGATGACGATGCCTTCGTCCTTCCATCCAGGGTTCCGGTCTTCGGGATCGAGTGTCGGAGTGGTGGCCAAGCCGATGGCGGAATCGTTTTTTCCCCAGGAGGAGACCGAGTAGTAGAGGAGATACCTGCCCTCGATCTCGATGATGTCCGGTGCCCAGAGGTGCCCGCGGTGGTCCGGAACCACTTCGCGGTGCCAAGCCGGCATTTCCTTGAAAACCCGGGGCGCGTCCCGCCACTGCCGCAAGTCGCGGGAGTGGCGCGCCACCACGCCGTTGCCGGTGGAAAAGATCCACCAGTCCTCGCCGTCTTTCACGGGCGTTGACGGATCGTGGAAGCGCGGCCCGCGGGCCTGGCGGCGCTCTTCGCGCTCATCCTGCGCGGCGGCTGGCGGGGCGGCGAACGCGACCGCGAGGGCGGCAGCGAGACAGGGCAGGGCAAGCTTGGGCATGGTCAGCGGTGGGATACGGCCCGCCGAGTCGGCGTGCTGCAAAGAAACCGGCGGCCAACTCAGAAGTCGCGCCGGACGTCGGCGCCGACGGCCCCGCGGAACTCGCTGCCGGGTGACGCGCCGTGCAAATGACGGTCGATCCGGCGGTCGTGGTGGCTCCATTCCGCGGGAGATTCCGGCTGCGAACGCGCCGGCGCGAGCATGACGGCGGAGGCTTCACCGGAATCGAGAGGATCCGCGTGGACGCGGTTCAGCGGCTGGCATCCCACGGAAATGCAGACGAGGGAAAAGATCGGAAGGACCCGGGCAATCACAGGGCTGCGAGCGGTTGGAGCATCCAATCGAGCGCATCGTCCATACACTCCACCACCCGGTCGGGCCGATGGGCGGCCAGCTCCACGGCGCTGAAGCGTCCGGTCGCCACGGCCAGGCAGCGCGCGCCGATCGCGCGGGCGCAGGCGATGTCTTTCGGCGTGTCGCCGATCACCAGCGTTTCCTCGGAGGTGAAACTCCGGCCCGCGTGGAGAGCCGCCCGTTTCAAGGCGATCGGGCCGAGCTGGTTGCGGTCGGCGTGATCGCAGCCGTGAGCGCCAAAGGCGAAAAAGCGATCGAGCCCGAAGTGGCGCATCTTCGCCGCCGCCCCGGCCGCGGTGTTGCCGGTCAACAGCCCGAGCGTCGCGATCGGCTCGGCGGTGAGAGAGGTGAGCACCGTTTCGACTCCGGGCAGAATCCGGCCGTCGAAGCCGCCGTGCGCGAGATTCCACTCGAGCCGCTCGAGGTAGGTCTCGAAATATGCGGCGATTTCCCCGGCGGTGGCTTTCCGCCCGAAGTGCGAGAAGATCGTCTCGACCACGCCGAGGTCCGTGCTTCCCGCGAGGTCGAGCGGCGGTCCTTGGTGACCGAAGACCGCCTCGCTCGCCTCCTGGAGCGACCGCATGCCGGCGCCGCCCGTGTCCACGAGCGTGCCGTCGATGTCGAAGAGGAACAGCATGACCCGGTTGGACGGAGCTTACTCCTCCTCGCCGGCGGCGACTTCCTCGTCGGGCACCTCGTCGTCGGTGTCGTCCCCGGTTTCCTCGTCCTCGTCGTCCTCCTCCATCAGCTCGCCGTGGAAGAGATGGAACTTCCGCTTGCGCTGGTGTTGCGGCAGCGGCGAAAGAATCATGGCGACGGCGCGCCCGTTCAGGCGCGGCGGTTGGTCCACCTGGGCCATCGTCTTGAGGTCCTCGATGATGCGGTTGAGCACCACGAAGCCGAGGTCCTTGTGCGCGTTCTCGCGGCCGCGGAACTGGAGCACGAAGCGCACCTTGTGGTTGGTGTCGAGGAAGCCCTCCGCGCGCCCGAGCTTGATGTTGTAGTCGTGCTGGCCGGTGCCCACGCGGAACTTCACCTCCTTCATCCGCGTCGAGCTTTTCGACTTCTGCTTCTTCAGCTTCGACTGCTCGTATTTGTATTTCCCGTAGTCGATGATCTTGCACACGGGTGGGTCCGCTTGGCCGGCGATCTCCACCAGGTCCATGCCGATGGATTGCGCTTTGGCCAGCGCCTCCCGTGAGCTCATCACGCCGAGCTGCTCGCCATTGGCGAGGACGACGCGGACTTTGGGTGCGCGGATGCGGTCGTTGACGCGGGTCATGTCGCGGAAGCGACCCCGATTCTGATTTCTAGATGGTTTGGCGATGGCGGTGTCCTCCGGTGGGTTGGTGCGACGCACCGGGGCACGGACGGACGATGCCGCCGCACGGGACCAGTGCGAAGAGGGATGCGGAACGATGACCGGTGCGCCAGGTCATGAACGGGAAACAGCGCGACCGGACCGGCGGAAAAGGCCGGCGTGGGGAGTTCCAGTGGATCGTTCCAGAAAAATCATCGAGCGGCTGAAGGGCCGGGAGCGGAAAAATCGTGCGCGAAGCACGACTGCTTGAAGCGAGCCTATACGCCATCACGCGACGGCCGGCAAGGGAGAATTTCCGCGGAAGCGCGTTGCGGCGAGCGCCGCGAGCCGTTCCGGAGCGGCGGCTTCGCTGGCGGGTGAGGTGTGGAGTTGGCGCGATTTCAGGCTGGCTTGAAATAGTCCGTTTCTGCCTCACAAACTCCGCTCCGCGATCTCCTTTTTAATGTCCGCGATGAACTGTTCGAGCGCCCGCGCGCCGAGGTCGTCCTTGTCACGATGGCGGACGGAGACGGTGCCTTCGTCGGCTTCCCGCTGGCCGATGACGAGCATGTAGGGAACGCGCTCGAGCCGGCTGTTGCGGATCTTCGCGCCGATTTTGTCGGACGAGCGGTCGATGGTGACGCGCACGCCGGCGTCGGCGAGCTTGGCGGCGGCCGCTTCGGCAACCTCGAGCGTCTTTTCGGAAATCGGCAGCACGCGGACCTGCTCGGGCGCGAGCCAAGTCGGGAATTTCCCCTCGAAGTGCTCGATGAGGAGGCCGGTGAAGCGCTCGAGCGAGCCGAAGGGCGCGCGGTGGATCATCACCGGACGGTGGACCGAGTTGTCGGCTCCGACATATTCCAGCTTGAAGCGCTCCGGCAGGACGTAGTCGACCTGCACCGTGCCGAGCTGCCAATCGCGGCCAATCACGTCCTTGACCACGAAATCGATCTTCGGGCCGTAGAACGCGGCCTCGCCCGGTTCTTCGCTGAAGGGCACGCCGAGAGTGGACGCGGCTTCGCGGCACGCGGCTTCGGCGAGATCCCATTTTTCCGGATCGCCGGTGAACTTGCTGTCGTCCGGATCGCGCAGGCCGACCCGCACGCGGTAGTTGTCCATGCCTAGCGTGGTCAGCACGGTTTTCACCAGGCTGAGGCAACCGATCAGCTCCTTCCCGATCTGGTCCGGCGTGCAGAAAAGGTGGGCATCGTCCTGGGTGAAGCCGCGGACGCGCGTCATGCCGCCGAGTTCTCCGGACTGCTCCCAGCGGTAAACCGTGCCGAATTCCGCGAGACGCACCGGCAGGTCGCGGTACGAGCGGTGGTCGCTGGCGAAGATCTTGATGTGGTGCGGGCAGTTCATCGGCTTCAGCATGTAGCCTTCATAGGTGCCGTCGCTGAGGCCGTTGACGAGCTGCGCGCAGGTGGTGTCCTCGTCCGCCAGTTTTTCCAACACGTCGCGCTCCGGGATCGCCGGATACTGGCTCTCCTGGTAGTAGGGGAAATGCCCGCTCGTCCGATAGAGGTCGAGCTTGCCGATGTGCGGGGTGAAGACCTGCGAGTAGCCCTGCTTGTCCAGCTCCTCGGTGATGAATTCCTGCAAGGCCCGGCGGACGAGCGCGCCCTTCGGTTTCCAGAGGATCAGGCCTTGGCCGACGGCTTCGTCGATGTGGAACAACCCCAGCTCGCGGCCGAGGCGGCGGTGGTCCCGCTTTTTCGCCTCCTCCAGCCGCAGCAGGTGCTGCTCGAGCAGTTCCTTCGATTCGAAGGCCGTGCCGTAGAGCCGTTGGAGTTGGCCCTTGGATTCGTCGCCCATGTAGAACGACGACGACACCGACATGAGCTTCACGTTCTTGCACTTCGCCGTGTAGCCGACGTGCGGGCCGGCGCAGAGGT
>CBFGTW010000008.1:0-59438 GCA_965651855.1 uncultured Verrucomicrobiales bacterium
CCTTCTCCGCAGAAGGCTGCGGTGGGGAAAGCGGCAGGAGGCTGCGCGCGGTCCAAGCCCGCGGCGCGGGAGTCCCGAGTGCGAAGTGAGAAGTAGGAAGTGAGAAGAGGAGAGGAGCAAGATGCTCCAGCCGCCCACGGTCCAGCTCTGCGTTCCCTTCGCGACGTCGGCGCCTCGGCGTTTCGCTCTCCGTTTCCATCTTCTCCGCGTTCCTTTGCGACCTTTGCGGCTTTGCGGTTGAAGTTCGCCGGGCTTTCCAAGGCGCTGACGGAGCGTCGGGATCAAAAATTGCCGATGATTTGGAATTGTGGCATTCGGTGGATCGGGCAGTCTGTCCGGATGATAAACCGGCGGACTCTTCTCATGCTGGCGGCGTGTGTCTTTCCGGTGACTGCCGGGGAAATGCCGGAAAAGGCGGAGCGGTATCGCGAGATGCTGCTGAAGCGGCCGGAGAACGCGGTGGTGTTTGGTCGGATGCTCGACGCGTGGCTCGAGGAGCGGGAGTTCGAGGCGCTCGCGCCGGAACTGGAATCACGCGCCGAGGAGGGATCGGCGGCGGATTGGCGGGTGCTGGCGATGCTCCACCAGCACGCGGGCGACGAGGAGGCGACGGTGGCGGCGCTGGACGAGGCGGTGAAGCGCGCGCCGGAGGACGCGCCGACGCGGCTGGCCCGCGCGAAGGCGCTGGGGGCGATGCTGCGGTTCGATGCGGCTCTGGAGGATGTGGAGCTGGCGCTGGCGGACGCGGGGCTGGGCGTGGAGGCCGGCAGCCTGAAGGGGAAGCTCCTGCTGCGCGCGGGCCGGCCGGCGGAGGCGGTGGAGGCGTGGCAGGAATTGATCGCCCGGCACCCGGCGGACGAGGGGCTGAAGGAGGACCTGATTTCCTTGCAGATCGGCGAGGGGATGTTCGACGAAGCGGTGGCCGCGGCGCGCGGGCTGGCGGAGGCCACGGACGATCCCTACAAGAAGGCGCTGCGCCAGTTGCAGGTGGCGGAGATTCTCGCGCAGGCCGGCCGCAAGGACGAGGCGCGGGCGGAGTATCGGGTGGTGTTCGACGTTTCCGCGGAGAATTCCTGGCTCGAGCGCGAGGTGCTGGCGCGGGTGGTGGATTTGTTTTCGCGGGATGACGATCCGGCGGGTTTGCAGGGATTTCTCGGCGACCTGCGGGACGCCTATCCGCGGCGGGTGGCGGTGAAAAAGGAGGCGGCGAAGAGTCTCCTGGCCACCGGCTCGGAGGACGAGGCGGTGGCGATGTTCCGCGAGGTGCTCAAGGTGCTGCCGGGAGATCGCGAGGTGCGCGAGGAATTCATCGCGCTGCTGGAGGCGGCGGGGCGCACGGCGGACGCGGCGGAGGAGACCGAGGCGCTGCTCGCGGTGGCCCCCGACGACGCGGCGCTGTGGGAGCGGCTGGCGTTTCTGAAGGACGGTCTCGACGACGCGGCCGGCTTGGATGCCGCGCTGGATCGGGCGCTCGCCTTGCTGGCGGACGACGAATCCGGGGCGGTTTCCGCGGCGCGGCTGCTCGAGCGGTTCGAGCGGGTGGACGAGGCGGAAAAGCGGCTGCGCGAGGCGGTGGCCACACACGGGGCGGAGGGCGAGGCGGGCGAGACCTTGGCGGCGTTTCTCGTGGCGCACGGGAAGCCGGACGAGGCGCTGGAGATCTGGCGCGGGATGACGGCGGAGGCGGATCGCGAAGGCCTGCTCCGGATCGCCCGTGCCTTGTCGGCGCACGGGCAGGCGCAGGAGGCCTTCGGCATGCTCGAGCCGCGGGTGGCGGAGTTTCCGGACGATCCGCTGCTGCTCACCGCGCTGTGCCAGGCCGCCCAACTCGGCGAGGAACCGGAAGCCGCGATCCCGCACGCGATGTCCCTGGTCCGGCTGGCGAAATCGACCACCGATCTGGACTCGGCGCTGCGCCTGGCCGTGGCGCTCGTTTCCCGGGCCGAAGACCCGCGGAAGTGGATCGAAAGTCTGGCGGACCACGACGGCGAGGCGTCGGTGCAGGAGATCTGTCTTTCGGCCGAGCTCCATGAATCGTTGCTGGGCGACAGCCTCCGGGCCGACAAGCTGCTGGAAGCGGCGATGGCGGACGACCCCGACCGGCTGGCCGCGAACCAGCGGGTCCGCCTGCACGAGCTGCGCGGCGAATTTTCCGCGGCCGCGGAGGCGATGCGCGAACTCATCGCCCTGCCGGGGGGCGCGAAGACGGCGCACGAGAAGCGGCTGGTGGAGTTGCTCGAACGCTCGGGCGACTTCCAAGGCGCGCTGGACCGCACGGGCGAGTGGCTGAAGCTGGCGCCGGGCGACAAGCAAGTCTGGCTGAAGCGCGCCGAGTTGTTTCTCGCCGAGGGCCGGCCGCTCGAAGCGGTGGCGGAACTGCGCCGCGCGGTGGCGAAATTCGGCGGCGAAGAGGACCTGCGCGCCCGGCTCGCCGAGGCCCAGCGCGAGGCCGGCATGATGGAGGAGGCGTGGCGGACGTTCGTGGCGCTGCACGACGAGGCGGAGTCGCCGTCCGCCAAGCTCAAGTGGGTGGGCGATTTGGCGACGCTCGCTCGCCAGGAGGGTCGCGAGGAGGAGCTGGAGGCGGATTTCGAGCGCCGCTCGCGGGACAACCCGACCTCGCCGCTGCCCTTGCTCGCCATGGCGGAAATGCACCGCGCCTGGCAGGATCCGGACGAGGAAACCCGCTGCGTGGCGGAGGCCGCGCGGCGGAAACCGGAGGACGCGTCGCTGAAATTCCGCCTGGCCGACCTGCACGAGACCGCGGGCGACACCGAAGCCGCGGCCGGCATCCTGCGCGGCATGCTCGGTGGGGCGGACGCCGCCGAGGCGCGCCGGCGGCTGGCGGCCTTCTGGATCCGCCAGGGAGAAACCGAGCGCGGCTTGCGGGAACTGGCCGCCGCCGGTGCGGGCGCGGACGCCCGGACGCTCGAGAAGCTCGTCATGCAGCTCGCCGGAGCGAAGGAATGGGAGGCCGCGCTTTCCATCCTCGAACGCGAGCGGCCGGCGTACCCGGAGGACTGGCGGCTCGCCCATCTCCACGCCGTGGCGCTGCTGGAAGCGGGACGCGAGGACGAGGCGTTCGATCTTTTCGTTTCCCAGCTCGAGGCGGAGGGCGACGTGGCCGGGACGGTGCCGCCGACGCAACTGGCCGGTTGGCGGCCGCCGGGCGTGCGGAAGCAAGTCCGGCGGGACGCGATCCCGCTTTTCCCGCAGTACGCGCGAACGCTGACGGCCCATCGCGGGGACAACCACTATGGCGGCCGGACCGGGGAAGTCGTCCTGCCCGGCGATGCGGACGACGCGCGGCGGCTCGCCTTGGCGGGCGCGCTCCACCTCATCGGGCCCGAAGTGGACGAGAGGCTTCGGCCCGGCCGGCTGAGCCGCATCGCTTCGAGCCACTTCGACGATCTCGACGGCCTGAAGCGCATGGTGTCGCTCGAGACGCCGGAGGCGCGCCGCGATGCCCTCCTGGCCGAGGACGCCACGCCCGGGATGTTCAAATGGTTCATGCACCAGGCGGGCCAACTGGGAGACAGCGTCGACCGGGAAATCCTGGAACGCGGATTGCGGCTTGGAGTGGAAAAGGACCCGGAGCTGGCGTTCCTCATGGCGTATGGGTTCCGCAACCAGCCGGAGGGGATCGGGGCGGACGAGGCGCGGGCGGTGATGGACTTGGTGGATGAGGTCGAGGGCGATGCATTCGACAGCGGCATTCATTTCCTCATCGAGATCGCATTCGTCCACCACCACCTGCCCGAAGACCTGCGGCGGCAGGCGGAGGCGCGTTACCTGCGCTATCTCGAGGAGAGCGACGAGGGTCTCACGAAGGCCAACATCCGCGCCGCGTCCGTGGCGGTGGAGTATGCCCGGCACGGGCGCTTGGAAGAGGCGGTGGAGTGGATCAACCGCCTGCAGGACCCGCCACCGGACGGGCCGGCCCGGCCACGCGGCGTGCGCGGGCGTTTCCACCCGGCGATGATGTCCGGGTACCCGGGAGGAACGATGCTTGGCGCCCTGGACGCGCACTCGATTTTGCGTTTCACGCTGCCCTACCCCTACATGGACTTCGTGGCGGGGGGATCCGGTGGGGGCGGCGGGATCACCGAGGCCCAGCGCAAGCTGCTCCAGATCCTGGGCGAGTCCGGCCAGCTGCCGCATCAGCAGAAGCACATCGATGCGGAGGCGTTCGCCGACGCGGCCGCGGGGATCGAGGACCCGCTCGTCCGGATCGGCATCTACCTCCGCGCGCGTCGCGACGAGGAGGTGGAGCGAGAGATTTCCGCCATCGAATCGGCGGAGGACGAAGTCCCGGCGGCAGCGCTGTTGCTGGCCGCCACCCATCGTGCCGCCCGGTCCGCGGGCGACGGAAAAGCCTACGCCCTGCTGCTGCGCGCGCGCCAGGCCGCCGATGCGAAACCGCTGCACGAGGTGATCGACGCGCAGTTGATCCGGATCGGCGCGGAAGTGGCGGCCGCGGGTGATGACGAAGCCGATCTCGAGCCGGCGAAACGCGCCGCCCTGCGCGCGCGGCGGCAATTCGCGTACGACCACCGTCTGAAAATCCAGCTCGGCGAGGCCATGACGAAGCTCGGGCTCGAGGAGGAGGCGAAGCGCTACGTCGCCGGCCCGGGGCCGGTCCGCGCGTCGCCGGCGGGATCGCGGGGATCGGCGCGGCCGGCTGCGCCGCTCCAGGATCTCGCCGGACTGGTGCGTGCCGGAAAACGCGATGCCGCGGCACGACGCTTGGTATCCGACCTCCGCGTCATGCAGGCGGATCCGCAGCGACGGCATCAGCCCGACCAGCTGATCGCGATGGTGACGAGCCTGCAGCTCGAAGACGATGTCGTCGCCGCGAGCGAGCCGGCGCCCGGCGCCAGCTTCCTCCGCCGGAAATTCCACGCGTTGTTGCTCGTGAATCTCAAGCGTTCCGAGGAGGCCTTGCCTTGGCTCGAGGCGCTTGCGGCGGAAAAGGCCGACGATTCCGAGGTGAACGGCGCGCTCCTGGCCGCCCTGCCGCCGGAGAAGCGGCGCGAACGGCTGAAGGAACTGGCGGCCGGCGATTTCGACACCGGGAACTTCGGCGACCTGATCGCCGGGACGATGTCCCGCCACACCGCCGAGGCGCTCGATGGCGGCCGGCAGATGAAGGAGGTGCTCGAGGTGCTGGAGCCGTCCTTCGAGGCCGCCCGCAACCTGAGCTGGGTGAACTACCACGCCAAGCAATTGGCCGAGATGCACTGGATGGACACCAAGCCCCTCCGTCCGATCTTCGGCAAGATTCCCGATCGGGAATACGAGGAGGAGTTTTCGGGGCAACGCGAGACGATCTGCCGCGAACTGTTCCGCGAGATGGTCCGCCACCCCCAGACGGCGGAGCAGGGATTCATCCTGCTGTCCGCGGCGGCCGGGTCGCTCGGCATTTCCGAGGAGGAACTCGACGCCGCCGCGGTGCGGGCGCTGCGAGGCTCGCTGCTCGTGGAGAACGACGGGAAAAGGTCGAACTGGGGCAACCGCAGCTACGCCCTGTGGGCGTGGTACCGCGGCACCGGCTCGAATTCGAGCGGCGGATCGCCGGCCGGGGGCGTCGAACCGGCCGTCTATCTCGCGCGCCGGAAGAACGACGGGCTCCGGGTTTCCCTGCTGGACGACGAGGCGTTCCGGCGCGAGCTGCGCGAATCGCACGAGGCCCAGGCGGAGGTCTTGGACCGCTGCCGTGACATGGTCCTCGCGGAAGGAACCGAGGCCTTCGAGCGATGGCGCGCGGAGGTGATGAAGCAGCCGGAGAAGGCCGCCCGGGAGCTGCCGGTCATCGGTCAGTTGATCGAAGAAACCGGACGCGACGACCTCAGGCCGCTCGTCCGGCAGGTCGCCTGCGAGCAGCTGCGGAGCGACCGGGGTCCCCACTCCGCCCAGCTGGCATCCGTGGCGGTGCAGGAGGTGCTGGAAGCGCCGGACCCGGAGGCGGGAGCGGTCGTGATCAAAGCGCTGGCGCTCGAGTTGCTGGGGCCGGAGGAGGCTTGGCCGCTCTACGGACAGCTCGGCAACACCTACCATCACCCGGTCTACCAACGGATGCAGGCATGGAGCGCCGCCGTTGCCGCGATGAGCGGCGACTTGCGGGCGGTCGTCGCCTTGATGCGCTTTAGCGGCCGGAGTGGCGTGCCCGACAATATCATGGGGCCCAGCCCGAGGAACACCTTCCAAATGCTGGCCAACGTGCCACCGCCGGTGGGCGAGTTGCTGGCGGCCGGCGCGTTCTCGTTCGGCCCGGAGATGCTCCGAGGCGACTCGCAAGGAACCCTGATGGACGGTGTTCTCGGGATACTGAACGCCCACTCGGAAAAGAAGGAGGTGGCGGCGGAGCTCGCGAAAGTCGAGGGCGACGACCGTTTCTGGGCCCGGATCGCCGGTGCCACGCTGGTGGAGAATCCGGAGGCAGTGAAGGCGGAGCTCGACGGACGGGCCAAAGCGATCGCGGCTTGGCCGGCCGAGGACCAGGCGCGGCTCGCCCGCTTCGTCGAACGCACGTTCCCGGCCGTGGTCGCGCGGCTCGGCCCGGCGATGCGGAAGGTCTTCGAACAGGGCTTGGCGCAGGGGACGGAGGAGGTCCGGCGGGAAGCCCTCGCGTATCTGGACGACGGCTTTCCACAGGACTTCACGCCCCACAATGCCACCCGGAGCATCAGCCCGCTGGCGGCGCGGCTGCTCGAGAGCGATCCTGAACTGACGGCGAAGTTGTGGATGGCGGTGCTCGAGACCCTCGCCCGCCAACACGTCGGGTGGGGGACGAGCAACGGCGGCTTCCCCGTTTCCGTGGAAACCTGGGCTCATGGCCAGATGATGGAGGGGTTGTTGCAGGCCAAGTGCGGCTTCCCGGCGCTGGCGCAGCTTCATCATGAGTTGGAATCCGTCCCGGAACCCGCGGTCTTGCCGGGGTTCTCGCACGGAAACTTCGACTATTACTTGCAGTCTCGGCTGGGCGAGGACGTCGCGAGCCGGGGCGGAGCCGCCAAGGAGGACACCGCGGCCAAGGACTTGCCGGAGGCGGCCCGGCCGCTTGCCGCCTCGCTGGTGGCGATGACTCGCGAGACCGGGGAAACGGCGCGGCCCGCGCTGGCCGGCTTGCTCGGCTTGGCGATCCATCGATCGAGCAACTTCCCGCTGACCGCGATCCGCGAAAGCGGGT
The DNA here is from genome assembly GCA_965651855.1 of uncultured Verrucomicrobiales bacterium. GTDB lineage: Bacteria > Verrucomicrobiota > Verrucomicrobiia > Verrucomicrobiales > Akkermansiaceae > Luteolibacter. Next base: position 7,190 of record CBFGTW010000008.1, read on the forward strand.
GGATCGACAAGAAACTCGCGCTCGAGGATGCCCGGGTCGCGCGCGGCGCGCGGATCGCCGTCATGGCGAAGGACTTCGACAAGCTCGGCGACGAGGAAAAGAGCAAGCTGGCCGACGATTGCGCGGCATTCCTCGCCGATAGCGACGTTCCCCTGTCACTGCGGATCATGATGTTGGTCAAGATCCGCGACCTCGCTCCGCTCGGAGCGCACGAGGCTTGCGCGGAGGCGGCTGCCGGCGCTTGGCAACAGTTCCTCGCCCGACCGAGGCAATGGGCCACCCGCGACTCGATGGCGACCCTGCAAACCGTCGCCGGCTGGCGAGCCATGCCGCCGGAGACGGCGAAGGAATTGCTCGTCGCACTCGACGCCAGCCGCATCGACTACGCCTCGCATGGCGGCAGGCAGGACATCGACGGCCCGCTCGGCTCGATCCGGATGAGCCTCGCCATGCGTTCCGGTGACGACGAATCGATCCGGAAGGCGGTGCGGGAGGTGACGGCCACGATGCGAGGGCGGCTCGATTTCAGCCTGGAGCTGTGGCGGGCCGGCTTTCCCGAGGAAGCCACCCGCCTGCTCGCGCGGCCGGGCGATTTCCATTCCGGTCTGGCCGCCGTGTTCCAAGGCAAGTCGTATGGAGTGCCCTATCCGGATTTCTCGAAGGAAATCGAAGCCGCGCTGCCCGGGTGGCTCGCGACGATCCGCGATCCGGCACAGCGGTTCCGCGTCGAGTGCCTGTTCTCGTCGCTGCCGGATGCCGGAGGCGATGCGGCTCCGGAGGTGGCGCGGCCGGAACGGATCGCCGCCTTGGCCGGACGCTTCGCCGAGGAGGCGCCGAAACCCCGGGCCGCGCGCATGGAAACGCTGGCCGCGCTGGCCGCCGAGCCCGCGGCCGCAGCATCGCTGGTCGAGGAAGTGTCGGCAGCTGTCGGCAAGACGGATTACAGCAGCGTGCTGGCAACCCGCCGGCAGCCCCACGGCGGGGAGGAGCCGGAGGAGAACGTGACGATCGAACGCCTGATTCAGACGGCGATGCGCCTCGAGCTCGAGGTTCATGGCGATGCCGGGCCACTGCTCGAGCAAGTGGAGGGGCTGCAGGTCCTGAGTGGCAGCGGCGAATTCCAATGGCACGCGAGCGAGACGATCAACGGCTTCATCAGGCCGATGAGCGCCCTGCTGGTGCGCCGGATCGCCGAGCTTGAAGGGGAACCGCGCGCTGTCTTGGCCGCACAAGCCTTGGAGCTGTGCACCTCGCTCCTCCGGTTTCCGGATCATCGCGGGCGCGCCGAGACTGTCGCGCTCTCCATCGCCTCGCAGGCCGCGGCCGGCGATGGCGCGGCGCTCGACCGCTGGCTCGAGGCGCTCCCGCCCGAGCTGAAGTCGCGCTTCGAACAGCAGCGCGGGAATTCGAATCTCCAGCAACACTTCTCCACCCTCCGCCAGCCGGAGTTGCGGGACGAGCGCTTCACGGCCGCGCGGCGCGCGCTGCTCACGGCCATGCTCAGCGATCCGGCCACCCTGGCCCGCGACATCCAGCATCCGACGGATGTTTCCGTGCTCGTGGACTCCGGCCTTTTCGATCTCGACGATGCCTGTGCGGCCATCGACGCCCTGCCGGACGACCACCCGCAGCGCCCGCAGTTTCTCACCGAGAAGGCCGGCATGATCGGGTGGCGGACGGATCGGGCGGACGACACGATCGCGGCCTATGAGGCGGCGATCGAGGCGGCGGAGGCGACCGGGGATCCGAAAGCATTGGCCTATGCCCGATCGTATTGGGCCGCTTGGCTGAACCAGCGCCACGGCAAACACGCCGAGGCCGTGGAGATCGCCCGATCCCTCGACTTCGACGATCTCGGAGAAAAGGAGCGCAACTGGATGACAGACCTGCTAAAGAGCGCGGAATAAGCCGATGAAAACTTCGCCGATCCATGACTTCATCATCGCGGTGCGCCGCCGGCTGAACCGCGGCAGCGCGTGGCTCCAGGCGGCGCGGTGCCTGCTCGCGACCGCCGCTGTCTGCGTCGTCTGGGCTCTGGCGTGGCGGATCTTCGGCTACGCGGCGCCGCTCGCCGGGTATGCGGCGGTCGTCGTGCTGGGGCTTGTCGCCTGGCTGGCTTCGGCCGCGGTTTCCCGTCGCACGCCGGCCGAGGCGGCAATGGTGGCGGACGAGAATTTCGGATTGAAGGACGGCCTGCTCTCGTGGCTCGGGTTCCGCGGCAAGCGCGGCGAGGCGGAGGCCTACGAACTCCACGAGCGGGCGATGGCGGCGCGGGTTTCCTCGCTCGATCCGGCTGCCGTGCCGGTGCCGCGTCCGCGCCGGATGTGGCTGGCGGGGGTCGCCCTCGCCGCGGCGGCCGTCTGGCTTTCCCTGCTGCCGCACGGCGCGGCGGTGCGCGCGCGGCTGGCGGCGGAGGAGATTACCCTGGAACGCAGCGCCGAAGTGAAACGCCAGCTCGAGGAGGTGGTGGAGGAGCTGATTTCCACGCTCGACGAGGAGGAGCGCGGCGTGCTCGACCCGGAGGCGCTGCGCGAGCTGGCGGAGGCGCTCGACGAGACGAAGGACCAGCGGGAGGCGGAACTGCAGCTCGCGCGCTTCGAACAGGAACTGGCGAAGGCGATGCAGGGGCTCGAGGCACGCCAGGACGAGGCGGTGCTCAAGCTCGCCGCCGAGGAGCTCGCGAAGTCGTCGATCGCGGACGTCCGGCAGCTCGGCAAGGAACTCGACGCCAAGGATTTCCAGAAAGCTCGCGAGGAACTGGCCGACATGAAACCCGGCGCGAAGCCGAAGCTCACGCCGGAGGAAATCGAGAAGCTCCGGAAAAACGCGGCGAAGGCGCGCGACATGGCGAAGCGCATGGCCGACGGCGCCCGCAAGCGGAACTTCGGCCCGCCGCGCCCCGGCGACCGCAACGACGCGATGCCACTCCAGGACATGCTCGCGGATCTCGATGCCGACGCGCGGGAACTCGACGGCATGCTCGCGGAGGGCGAATTCGATCCCGACGCGGAGGCGATGGCGGCCCGGCTTGACGGAAAGATCGACAAGCTCGGCAACCGTTTCGCCCGCCTCAACGCCCGGCAGAAAGCGCGGCAGAAGCTCGACGCCCTGCGCCAGTGCCTGTGCGACGCCCGGGATTTCGGCAACGGCCAGTGCCAGTCGCTCGGCCTCGCCCAGGCCTTCGGCCAGCAGGCCGGCGGCCTGCGCCCCGGCACCGGCAGCGTGGAAAGCCGGCGCGACGCCCGCGACGAATTGGCGGACAACGGCAACAGGGCGAAGCTCGACGGCCAGATGAACGGCGACGGCCCGTCCACCACCAGCGTGGAATCCGCCGACAGCGGCACCGGCATCTCCGGCCGCACGGCCACCGACCGTCAGCGCGACTTCCAGCGCCAGATGGAATCGCTCGTCCGGCGCGACGACATCCCGGAGGAGCTGAAACTCGGCGTCCGCGAGTACTTCGAACGCATCCACGCGATCGAATGATGAGTTTAGAATTCAGAGTTAAAAATTATGATTGCTGCTTCGCCGCCTTCTGGATTGGAAACGGATGCCGTTCAATTCGCTGAGACCTTTCGTTCGATCCGGGACGAAGTGGGGAAGTTCATTGTCGGTCAGAAGGATATCATTGAGAATGTGCTGACGGCGGTTTGCTGCGGCGGGCATGTGTTGCTCGAGGGCGTTCCCGGCTTGGGGAAAACGGCCTTGGTCAACACGCTGGCCAAGGCGCTGGACCTGAAGTTCGGGCGCATCCAGTTCACGCCGGACCTGCTGCCGAGCGATGTGGTGGGCACGCAGGTGCTCGCGGACCGCGGCGGCCAGCGGGAGCTGGTGTTCCAGCCGGGCCCGGTGTTCTGCAATATCCTGCTGGCCGACGAGATCAACCGCGCCACGCCGAAGACCCAAAGCGCGCTGCTCGAGACGATGCAGGAAAAGCGCGTCACGGTCGCCGGCGTGAGCCACCCGCTCGACCTGCCGTTTTTCGTCCTCGCGACGCAGAACCCGATCGAGAACGACGGCACCTACCCGCTGCCCGAGGCGCAGCTCGACCGCTTCTTTTTCAAACTGAACGTCACCTTGCCGGACCACGACGAGTTCGCCGAAATCCTCAACCGCACCGGCGGCAACAGCACGCCCGAGATCCGGCCGGTCGCCCATGGCGAGGACATCCTGCGCATGGGCCGCACGCTGCGGGAGATCCCGGTGGCGAAGGACGTTCAGGACCACCTGATCCGCGTGGTGCGCAACACGCATCCGGAAAACGAGAAGTCGCCGGAGAAGGTGAAACAATACGTCCGCCACGGCGCCAGCCCGCGCGCCGCCCAAGCGATGCTCGCCGCCGCCCGCGTCCGCGCCCTGCTCGACGGCCGGTTCCACGTCGCCCGCGAGGACGTCGATGCCGTCGCCGCGCCCGCGCTCTGCCACCGCCTGATCCTCTCGTTCGAAGGCGAGGCGGAAGGCATCAAGCCGACCGATCTGATCCGCTCGGCCATCCGGGGCGCTTATTGAACGAAACGATGGCCGCCCCCCTCGACCAACTCCCGCCCGGCGAGTTGACCGGCTCCGCGTTCATCCGCCGGCTGGAGACATTGTATTTGCTTGTCCGCCGAGTGCTCGGCGGCTCGATGCAGGCGGACCGCAAGAGCACCCGCAAGGGCACCGGGATCACCTTCGCCGACTACGCCGAATACCGCCACGGCGACGACTACCGGGCGATCGACTGGCGGGTCTACGCGCGCTTCGACGAACTGGTGATCAAACTTTTCGAGCTCGAGGAAGATGCGACGGTTTATCTCATCCTCGACATGAGTCGCTCGATGCGGACCAAGACGGCGATGGCGCGGAAACTGGCGGCGGCGCTCGGCTACATCGGGCTGAACTGCCAGGACCGCGTCGCTTGTTATGCCATGGCCGACGAACTCCGGCCCTTGCTCGATCCGGCTCGCGGTCGGGGCAAGGTGTTGCCGTTCCTGCGCTCGCTCGAGGAGGCGGCGTGCTTCGGCAGCGACACGGACTTTTCCGCCTGCGTGCGCACCTTGCAGGCGCGCCACCGGAAGCGCGGCTTGGCGGTGGTGATCTCGGATTTTCTTTTCCCCGGCGGATTCGAGGAGGGACTCAAGCGGCTTTCGGGGATCGGTCATGATGTCCATGCCATCCAGGTGCTGTCCGAGGAAGACTTGCGTTGCGACCGCAAGGGCGACCTCGAACTCGAGTGCGTCGAGTCCGGCCGACGGCGCAAGGTGACGGTCACCGCGCGGGAACTCGACGCCTACGCGCAGGCGGTGGCGGAGTGGAACGAGCGGCTGCGGGTCGAGTGCGCGCGCCGCGGGATCGGCTTCACGCGGACGCTCGATGGCGAGGCCTTCGACGAGGTGATCCGCGCGATCCTGCAACGGGGAGGCCTGGCGGCGTGATCTTCGGCGCGCCGGCGTTTCTCTGGTTGCTCGCGGCGCTCGCCCCGCTGGCGGCGGCGTATTTCCTGCGCGTCCGGCCGCGGCGGTTCCCGGTGAACGCGCTTTTCCTGTGGGAGAAGATTTTCCAGGAGAAGAAGGCGTCATCGTTGTTCCAGCGGCTGCGGGATGTGTTTTCGCTGCTGCTTCTGGCGCTCGCGGCGGCGGCGGTCGCGCTGGCGGCGGCCGGTCCGCGCCCGGCGGGCCAAGACCAGCGCGACTTGCTGGTGGTCGTGGATGTCTCGCCGTCGATGCGGGCGAGGGTGGGAGGGAAGGAAAACGTCGAGGTGGCGAAGGAGCGCGCGCGGGAAGTCGTCCGCGCGCTGAACGGGACGCGTCGGGCGGCCTTGGCGGCGGCGTCTTCGGAGCTGGAGTTTCTCAGCCACGCGAGCGATTCGCCGAAGGACCTGACGGAGGCGATCGCGCGGCTCCGCGTCAGCGACATGCCGGTGAGCCCGGCGGCGGTGCGGGCGATCAATGCCTGCGCGCGCGGTGCCGGCGAGGCGGGACGCGTGGTGCTGGTGACCGACGGAAATGCCGGCTGGGAAGGACTCGATCCGGCGGTGGAGGTGATCCGTCTGCCGGCGGCTCCGCCGAACGCGGGATTCGTCGCCGCGGATCTCGAGCGCAGGCCGGGCAACGCGCGGGGCGCGGAGTTTTTCTATCGTATCGCTTCATCGGTGAAGGAGGAGACCGTGGTGGAGGTGGAGCTGCGTCACGCCGAGCGGGGCCTCCAGCGGCTCGTGCCCGTGACGCTGCGGCCGGGCGAAGAAGCGAGCGGATCGCTCGATGTGGCCGACGCGCCGTCCGGCCGCTGGACCGCGGAGCTGAAAATCGACGACGCGCTCGCGGCGGACAATCTCGTGCCGCTCGGTCTGGCGGATCTCCAACCGGTGACGGTGCGGGTGCGCGCCGGAAATCCGTATTTCTTCCAGCGCGCGCTCGAGGCGTTCGCGCTGACCGGCGGCCTGATCGCGCCTGCGGGCGAGGGCGCGGACGTGACGATCGCCACCGGTGCGGCCGGCGACGAGGCACGCCAGGTTATTTTCGCCCCGAGTGGCGACAGCCCGTTCTGGTCGGGTTCCGGCGAGCCGCTCGACGTGTTCGCCGCGGAGAAGCGGATCGACGGGCATCCCGTGACGAAGCACCTGGAACTCGACGGCATCCGCTTCGAGGGCGCGCGCGAACTGACACCCGCCGCCGGTTCGGTGGTCCTCGCGGTTTCCGAGACCGGCGCTCCGCTCATCTGGAAATGCCGCGCGGAGGGCTGGGACGCGGTGGTGGTGAACCTCGATCCGGCGCGCGGCGAGTTCTTCTTCTCGCCGGCGTTTCCCGCGCTGGTCCATGGCGCGGCGCTCGACCTCAGCGGCCGCGGCCCGGAATTCCGAGCCGCGCACGCCACCGGGACGCGAGTCGCCGCGACCGGCCCGGTGACGCGGCCCGACGGCACGCGGGCCGGGGCAGGGGACTTGGTCGTCGCCGGTCTGGGACACTACCTCGCCGAAACCCCGGCCGGAGCCCGCTGGTTCGGCGGGGCGTTGTTCGAGCCGGTGGAAACGGTGCTGGACGGCTCCGGGCCGGCCGACTCCGGCGCGAGCATCCCGCGCGGACACCCGTTGGCGTTCTGGTTGCTGCTCGCCGCCATCGCCCTGTTGCTCGGCGAGTTTTATCTCTATCACCGGAGGAAGGCGGGATGACATCCATGGAACTTCTCACCTGGCTGCCGCTGCTCGGACTGGTCCTGGCCCTGCCGTGGTTCATGCTCGTCCACCGGCGGTCGTTGGTCGACCGGCCGCCCGCGATGAAACTGGCGGCCACCGGTTGCCGCTTCCTTGCCCTGGCGTTCCTGCTCCTCGCGCTTTGCCGGCCGTTTTTCACCCGTGCGACGGAGGACGTGCACGTGACTTTCCTGCTGGATGTTTCCGAATCCGTGGACCCGGCGGAAATGCGTCGCGGCCTCGGCGAGGTGCGTCGCTCGGTGGACTCATTGGGAGCGGGAGACAGCTGGTCGCTTTTCCTCTTCGCCCGCGAGTTGAGACGCAGCGACCCGGAGGCGGCGGAGAAGTTCATCGCGGAGTGCGAAGCCGGGCGCGGCGACGCGGACTTCCGGGCGTCCACCGACCTGCCCGGGGCGCTCGCCGGCGTGCGCTTCGACCTGCCGGCGAACAAGGGCCGGCGCGTCGTGGTGCTTTCCGATGGATTGCTGGAAGCGCCGCTTGCGGGTGCGGCGGACCGGCTGGCCGCGGAGAAGACCGACCTGCGGTTCGTCCGGCTTGGCTCGCTCGACCAGCCCGAGGCCGCGGTTGCCTTGATCGAAGCCGGCACGCCGGTGGCGTTCGAAGGTGAAATCGTCCGCTTCACCGTGAAGCTCGTCTCCAACCGCGACATGCCGGCGAAGCTCCGCCTCACGCACCGCGGCGTGGCCGTGGCCGAGCAGGCGGTCCAGCTTTCCGCCGCGGGCGAAACGACCTGCCACGCCGAAGTTCGCATGGTCACCTCCGGCGATACCGTCTGGCAGGCGGAACTCGTGCCGCAGGACGACTGGTTCCCCGCGAACAACCGCTTGTCCATGACGCTGCCGGTCCGTGGCCAGCCGCGGATCCTGGCGATCCACGAGAAGCCGGCGCAGATGCGCCCGTTCGAGCGGCTGATGCGCGAGCAGGATGTTTCCCTCGAAACCCGCGGCGCGCGGGGCCTGCCGGAGTCCTTCGAGGAGATCCTCGCGTTCGACGCGATCCTGCTGGCGGATGTGCCGGCCACCGCCTTGTCGCCGCGGCAGATGTCATCGTTGAAAAGATATGTCACCGACTTCGGCGGCGGCTTGATCATGGTCGGATCCGAAAACTCCTTCGGCATCGGCGGTTATTTCAAGACGCCGGTCGAGGAGGTGCTGCCGCTCGTTTCCCGGTTCGAGAAGGAGAAGGAAAAGCCTTCGCTGGCGATGGTGCTGGTGATCGACAAATCCGGCTCGATGGCGGGCCAGCCGATGGCGCTCGCGCGTCAAGCGGCCCGCAGTGCCGCGGAACTGCTCGGCAACCAGGACCAGATCGCGGTGATCGCCTTCGACCACGCGCCGCAGCTTGTCCTCGATCTCACACCCGCGTCGAACCGCGGCCAGATCGCCGCCGCGATCGACTCGATCGCCGAAGCGGGCGGCACCGACCTCCAGCCGGCGATGGTCCAGGCGCGCGACATCCTGCGCGGCGCCGCGGCGAAACTGAAGCATGTCATCGCGCTCACCGACGGGCAGACGAATCCCTCGAATCTCGTCGAGCTTTCCCGCGAAATGGCGGACTCCGGCATGACCGTCTCGACGGTGGCGATGGGCGGCGGGGCCGCGGGCGGCTTGCTGGCCGCCATGGCGGATGCCGGCCGCGGACGCTACTACGAGACCGACGCTCCGGAGAACGTGCCACAGATTTTCACCCGCGAGACGATGCAGGCCTCGCGCTCCGCGATCAAAGAGGACCTCTACGAGCCGGCGGGCGTGACCGAGCATCCGGTGATGTCCGGATTTGAAAGTGCCGCGTTTCCGCCGGTGCTCGGTTATGTCATGGCCAAGCCGAAGCCGACGTCCCAAGTGCTGCTGGCGGTGGAAGGCGGCGATCCGTTGCTCGCGGTCGGGCGGTTCGGTCTCGGCACCGGCGTGGCTTTCACGGCGGATCTGACCGAACGCTGGGGCAGCGAGTGGCTCGCGTGGCAGGGCTGCGGGAAATTCTGGGCGCAGGTGTTCCGCGGCGCGTTGCGGAAAGAGGAATCGGTTGGCATCGAGTCGCGGACCCGGTTCGACGGCGGTCGGTGGACGGTGGATGTTCGGGCCACCGACGAGGCCGGGCGGCCGCTCAACGCGGTGCCGTGGGTGGGCCACGCGCTCGACGACGCGGGCAAGGATTACCCGGTGGCGATCGAGGAAAGCGGGATCGGCCGATACCGCGTGCGGGTGGAGCCGGCGGAGGCCGAAAGGCTTACGCTGCGGTTGCACGATCCGGAGAGCGGAAAGGTGAAGACCCTGCGTTGGGAGCGCGGCTATCCGGCGGAATACCGGCTGTCGGGCGAGCCGGACGCCCTGCTGGCCGCGGCGGCGGATTTCGATCCGGCTCGAGTCCGCGAGGGAGTGCCGCCCGTCCGGGTCCGGACCAGTGCCTTGCCGTGGGCGGGTTTGGCGTCGTTGGTCTTCCTGATCTCCGGCATCGTGCTGCGGCGCGTCTGATAGATATCGGGCGCAATGCCTGGCGGCAAACTATCGGTTGCACGGAAGCGGCGCGAAATCCACAGTGCGCCCGATGAGAAACGGCGTGATCGGGTTTGTCGGTGTGGGCAGGATGGGTGCGAACATGGCCCGCCGCCTTCACGAGCTGGGCTACAGGATTGGCGCCGTGCACGATCATCATCCGGACGCGGCGCGCGAACTCGCCGCGGAACTGGGATGCCATGCCGCGGAGTCCCTCCCCCAGGTGACCGCCGTTTGTGACGTCATTTTCACCGTGGTGACCGACGACGCGGCGATGGGCGCGATTTTCGCTCGTGACGGAGCCCTGCTCGACGGAGCCGCCGGAAGGACCTTCGTGAATTGTGCGACCGTCTCGCCCGATGCCCACGAAAAGGCCGCGGCCGCCGCCGCCGCCGCCGGAGCCCGGACGCTTGCGGCAAGCATGGCATCGAGCATCACCCAAGCCCGCGAGGGCACGCTCTACCTGATGGTCGGCGGGAAAGAGGAGGTGTTTCACGATCTGGAGCCCTTGCTGAAAGATCTTTCGGTTTCCCTCCGCCACGTCGGGCCCGTCGGCCACGCCGCGAAGATCAAGGCGCTGGTCAACATGGTGATGAACATCAACACCGCGGCCCTCGCGGAGGGACTGGGCCTCGCCGTCGCCCTCGGGCTCGATCCCGCGGTGGTGAAGGAGGTGTTCTCGCAGACCGGCGCGAACTCGCGGGTGCTTGAGACCGACGGCGATGACATGATTTCCCGCGAGCACGACTGCTTTTTCTCCGCCGCCCACGCCGCGAAGGACAGCGGCATCGCCAACGCCCTGGCGGCCGCCAGCGGGGTGAAAGTTCCGCTTTCCCTGGCAACCGAGGCGCAATACCGGCGTTTGATGGATCTGGGCTTCGGCGAACTCGACAAGTCGGCGGTCGCCGAATTGACCTTTCCTGGCCGCGGCGACAAATCATAACTTCATCCCATGACCAGCAGCCAGATCCGCAATGCGGAAGGAGAACGCATCGATGTCGCCTTCCACCGCGGCGACCAGCTCGACACCCTCGTCATCCTCGGGCACGGCGTGACCGGCAACAAGGACCGGCCGCTGCTCGTGGCGCTCGCGGAAGGCCTCTCGAAACGCGGCTGGCCGTGCCTGCGGATGTCATTCTCCGGGAATGGAAACTCCGAAGGGAGATTCGAGGATTCCACCCTCACGAAGGAACTCGACGACCTCTCGGCGGTGATGGGCACCGTGCCCGACGAGGTGCGGATCGCCTACATCGGTCACAGCATGGGCGCGGCCGTGGGCGTGATCGCCGCTTCCCGCGATCCGCGGATCCAGGTGCTCGTCTCGCTGGCCGGCATGACGCACACCGCCGAGTTCTGCGACCGCGAGTTCGGCGAAGTGACTCCCGGCGAAGGCCTGATCTGGGACAAGCCCGGCTGCCCGCTCTCGCAGAAGTTCGTGGATGACATGCACGCGATCGGCGACACGCTCGAAGCCGCGGCCTCCGTGGTGCAACCCTGGCTCCTGATCCACGGGATGGACGACGACGTGGTGCCGATCCGCGACGGTCATGACGCGCATACGGCCGCCTCCTGCGTGAAACACTGGCTCGCCCTCGAAGGCGCGGGCCATTCGTTCGGCGAGGAACTCCATCCGCGGATGGTCGAGGCCATCGACGCCTGGCTGCGCGAGCATCTCTAACCGGTCGCGCCCCGCATTTCCCGCTCTTGTGCCTTGCGGAGGCGGCTGCCGGCAGTCAACGTCCCGGCCCATGGTGATGAAGCACACGCGGATCCTGTGGGTGGTGTGGATGTTCCTGGCGGCGGTGCTGCTGTCGACGGTCAGCCCGGCCCAGGAGGTCGCTCCGGATCTTCCGGCTCCCGAACCCGCAGCCGAGGAACAACAGGGGCTCGACGAGCGGATCAACGACTTCTTCAAGCCCGGCACCGACGCGGTCAGCGCGATCGTTTTTTTCAGCATCTACGACGATCCGGACCGGGACCTGAGCGTGCCCTTCATCCTGCTGTGGCTGGGCGGCGGGGCGTTGTTCCTCACGTTTTTCTTCCGTTTCATCAACTTCCGCGCCTTCGGCCTCGCGCTGCGGACGGTGAAGGGGCGCTACTCGAAGAGCGACGACCCCGGTGAGATCACGCATTTCCAAGCGCTGGCGTCCGCCGTGTCCGGGACCGTCGGACTCGGCAACATCGCGGGCGTGGCCATCGCCATCAACACCGGCGGGCCCGGCGCGGCCTTCTGGATGGTCGTCCTCGGCCTGCTCGGGATGACCAGCAAGTTCGCCGAGTGCACGCTCGGCGTGAAATACCGGCACATCGGGCCGGACGGCGTGGTTCACGGCGGTCCGATGTTCTATCTGAGCCGCGGCTTGGCGGAACGCGGGCTCGGTCAGCTCGGCAAGACGCTCGCGGTCGTCTTCGCCCTGCTCTGCATCGGCGGTTCCTTCGGCGGCGGGAACATGTTCCAGATCAACCAGGCCTGCTCGCAGTTCGTGAACGTCACCGGCGGGGAGGGCACGTTCGTGGACTCCAACCGCTGGCTGTTCGGCTTGGTCGTGGCCGTGCTCGTCGGCCTGGTCATCATCGGCGGGATCAGCCGGATCGGCAGCGTCACGGCGAAGCTCGTGCCGTTCATGACGCTGGTCTACATCATCGGCTGCGCGGTCGTTTTCCTCGAGCACCACGACCGCATCGGCGAAACATTCCGCCTGATTTTCACCGAGGCCTTCAACGGCGAGGCGGTGGCCGGCGGCTTGATCGGCACGATGCTGATCGGCATCAGGCGCGCGGCGTTCTCGAACGAAGCCGGCGTCGGATCCGCCCCGATCGCGCACGCCGCCGCGAAGACCCGCTACCCCGCCAGCGAGGGTGTGGTGGCGCTGCTCGAACCGTTCATCGACACCGTGGTGATCTGCACCATGACCGCGCTGGTGGTGATCTGCACCGGCGACTATCTCGACCAAGGGAAAGACGGCATCACGCTCACTTCGGAGTCCTTCGGTTCGGTGATCGAGTGGTTCCCCTACGTCTTGTCGTTGGCGGTGATCCTCTTCGCGCTCTCCACCTTGATCACTTGGTCCTACTACGGCCTGCAGGCGTGGAAGTTCGTCTTCGGCAAGTCCCGGGCGTCCGACTTTTCGTACAAGATCCTGTTTTGCCTGGTGGTGGTCGTGGGCGCGGCGATGGCTCCGGGCAACGTGGTGGATTTCTCCGACGCGGCCTTGCTCGGCATGTGCTTCCCGAACCTCATCGGCGTCTTCATCCTGCTGCCGGTCGTGAGGCGCGAACTCGCCAAATTCCGGGCGTTCGCGCGGCGGGTGGACGCCGGCGAGGATCTCGATACGGCCCATGCCCATGTTTCGTCGGAAATGCCCGTCGAGACGCCGCGATGACGCCCGGCCGCGGTTGATCCCGGGCCGCTCCGGTGTCACGCTCCGTCCCGTCCATGGCCCGCCAGTACACGCTCCACCGCCAATCCGCCGCACCGGTCTCCGGGATCGATTACGCCGCGGCGCTCAATCCGGAGCAACACGCCGCCGTTTCCTCTCCGGCGGGCCGCGCGCTGGTCATTGCCGGCGCGGGCTCGGGGAAGACCCGCACGCTCACCTACCGCGTCGCGTGGTTGATCGACCAGGGCGTCGCGTCGAAGAACATCCTGCTGCTGACCTTCACCAACAAGGCCGCACGCGAGATGATCGAGCGCGTCCGCGAGCTGGTGCCGCAGGACATTTCCGACCTCTGGGCCGGCACCTTCCACTCGATCGGCAACCGCATCCTGCGCCGCCACGCCGAGGACCTCGGCTTCACCCGGTCGTTCTCGATCCTCGACCGCGACGACCAGAAATCGCTTCTCGCCTCCGTGGTGGCGACGCTCGACATCGACACCAAGCAGCGCCGCTTTCCGAAAGCCGACGTGCTGGCGACGATCTTCAGCTTGGTGGCGAACACCGGCGCGGGCCTCGAGGACGTCCTGCTCGAGCGCTACGGCTATTTCCACGATTGGCTGCCGCAGATCGAGGAAGTCCAGACGCGCTACCAGGAGAAGAAGCGCGAGACGAACTCGATGGACTTCGACGACCTGCTCGTCCTCGCGGTGCGGCTGCTCGAGGAAAAGCCCGACGTTCTCGAACTCTACCGCAGGAAATTCCGCCACATCCTGGTGGACGAGTATCAGGACACCAACAGCGTGCAGAGCCGGATGATCGACCTGCTCGCCGGCGGGTCGAACAGCCTGATGGCGGTGGGCGACGACGCGCAGTCGATCTACTCGTGGCGCGGCGCGGACATGGAGCACATCCTCCGCTTCGGCGACCGCTACCCCGGTGCCGCGGTCTTCAAGATCGAGACGAACTACCGCAGCGTGCCCGAAATCCTCGAACTTTCGAATGCCGCGATCCGCGCGAACCGCGCGCGCTTCGAGAAGGACCTCCGCTCGTCCCGCGGCGAGGCGGGCGCGAAACCGGCGCTCGTCCCGCTCGAGGACCCGAACATGCAGGCCGCCTTCGTCGCCCAGCGGATCCTCGAGCTGCGTGACGACGGGATCGAACTCGACGAGATCGCGGTGCTCTACCGCGCGCATTTCCAGAGCTTGGAAATCCAGATGGAGCTGACGAATCGCGGGATTCCCTTCGCCATCACCAGCGGGCTGAGATTCTTCGAGCAGGCGCACATCAAGGACGTGGCCGCCTTCCTGCGCTTCGTCACCAATCGCCGGGACGAGGTGAGCTTCAAGCGCATGGTCATGCTGCTGCCGGGATGTGGCGCCGGCGCGGCGGAGAAATTGTGGGCGGCTTGGCTTTCCTCCGACTGGGCGCGGCGCGACGATCCGCCGCCGAAGTGGTCGGAAATCCTGCTGGGTTTCAAGGTGCCGAAGCGTTCCGCCAAGCATTGGCAGCAGCTCTGCTACACGCTCGACGAGCTGACGCCCGGCGGCCACTTCGCCCGGCCGCCGGAGATGATCTTCAGCGTGCTCGAGGGCGTCTACGACGAGTATCTGAAGGAGAGCTTCGACAACTACGAGAACCGCCGCGGCGACATCGAGCAGCTCATGCAGTACGGGGGGAACTTCGAGGACATCCTCGAGTTTCTCGCCCAGCTCTCGCTGATGAGTTCCGCCGACGGCGAGCCGACCGGCGAGAAGACCGAGATCGACGACGAGAAGGTCACCCTCTCGTCGATCCACCAAGCGAAGGGCCTCGAGTGGAAGGCGGTCTTTGTCATCTGGCTCACCGAAGGGCAGTTTCCCAACGGCCGGATCGTGGAAGCGGACGACGAGGCGATGCTCGAGGAAGAACGCCGCTTGTTCTACGTCGCCGTCACCCGCGCCAAGGACGACTTGTATCTGACGTACCCGATGATGAATCCGAAGTCGTACACCGGCGACGTCATCACCCGGCCGTCGAGGTTTCTCGAGGACTTTCCGGCGGATCTGGTCGAGGAATGGCAGGTCGGACGTTCCGCCGGATGGAGTTCGGACGACCCGTTCTGAGTCTCAGGGCACGCGCACCGGATCGATGATCTCCCGGGTGAAGCGCACGACGATCATGTAGCCGTTTCCTTCGCGGGCGCTGCCGAGCAGCATGCTGCCGCCGCCGGCCAGCCGCCAGAGGTGCGAGGCGAGGAAGGTGCCATCCTCGAGATCGCGCTTCTGCGGGTAGGCGCCGTTCTGGGCGGGGCGGCCGTAGAGGGTGGTGAGCAGGGGAATGAAATCTTTCCACGCCGTGTGGAGCTTGCCGTCGTAGCTCTCCTCCGGCTGCCCTTCCGTCTGCAGCGAGACCTCCTTGAGCGTGCCGCCCTTCGTCCAATCGAAATAAAGCCACGCCTTCATGTCGCCGACGCGGTGCTTGCAGCAAAACACGCCATTGAGGCCGAAGCGCCCGATGTGCGTCTCATCCACCACCATTTCGACGATCTCGCTCGCCCTGAGCTTGCGCAGCACCGTCTCGCGGTCGTCGCCGAAGCGGAGGTGGTCGAAGACCGCGTCCGGCGGCGGGACCGAGCCGGGGAGCGGGTGCTTGTCATCGAGCCAAGCCACGTCGTCCGCGTGCAATCTCGCGAGTTCCAGTTCGAACTCGGCGCCATCCGCTTTGCGCAGTTTCACCTTTTCCGGGCAGCGGCTGACGAAGTCCGCTTCGAAGGAACGCGTGCCTTCCACATTCCGCCATTCCCGGCCATCGGCGAGGGCAGGCAGCAAGAGGCAGAGGAAGATAGGAAGGATACGTTTCATCATGAGGGGAAGTTGAGGAAGAGCGTATGCATGGGGCGCTGCTTGCATCAACCCTCGGTTTATCATTCCCCAAACCGGTGCGGCAGCTGGAAGTTTTCACCGATTTTGTAAATGCGGAGAAAAAAAATCCCGGCAGCGGGATCCGCTGCCGGGAGGTGAAGGGTCGGACGCGTGCCGCCGGTTCAGTAGCGCTGGGCGCGGCTGTGGCGGAAGTGGGTCTCGAAGCCGAGTTCCGGCGGGAATTCGGAGAGGCCGTCGTGGACGTTCATCTCGATGCGGTTGTCCTCGCCGCAGCGCTCGTACGGCGGCTTGAAGGTGCCGCGGTAGGTCGGGCAGGTGAAGGTGACCAGCTCGTAGAAGCCGTAGCCGAGGCGCTTCAGCGCGCGGCTGGTGCCGTCGACGGCGCCGTAGGACCAGCCGGCCTTGCGGCCGTAGGAGTCGGTCTTGCGGACCATCTGCTCCGGAATTTCCATGAATCCGTAAAGGATGTTGCCCACGGCGCGGCCGAGCTTGCGGGTCGCGGTGTAGGTGGAACCGGGAGGCGCTTGGATGTCCGCGGCGGCGATGCCGCTGAGGGAAACGAGAGCGGTAGCGATGACGACGAGTTTTTTCATGCTGGGAGTGAGGTTACCGATGCGGGGCGGGGGTTGGCAAAGGGATTTTTCGGGATTCCGTGGCAATTCACAGCTCGAAGCAAAGGACCCGCAGGATGCCGGGGGTCGAACGGAGCTTGTCGATCAGGGCCTGCGGCGGTTCCGAGTCGATCTCGATCAAGGTGACGGCCCGCTTGCGGTCTTCCGTGCGACTGAGGGCCATGTTCGCGATGTTGACGGAGGCCTCGCCGAGCGCGCCGCCGACGGTGCCGACCATCCCCGGACGGTCGTCGTTTTCCACGAAGAGGAAGCGGCCCGTCGGGCTGGTCTCGACGTTGTGGCCGGCGATGTGGACGATCCGCGGGGCGTTGCCGAAGAAGGTGCCGGCGACGGTGCAGGTCTCGCCGCCCTTGATCGCGGAGACCTCGATCAGCTCGGTCCAGTTGGTCGCCAGCGCGGCGGTGGCCTCCGAGACGGCGATGCCGTGGTTCTTGGCGATGGCCGGGGCGTTCACCAGATTCACCTGCGATTCGTCGCGCGCGGCGGCGAGGTAGCCGGTGAGAGCGGTGCGGGTGATGAGCTCGGTGTCGAGCTCGGAAACCGGACCGAGATAGGAAACGCGGAGCGAGTCGCACTGTTCGGGCCCGATCTTGAAGAGCAGCTTGCCGAGCGACTTCGCGAGGTCGAGGTAGCGGCCGACGCTTTCGAGCGTGCGGCTGTCGAGGTTCGGCATGTTCACCGCGTTGCGGATCTCGCCGGTGACGAGGAAGTCCTTGAGCTGGTGCGCCACCTCGATGCCGACGTTTTCCTGCGCCTCGGCCGTGGAGGCGCCGAGGTGTGGCGTGAAGACGGTCTTGCCGGCGGCGAACAGCGGGAAATCGGCGGCCGGCGGCTCGACCTCGTAGACGTCGAGCGCGATCCCGCCGAGTTGGCCGGAGTCGAGCGCCGCCTTGGCGGCGGCCTCGTCGACCAAGCCGCCGCGGGCGCAGTTGATCACCAGCGCGCCGGCGTTCATCAGCGCGAGGCGCTCCTTGTTGAGGATGTGCTTGGTTTCCGCGGTCAGCGGGACGTGCAGGGTGACCACGTCCGCGCCCTTGAGCGCCTGTTCCGGGGTCTCCGCCAGTTCGACCTTGAGCGACTGCGCGCGGGCGGCGGTGAGGAAGGGGTCGTAGGCGACCACGGTCATGCCGAAGGCTTGGGCGCGTTTGGCGAATTCGGTGCCGATCCGGCCCATGCCGAGGATGGCGAGGCGCTTGCCGTTCATCTCGATGCCTTGGAACGACTTGCGGTCCCATTTCCCGGCGATCATCGAAGCGTGTGCCTGCGGGATGTTCCGCGCCAGCGAGAGCATCAGCGTGAAGGCGTGCTCGGCGGTGGAAATGGTGTTGCCGCTCGGGGTGTTCATCACCACCACGCCGTGGTCGGTGGCGGCGTTGCGGTCGATGTTGTCCACGCCCACGCCGGCGCGGCCGATGGCCTTGAGGTTTTTCGCGGCGGCGAAAACTTCGGCCGTCACCTTGGTCTGGGACCGCACCACCAGGCCGTGGTAGTCGCCGATGACGGCGAGCAGTTCCTCGGGCTTGAGCCCGGTGTTGACGTCGACGGAAATTCCGGGAGCCGAGCGGAGCGCTTCCACGCCTTTTTCCGAAATGGGGTCAGAAACCAGCACGCGATAGGTGGCCATAGGGAGGGCGACGTAACCCAGCGCCCCGGGGCTGGCAAGGGTTTGGAAACGTAAAAAGCCGTAGGCGGCTTCCGCGATTGCGCCGGCCCGCCGGCTCGTTAGGCTCCGCGCCCATGAGCGGAAACGGAAACAAGGAGCTGCCGGTGGCGGTGAACATCGAGATGTGGTTCGAGGGCGATTTCGTCTCCCGCATCCGCCAGGCCCACGAGCTCGGATTTCCCGCCATCGAACTCTGGACGTGGCGCGACAAGGACCTCGCGGCCGGCGCGGCGGAGCTGGAGACGCTCGGCATGGTCGCCACTCAGTTCACCGCCTGGGGCTTCGGCCAGGAGATCAATCACCCGGAGTTTCCCACGGAGAAGTTCGTCGCCGAGATCGAGGAATGCTGCGCCGTCGCCGACAAGCTGCCCGGCTGCGAGCTGATGACGGTGGTCGGCGGCGACAACATCAAGGGGCTGTCGAAAAAGGACATGCACCAGGCCTTGATCGCGAATCTCCGCGCCGCCGTTCCCGTGCTCGAGCGCCACGGCAAGACGATCATCCTCGAGCCGATGAACCCCTACAACCACCCCGGCCACTGCCTCTACGGCAGCGAGGACGCCATCACCATCTGCGAGGCCATCGGCTCGGAGCGGGTGAAGCTGAACTGGGACCTCTTCCACATGCAGCGCTACGAGGGCAACCTCATCGCCGCGATGGAGAAGGGCTGGCCGCACATCGGCTACCTCCAGTTCGCCGACAGCCCGGCCCGCTGCGAACCCGGCACCGGCGAGGTGAACTACGCCGAAGTTTTCAAAGCGGCGAAAGCCCTCGGCTACACCGGCTTCTTCGGCGCCGAGTGCTACGCCCATGGCGGGAACGTCAAACGCGCCACCGACCGGCTGCGGGTCGCGTTTTCGGAAGCGGAGTAGCCTCTAGTCATGGAAAGAGATTCGAACCGCAGATTGAGGCAGATTTCGAAGAGGGATGGTTTTGGATCGGGACCCACAGGTACCACGCCGAACGCGGCCAGCCGAGGCCTTCCAGCCGCCCTCGCGAATTCGGCTCGCCAGCAGATCTTCCTAGCCATTCGCTCGCAGGAAGCAGGGAGTATTTGAGGTGCGCGCGGTTCATCTACCCTTGCAGCCTCACGGCGCCGGCGCGATCGACGGCCGGTGCGGCGGGAGTTTCCACTGCATCAGGATGTTTGCCGCGACGATGAGAATCCCGCCGGCCGCCAGCGTCGGGGTGAGCGACTCGTTCGGATACGCCCGCCCGATGAAGCCGCCGAGCAGGGCGGGGAGGAAGAGCACGTAGATCGCGGTGAATACCGGCTCGCTGGTGTAGATCAGCCCGGCCTCGGTGGAGCTGACGCGGCGCTGCCAGGTGTTCATCAGCAGGAAGGCGCCCACCGAGCAGAACAACGCGAGCGCCAGCACCAGGGTCCACGTTTTCCACGAAGCGCCGGCCGCAAGCACGGCGGACGGTTCCGGCGCGGAAAGGAAGGCGAGCGGCAGGAAAATCGCGGCGATGGTCAGGCACATGACGAAGGTCACGGGCACCCCTCGGTTTCCGGCGGATTTCCGGTCTTCGAGCGCCAGGATCTGGAAGGTGAAGAGGACGGCCGCCAGCAGCGTGCCCGCCTCGCCCCGGCCAATGCGGAACTCGCCCCAGCGCAGGCCGGAAAGCACCGCGCTGCCGGCCAGCACGAGCAGCGTGGCGGAGACGACGCGCCAGGTCGGCGGGCGTCGATCGCGCAGCGCCGCCCACAGCGGCAGGAAGATGCAGTAGGCCTGCGTGAGAAAGGCGGAGGTGGAGGCGTGGGTGAAATTCAGCGCGTCCGCCTGCACCGCCATGCCCAACCCGCCCCAAGCGCCGACGGCGATGCCTTGGCCCACCTCGCCGCGCGTCGGCCGGCCGCGGCGCAGCATGGGCGGCACCAGCAGCAGCGCCGCCAGCCCGAAGCGGGAGACCTGCAGCCACGCCGCGAGGAACCACGTCGGCGCGTCCGGCAGACGGCCCGCCTGCTCGAGTTGCAGCGCCTTGATCAGCGGGAAACTCAGCCCCCAGAACAGGCAGGCGAGTGTCAGGAATACGAGCGGCATCGCACGACGAATCTACACCCGGGGCAAATCCGTCGTCCCGCGCGCGCTATTTCCGCCCAGCCCGGCTTTTCGAGTTCCCATCGGGGCGCGGCTTCCTAGATTCCCGGCCCCGATGTCCGTCAAGATCCGCTTCACCTCCGCCGCCGCCACCAGCCTCGTCCTTGCCAAGGTCGGCCATCCCCAGCGCGACGAACCGCTGGAGACTTCCAAGGAGCTCTTCCGCGTGGCCGACGAGGACCAGCACGCGCTCACCGCCCTCTTTCTCAAGCCGTTCAAGAACCTCTCCGGCCACCGCTTCACCCACCACGCCTCGCTCGACCAGCACGAGATGAACGTCGCGGCGCGCACCGTTTTCGCCGATCCCTCGGCCTTGCTGGAAAAAGGCAAGGCGATCGCCGCCCGGCTCTACGCGAAGTCGAACCACCCGAACATCAAGTCCGGCGACCTCTGCATCTCGCTGGTCGAAGCCATCGAGGTGAATGGCGAACTCGTCCGCGGCCTCTGCATTCTCAAGTCGGAGAGCGTCGTCCCGTTCCTCAGCATCTCCACACGCGACGGCGACCTCCACCTGCACACCGAGCAGGGGATCAATCCCGAGAAAATCGACAAGGGTTGCCTGATCCTCGACCACCTCCCGGACAAGGGCTACTACGTCCTCACCTTCGATCGCTCCGGCACCGACTCGCGCTTCTGGGTCCGCGATTTCCTTGGCGTCCTGCCGGTCACCGATCCCTCGTTCCTGACGAAGAACTACGCCGACATCGCGGTCGCATTCGTCGAGAAGGAAAAGAAGGAGCGCAAGACCCAGCCGGACGTCGCGGCCGACGACACGCCACCGTGGGAAACCGCCCATGCCGCGAAGGACGTGCTCAGTTACTTCGAGGAGAAGGACACCTTCAGCCTGCAGGAGTTCGAGGAGGAGGTGCTCAAGACGCCGGAAGCCAAGGCGCGCTTCGCCGAGCATCGCTCGAAGGTCGAGGAGGAGACCGGGCAGAAGCTCGAGGACTCCTTCGCCATCTCGAAGAAGGACGTGAACAAGGCGAAGAAGAAAGTCGTGCAGTCGTTGATGAAACTCGACACCGGCGTCGAGATCCGCCTCAAGCCCGCGGCCGTCGGCAAGGCGGACCGCGTCCTCGAGCACGGCTTCGACGAAGATCGCAAGATGAGATATATCAAAGTCTTTTTCAACGAGGACCTCGCCGAATGAAAAAGGATCCGATGAAATACACCCTGCTCGGGGGCGGCGAGGTGCCGACCGACGAAAAGCTCGCGGCCTGGCGCGGCCGCGTCGGCTGGAGCGATCTCCGGCCGCACTTCAAGAATGGCGTGTTGTTCTACGTCGATCCGGACCTCGCGCTGGAGGCGGTCGGCGCGGCCTTCGCCGAGGACCGGCAACAAGATGTCCAAGCGTGGCTCCGCGCCGGCGACCTCGTGAAGATCGAGGCGCTCCACGCCGCCCAGTGGGAGGTGGAGCCGGCGGAATTCGAGGCGCTCGTCGTCTCGCCGTTCGTGTTGTGTCAGTTGATGGCGGGGAATGGAGATGATTCACCGCCAAGATCGCCAAGAGAAGAGAGGTAGGGCGTGAGGTGTGGAAGAAGTGCCAAGTGATCAGTGAGCAGTGATCAGTGGAGTGGTGGCTCACCCGCGAAGCCGTCAAGACTTCGTGCTTTCTCCCCCGCACTTCTGACGTCCCCGCCTTGCGTCGCGGCCTTCCCGCCCTCACGCTGCGGCATGTTCCCGCGCTTGTTTGCCGTTCTGCTCGTCGCGTCCGCCGCGCTGTCCGCCGCGCCGACGCTACCGTTCGATGCCGATTTCTCCGCGTTTCCCGCGCCTCACTGGAAGACGCATGGCGGCGAGTGGTCGGTGGAGCAGGGGGCACTGCGGGTCACCGGCGGGGCAGGGCCGAAGGCGGTGGTCGAGGGGCTGGAGGCGGGGAATTTCCAGCTCGATGTGGAAGTTCGCCCCGAAGCCGCCGGCGCTCAGGCGGGGGTGCTTTTCCGCGGCAGCGAATTTGGCGACGGGATCGACGCCTTCCGCGGCTACTACGTCGGCATCGAAGCGGGCGACAACCTCGCGATCTGGGGCAAGCTGGACCCGGATTGGCGGCCGGTCGCCGTCCGGCCGTTCGAGGTGAAACCGGGTACGTGGTACCACCTGCGGCTGCAGGTTTACGAAAACAACACGAAGGTCTTCATCGACGACGAGCCGATCGACGAAGCGGCGTGGCCGGTCTTCGACGGCATCGACCCTGCCTTCGGGAACGGCGGGGTGGCGCTGCGGGCGCTGGATGGTCCGGCGTCGTTCCGGAACCTCCGGATCGCGGCATACCGGCCCGAGCCGCTCGAGCGCAGTTACACGAATCCGGTCCGCGCCGGCGGGGCGGATCCGGTCGTCTTCCGCCATGGCGGGAAGTACTACGCTTACACGACTTACACGCCCGACTTCCCGCGGATGCCGCGCGGCATCCGGCTCTACACCTCGGCGAACCTGGTCGACTGGAAGGACGAGGGCTTCGCGCTGAAGAACGAGGACAGCTGGGGCAACTCGCGCTTCTGGGCGCCGGACATCCTCGAAAAGGACGGCACGTTCTACCTCTACTACGCCGCGGACGAGCGGATGTGCGTGGCGACCGCCGACTCGCCCATGGGGCCGTTCCGCCAGGAAAAGCAAGAGCCGATGGAACCGGACAGCATCAAGATCGACGGCCATATCTTCGAAGACGACGACGGCCAGCGGTATTTCTATTACGTCACCTTCAAGGACGGCAACGAGATTTGGGGCGGCAAGCTGAACGACGACCTCGTGAGCGTGGATTCCTCGACGCTGAAGCTCATGGTCCGGCCGGACCAGGCTTGGGAGCGACACCAGTGGCCGGTGACGGAGGGTGCCGAGATCCTCAAGCACAAGGGAACGTATTATCTCACCTACTCCGGCAGCCATTTCGAGAACCCGGAGTATGCGGTGGGCTACGCCACCTCCGACAGCCCGCTCGGCCCGTGGAAGAAATACGAATTCAACCCGGTGATGAAGTCCACCGCCTACGCCCACGGCACGGCGCACCATTGCTTCACCACCTCACCCGACGGCCAGGAGATCTTCATCGTTTACCACCGCCACCACAGCCTGAAGGAAACCGAACCCCGCGCCTTGTCGATCGACCGCGTGCGCTTCGTTCCCGACCCGGCGGGCGGGCCGGACATCCTGCAGATCCACGGCCCCACGTCATCTCCGCAGCCGCTGCCATCCGGCGCGAGATAAGCGAAACGGCGCCATCGCTCGTCCCGCTTCATCCGTCACGCGGTTCCTGGTGTGATCGGCCTGGGTTCCACCGGGACGCTTTGGGCTTGATTTGAGCCCGGTCCGAGATATGAGGGAACAAAATCGAGAATCGAACTGCCAATTCCCATGAAAACATTGATGATCTCCCTTCTTCTCGCCGGAGCCGCCATGGCGGGCATCGACCTCCCGCGCGACACCTACACCCACGCCAATCTCGAGGAAGCGAAACTGGCGGCTGCCGAAAAGAATCTGCCGATCGCCTACATCTGGACGCGGAAGGACAGCACCTGCCCGCTTTGCAACGACGCCGGCGCGGAATTCCTCAAAGCCGTGCGGCGCAAGGCGATCCTCGTCTACCTCGATTCCAAGGACAACAGCCCCTACTGGGACAAGCTCCCCGAGGAGGTGCGCCACGCGCTGAACGAAGGCAAATACATCCCGAAAATGGCCGTCGCCGACAGCGAGAACAAGAAGCTGATTGCCTCGATCAACTACGACAGCTACACCGCTGACAGAAGCAGCCTCCGCGAGTTCAAGAAGAACCTGAAGGACTGAGGCCGCCGGCCGGATGCGCGACGCCATGCAATGCCGGCCGCCGTTCATGGGTCCGGATGAAGACCCCTTGATCGTCCGGCCCTTCCGGACTGAGGACCACGGCGCTGTGATGGATTTTCTGGCGCGGGTCTTCGCCGAGCTGGGTCATGACTTTCTGCCCGAGGGCAAGGATTCGGACGTGCGGGATCTCGAGCGTTCATATCTCCGGACCGGCGGAGCGTTTTTCGTTCTCGCCGGCCATTCCGGAATCGAAGGGTGTGTCGGCGTCCGCCGGTTTTCGGAAACGGTCGCCGAACTCAAGCGACTGTATGTCTCGGCGGGGCGCAGGGGGAGGGGCTTCGGCCGGCAGCTCTGCTCGCTGGCGGTGCAAGAAGCCGAAGCGCTGGGCTATCGGGCTTTGCGGCTGGATACGACGCGTGGCTCGATCCCTGCGCTGAACTTGTTCCGCGATCTCGGCTTCCGGGAGATCCCCCGGTACAACCAAGACCCGTTCGCCGGGATCTTCATGGAGAAGATGCTGACCGTCTCAGAACGCGGGTAGCCGCGGCGGGAGCCGGCGGATATCGAAGTGAAGTCAGGAGGGGAGACCCGCGACGCAGCCATTCATCCTACATCATTTTTCATCCGCCACTCGATCACTCCCGCGCAGCCATCTTCGAGCAGCTCGATCACGTGGTCGAAGCCGGCCTGGCCGCCGTAGTAGGGGTCCGGGACGTGGCGGTCCCGCGAGCGGGTGCAGAAGCTGGTGAGCGGCCGGATCTTCTCGTGGAAACGGCCCGAGCGATCCAGCGCCCGGACGTTCTCGAGGTTCTCGTCGTCCATCGTCACGATCAGATCGAAGTCCTCGAGATCCGCGGGCCTGACCTGCCGCGCGCAGCCGGCGACGGTGTAGCCGCGCCCGGCGAGCGTGCGGGCCATGCGCGCGTCCGGCGGCTTGCCGGCGTGGTAGCCGATGGTGCCGGCGGAATCGATCTCGAAGGCATGCTCGAGCCCGGCGTCGGCGACCAACTTGCGGAAGATGATCTCCGCGGCGGGGGAGCGGCAGATGTTTCCCATGCACACAAACAGGACGCGGAAGGGTGTTTCGGAATCGGCCATCGTGGAGCACGGGATGGTCGCCAAGCCGCGCGACCTGGCAATAGCAATTCCCGGGGCTGCCGGCGGCGGTACCGCGGGAAGCGCGCCCGGCCCGTCGGCCAAAACCCGTCCTTGTGCGGGCGGCGCGGCGCGCTACCCTGCGATGCTCCGGAATGGCGGGGACATGCGTCTCCGTGTCTCCGGCCAATCGCGAGAACAGGCTCCCCGTCACAGATGAACCCAGAGGATTCCCTACAACCCGCAGGCGATTCCCTTGGCCCGCCGCCGCCGTCGCCCGACGACGCGCTCGCCGAAGACTTGAGACTCAGCGAGGAACGATTGCGGCTCGCGCTCGATGCCGGGCAGATGGGCGTCTGGGACTGGGATCTGGCCACCGGCGGGCTCACCTGGTCCGACAGCCTGGAGCCGATCCACGGACTGGCGCCGGGCACCTTTGGCGGCACCTTCGAGGACTTCGCGGAGCTGATCCATCCCGAGGACCGGGAGCGCGTCCACCAAGCCATCTCGCAAGCCATCGCTTCGGTGTCGTCCTACGACGTCGAGATGCGCTGCCGCCGTCCGGACGGCGGGGTCCACTGGGTTTCCGGCAAGGGAAAGGTGCTGGCCGGCCCGGACGGCAAGGCCGCCCGGATGGTCGGCGTCTGCCAGGACATCACCCGGCGCAAGCGCTCGGAGCAACACGGCCGGTTTCTCGCCGCCGCCAGCGCCGAACTCGCCGTGCTCGTCGACCACGACGAGACCCTGCGCAAGGTCGCCTCGCTGGCCGTGCCGCATTTCGCCGACTGGGCGGCGGTCGACGTGCTGACAGACGAGGGAACGCTGCGCCGCGTCGGCGTGGCCCACGTGGATCCGGAAAAAGTCGCGCTCGCCCGTGACTACCATCGGCGCTTCTCGCCCGATCGATCGCAAAACCACGGCGTCTGGAAGATCCTGCGGAGCGGGGAGCCGGAACTCGTCACCCGCATCACGGATGAAATGTTGGTCGAATCCCTGGGCCATGGCGAACGGCTCGAGATCATCCGGAAACTCGGCCTCAGGTCATACATCGGCGTCCCTTTGAAAGTCCGCGGCCGCACCGTCGGCGTGCTGACCTTCATCGTCGCCGAGTCCGGGGTTGGTTACGACGAGCGCGATCTCGCGGTTGCCTGGGATCTCGCCGGACGCGCGGCGATCGCCATCGAGAACGCCGGACTTTATCAGGAATTACGTGAGGCGGACCAACGCAAGGACGAGTTCCTCGCCACGCTCGCCCACGAACTCCGGAACCCGCTCGCCCCGCTGCGCAACGCGCTCCAGATCCTCGGAATGGAGCGCGTGGACGCCGCCACCGCACGCCAGGTCCACGACATGATGGGCCGTCAGGTGGACCAGCTCGCGCGGCTGGTGGACGACCTGCTCGACGTTTCACGCGTGATGCGCGGCAAGATCGAGCTGCGGCACGAGAACATCGAGCTGGCCACCGCGATCGCGCGTGCCGTGGAGACCTGTCAGCCGCTCGTGGACACCCACGGCCACTCGCTGACGATCGATGTGCCGGACGGCGCCGTCCCGCTCCACGCGGACCCCGTGCGGCTCGTCCAAATCTTTGGAAACCTGCTCTCGAACGCCGCGCGCTACACCCCGCCCGGCGGCTCCATCTCGGTGACCGCGCGCCGCGAGGCCGGCCAGGCGGTCGTTTCCATCCGCGACAATGGCATCGGCATCGAGGCCGCCATGGTTCCGAAGGTCTTCGACCTGTTCGTCCAAGCCGAGCATGGCCCCGCATCGGGAGCCCACAGCGGCCTCGGGATCGGCCTCACCTTGGTGCGGAATCTCGTGGAAATGCACGGTGGAAGCGTCGAGGCGCGCAGCGCCGGACTGGGGAGCGGCTCTGAATTCGTCGTGAAGCTTCCGCTCGCTGCGGCCCCGCCGCCAAGCCGGCCCAAAGGGGAAGCCGGCGACCGAATGCCGGCACGCGCCCGTCCGGAGGGGGCGTCGATCCTGGTGGTGGATGACAACCGCGACGCCGCCCTCAGTTTCGCCATGCTGCTCGAGTTGCAGGGGCACGAAGTCCGCGTCGTCCACGATGGACCCGCCGCCCTGCGGGAAGTCGCCGCCTGGCGACCGGCCCTCGTTTTCCTCGATCTCGGCATGCCGGAAATGGATGGCTGCGAGGTGGCGCGGCAGCTCCGGCGCCTGCCCGGACTGGAATCCGTCGTCCTCGTCGCCCTCACCGGCTGGGGCCAGGAAGACGATCGCCGCCGCACCGGGGAGGCGGGCTTCGACCACCATCTGGTGAAGCCGCCGGATCCGAAAGCCGTGTCCGCCCTGCTTGAGGGATTGGCGAACCGCCGATCCCACTCACCGGCCGCGGCCGCCACCTGCGGGTGACGGGCCGCGCGATCAGGCATCACTGGAGCGCGGGTTTCCGATTCCGGCGTTCATTCCTTCCTGAGCACGCGTGATCTTCAGTACCAGCAGGATGGTGACAACGGTGGCTGCCAGGTTGACCGCGAGCCAGAGCATGTCAGCGGGACGCATCTCGAATGTCGTGTCGTCCCAACCCGTGAACCACGGGCCGAGGATGCTGGTCAGGTGCAGCGCCCACCACGCGCCGCTCATGCCACTCCCGCCGGTCGAAACCCGCTGGATGTCGCGCATCGCCCGCCACGGGAGATAGAAGTTGGCGAGCGGAATGAAATAGCCGCCCACACTGATCCCGGGGCGCAGCTGCATCCGTTTGCCGTCCAGGATCCAAGCATTCGACGCGGCGCGGTACTTCCAGCAGAGGAACGTCACGAACGAAGCGATCCACACCGCCATCCCCACGAACACCAAGAGCAATCCGACAAGTATCGGCGCGTGCTGTGAAGGAATGAACTCGTCGGCCTGCTCGATCGCCGTCGCCGCCGGGGCCAAGGCGAACTGGAACGGGATCATCAGCACCATCGACACGCCGTAGAGCCAGCACGACCACAAAGCGAGCGTCCGCAGCGGCCGGAACAGCGGCCTCACCCAAGCTGATCCTGCGTCGCCCGGGGGTGAGTAGGGGTCGAAGGCGGTTTGGCTCATGGTCATGACGATGCCGGTCCGCCCCGCGGCTGTCGAGCCGGGCCGCGGAACGGCAGCGCGTTGTTTTCCCTTCGCGGGACGGGGGTATCATTGCGGATGGAAGAAACCGGAGCCCCGAAGAACCTCGAGGAGTTGGTGGATCGGTTCGACGATGCCACGGAGCGGCGCGACGAGGTGAGCTTGGACTTCATGATGGACGAGGTGGGCCGCCGCTCGTTCGGTCCGTTGCTGCTTTTCCCGGGACTGATCATGACCGCGCCGGTGATCGGGGACATCCCCGGGGTGCCGGTCGTCCTCGGGATATTCATCCTGTTCATCTCGGTGCAGCTCCTTTTCGGTCGCGACCACTTCTGGCTGCCCCAGTGGCTGCTGAGGCGCTCGGTATCTTGCGGGAAGTTGAAGAAAGCCACCGGCAACTGGCTGCGCAAGTCCGCGCGGTTCATCGACCGGTTTCTCAAGAAGCGGATGCAATACCTGACCGGCAGCAACGGCGCGCGGGCCATCGCCATCGTTTGCTCGCTGCTGGCGCTGGCCACCCCCATCGCGGAGTTCATCCCGTTCAGCGCCAACGGCGTCGGTCTTGCCATCGCCATCTTCGGCCTGGCGCTCATCGCCCACGACGGCCTCGTCGCCCTCATCGGTTGGATCGTCGTGGCCGCCACCGTGCTCCTCGCCGCCCAAGCCACCCTCGGCGGCGGTTGAAGGCCGGAGATTGACGCCGCCGCGCCCCTCCGCTACCCCGGGCCATCCCGCCACCCGCGCGGGCCGGCCCGCGAGGGAACGCAAAAGCCACCGTGGCGGAATGGTAGACGCCGCGGACTTAAAATCCGCTGGGAGGCAACTCCCGTGCCGGTTCGAGTCCGGCCGGTGGCACTCTGAGGATCAGGAGCTTGTGATGTCCAGAGCGGCGTGAGAGATCGTCTCGCTCGATTCGGCTCATCCCAAATACTGCCCCTAAAAGCCGGCGGGACGTGGTAATGCCGACCGCATCGAGAACGAACTCCGGCGAGGGTTGGAGGGTGTTCTCACCGCACCGGATCGTGCAAGATTCTCGGTAATCGACGTGGATCGGCGAGGTGGTCGTGCAAGGAGCACATGAGGTTGCGCGTGAGCTCGATGCCATGGGCGGCGCGCAGCTTCCATTCCTCGCGGTGAAAAGGGCTGTGGTAGCAGAACTTCTGGGTGAGAAGGTAGGCGCCGAGCGACGGGGTCAGAACACTGCCGGGAAGGAGGCAGGGTTCGAGCGGCGGGGTGACGGGGACCGCGTCCGCGTCGCCTTTGCGGACGTGGGTGAGACGCGTGACGATCTCCACAGTGAAGGCGTCGGGCGAGACATGGAGGTGCTCGCTGGTCTCCTCGCCGATGAGGCGGTAGTCGGCGGGAGCGGCGAGGACGTCGGGATGGACGATCTCTCGGACGACGGTGGGCAGGCCCTTGAGCGAGTGGGAGAGTTTGTTCACGCGGCGGGCACGTGTTTTGGCCGGCGTGGTCTCAACCCCCGGTGGAGCGTCGGCTCCAACGGCGGCCACGGGCTTTTTTGCCTCGTCCTCCAGGAAGGCCATCAGCAGCTGGTCGTGGCTCATCTTCTCGCTCCTGGCGCCGTAGAGACGCTTGAGCAGGGCGGCGACGATGCCCTTCTGGACGGCCAGTTCGGCCTTCAGCGCCGCAACTTCCGCGGTAAGCTCCTCGATCTTTTGTCTGGGCGTCTTGATGTCGCCGGGGAATGCAGGAGGCGTGCCCCGGCGGCATTTATTACGAGATTTATCGTAGTTCGTGCCAAGGGCGCTGGAGCCCGTCGCGCAGGTCGATGCCGTCGGTGAGCATGGCCAGGGCGGTAGCCGAGTGTGCCAGAAAATGCCAGAATTCGCGGAAATAGCCGAATTTGGCAGAAATAGTGGCACTGATTATCAGTAGGTTATTGTAAACTTAATCTTCTAAGGATCTAGTGGGGTAACCCGTGGAGGTTCGAGTCCTCTTTCGAGCACTTTCCTTTGGAAATCAAGAAGTCCCGCGGCCGAGAGGCTTCGGGATTTTTTGTTTCCAGCTGCCGGTGATTCGCTTGGCGCGCGGTGGCGGATGGCCGACGGGTCGCCGTGGCCAAGGCTGTGGTGTAGCACGGATCAGCGGCGGCGACGCACGCGCTGCTCGATGAGCTGCCGGAGCTTTCGGATTTGCCGGGCGTGACGCCCTAACGAAGCGCCGTCGTCGGCATGGCTTCGGGGCCAGCGGCAACCGCGGGAGCAGCCCGCAGGGGAGCGCCGGACGGTTTCTCCAGCTCCGCGAGCAGTCCTTGGATGTCGTGGGTGATGTCGATGCCACCGTCGTTGCCTTGGATGGCGAGGATGCGGGCACCTTCGGCAAGCAGGCGGGTGAGTCTCGTGGCGGGTGTGGATTGGTTCATCGCGGGGGGAGTTTTCCGCCCGGTGCCGGGCGGAACGGCAGGATGACTGAGACCGGCCCTCGCTTCAAGCCTGCTGGAAATTTTGCCTTGGAGAGGGTGGCGACGCTTCCTAGAGTCCGCCCGGCGCGAGCCCGAACCCCATGCCAAAGAAAGATTTCACCATTCTCAACAAGCTCGGCATCCACGCCCGGCCGGCCGCGCAGTTCGTCAAGACGGCCAACCGCTTCGATGCCGAGATCTCCGTGGAGAAGGACGGCGAGGAGGTGGACGGCAAGAGCATCATGGGCCTGATGATGCTGGCCGCGGGCCACGGATCGGTGATCGTCGTCAGCGCCGAGGGAGCGGACGCCGAGGCGGCGCTGGATGCGCTGGGCGACTTGATTGGCCGGAAATTCGAGGAAGATTGACCGCCGGCCGAGGCGTTTGGCGACGGAAGGGCACACCGGATTTTGTGCCTTGATCGAGTTGGCGTGGCGACACCACGCTGTCCGGGAGCATGGATGGAGACGCACGCGAGCCCGAGATCGTCCACGAGGGAATCCCCGCGTCACCCGGCATCGCCATCGGGCCGATCCACGTGATGGCGCGCGGGTTTTCCGCGCCGGACGTCTATGCCATTTCCGAGAACGAGATCACGACGGAGCAGGAGCGTTTCCGCGAGGCGCTCGAAGTGACGAAACGCCAGCTCCTCGAGCTGCAGCAGCGGTTGGAGAGCCTTTCGGGCGAGTCCGAGAGCGGCATTTTCGAGGCGCACGTGATGGTGCTCGAGGACCGGGCGGTCGTGGATCGCGTGATCGAGTTCATTTCGCGCCGGCGGCAGAATGCGGAATACGCGTTTTACGCCGTGATGCAGACGTTTCTCGAAGCGATGCGGCGGGTGCCGGATCCTTACTTGCGCGAGCGCACGGCCGACATTGAGGACGTTTCCCAGCGCGTGTTGAGAAACTTCCGGTCCGGCTCGGACGGCCGGGCGGAGATGCCGGACGACCAGCACATCCTGGTGGCGTACGATCTTTCGCCCTCGGACACCGCGGTCATGAACCGCCGCCATGTGCTCGGCTTTGCCACCGAGCTGGGCAGCGTGAATTCCCACACCGCCATTCTGGCACGGGCCTTGGGAATCCCGGCGGTGGTGGGGCACGACGGTGCGGTGATCGACATCAAGGCGCTGACGCCCGCGATTCTCGACGGCTACAGCGGCAAGTTGATCCTCCATCCCTCGGAGGAGACCCTCGAGCGCTACCGGAAATTGGCCGCGGAGAAGGAAAAGGTCCGCCACGCGCTGGAGGAGATGCGCGGTGCCGCCACCACCACGCGCGACGACCGGGTGCTCACGGTCTCGGCCAACGTGGAGCTCGTGGAGGAATTGCCGCTGGTGAAACGCAGCGGCGCCAAGGGCGTGGGCTTGTACCGGACGGAGTTCCTGCTGCTCAGCGGCGAGGAAATGCCGGATGAAGCGCGGCAGGCCGAGGTTTACCGCAAGGTGGTCGAGGAAATGGCGCCGCATCCGGTGATCGTGCGTACCTTGGACGCCGGCGGCGACAAGCTCCCGGTCGAACCGCTGACGGATCCCGAGCCGAACCCGTTCCTCGGTTGGCGCGGCATCCGCGTCTCGCTCGCGCGGCCGGCGATGTTCCGCGAACAGCTCCGCGCCATCCTGCGGGCCAGCGCGTATGGCAAGGCCGCCGTCATGTTTCCGCTCGTTTCCGGCCTCTCGGAGGTCCGCCGCGGCCGCGAGCTGCTCCAGCGCTGCATGGACGAACTCGACGAAGTGGGCGTGCCGTTCGACCGCGGGCTGCCGGTTGGCATCATGGTGGAAGTGCCCTCCGCCGCCATGTGCGCGGATTTCCTCGCACCGGAGGTCGACTTCTTCTCCATCGGCACCAACGACCTGATCCAATACACGGTGGCCGTCGACCGCGTGAACCCGCACGTGGCCGACCTTTACCGGCCGACGCATCCCGCCGTGGTCCGGCTGATCAAGCGGACGATCGACGCGGCGAAGGACAACGGCATCTGGACCGGTGTGTGCGGCGAAATGGCGGGCGACATCCGCCTCACGCCGCTCCTGCTCGGGCTGGGCGTGGAGGAACTTTCCGTCGGTCCGCAGCAGGTGCCGCGGGTGGGGCAGGCGATCCGTTCGCTGCGGCACGACGAATGCGCGGCGATGGCCGACGCCGCGCTCGGCCGCTCCCGCAGCGCGGAGATCCTCGAGCTTTCGATGGAAATCGCGCGCCGACAGTATCCGGATCTGCTGGACTGAGCGCGCGGGCGCTATCTCAGCTCGACGCCCAGCAGGCAGACGTCGTCGTCGAAGTGCTTGCCTTCGGAAAACTCGAGGACGCTTGAGAGGATGCTGTCGAGCATGCCCTCCAGCGGCAGGGCCGCCGACGAGCCGACGATTTCCATCAGCCGCTTCTCGAAAAACGGCTCTCCCTGGCGGTTCTCCGCCTCGAGGACTCCGTCGGTGAAAAGCACCAGCCGGTCGAGATCCGTCAGCGGCAGCTCGCCGACGGGATAGGCCGCGCCGCGGATCAAGCCGAGTCCCGGTCCTTTCTCGGGTCGATCGGCCGCGATCTGGCGCACGCCCGCCGGCCCGGCCGCGATCGGGCCCGGATGGCCGGCACACGCGTAGCGCAGCCGGTTCCCGCCGAGATCCGCGACGCCGTAGAATGCGGTGGCGAACATCGTCGTCCCGGCCCGCTCGAGGATGGCGGCGAGGCCGTCGTTCAGCCCGCGCAGGAATTGGCCGGGGTCGCTGGCCTGCGAGCGCTGTTTTTCCAACAAGCCGCGAAGCATCGCGACGATCAGGGCGGACCGCACGCCGTGACCCATCACGTCGCAGATGAGGAAGCCGGCGGCGTCCTCCGCGATCGGCACCACTTCGTAGAAGTCGCCGGCCAAGCCGGAAATCGGGACGTAGCGGGCATCGAAGCCAAGGGCGCGGCCGCCGTTCGCCTGCACATTCGGAAAGCCGCCGCCTGCCAGCGCCTGCTGGATCTCGCGGGCGAGCTGGAGTTCCTCTTCATAAGCCTTGTTGCGGATCTGGAGCTCCTCGGCGAGAGCGGTGGCCTCGCGCTGCGCCCGCACCAGGCTGGTCACGTCGCTGGAGACGCCGAAGGTCCCCTTGAGGTGGCCCTGGCGGTCGCGCCACGGGAATTTCGAGGTCACCACCCAGGTGTCCTCGCCGGATTCCCGCCACGTCTCGTGCTCGAGCTTTCCGGTGATCGGCTGGCCGGTCTCGAGGATTTTCCGTTCGTCCTCCTCGGCCGGCTGCCAGTGGTCTTGGTCGAAGAAATCGCGGTCGTGCCGGCCGACGAGTTCGGAGACGTCTTCGAGGCCCATCCAGTGGGCCATGCCTTGGTTCGCGAGGGTGAACCGCGATTGCAGGTCCTTGAAGTAGATCTGCACCGGCACGTGGTCGATGAGTTGGCGGAGCTGGAAGCGTTCTTCCTCGACTTGTGCTTCGGCGGCCTTGCGCTGGCTGATGTCGATCATCGAGCCGGCGATGCGGTTCGCTTCTCCAGCGCGGTCCCGGACCACGGTGCCGCGGATCCGCAGCCAGCGCCACGTCGCGCCGCCGGTGCGGACGCGCACGTCCACGGCCAGCGTCTGCGGGCCGCCGTTCTCGAGCGCTTGGCTCAGGGCGCGCTCGAAGGAGGCGCGGTCCTCCGGGTGGATCGAGTCGTGTGGCGGCAGGAAAAGGTTCGGTGCGCGCGTGGTCCCGCACTCCAGGAACTCGAGGATGCGCCGCGAGTAGAAAATTTCCTTCCGCCCGGGAATCCAGTCCCAGATGCCTTCATTCGAGGCCTTGAGGGCGAGCTGCAGCCGCTCGAGATCTTCCTGCGTGCCGTCGTCTGGGGCGTCTCCCGGTTTCATTCGTGCCGAGGATGGTCGATCGGGTGGCGGACCGCAAACGCATTTCCGCCGCTCATCCGGCGCGGGACGCCATCAGCGCGAGGAGTTTCTCCGCGCAGGCCCGGGCGAACGCCGGCGAGTTGATTTCTTCGTCGAGTTCCTCGACGGGCACGCCGGCGTGTTCCCGCAGCGCGGAAAACAAGGCCTCGTCCGCCGCCGGATCGTGAAACGGTTGCCCCGGCGCGCTGATCACGCTGATCGCCCTGCGCGGGATCATCACGGCGGCGGGCGCGGTGTAGCGGCTGATCTTTTTCCCGACGATCCGCCCGATGGCTGCGCATTCCTCAGACGTGGTCCGCATCAGCGTCACCTGCGGGTTGTGGATGTAGAATTTCCGCCCGGCGAATTTTTCGGGAACCGAGGCCTCCTCGCCGAAGTTCACCATGTCCAGGCAGCCCGGCGCGACCACCGCCGGCACCTTCGCCTTGGCCGCGGCGTCGAGCCGATCCGGTCCCGCCGCGAGCACGCCGCCGACGTGTTCGTCCGCCCATTCGGTGGTCGTCAGGTCGAGAACGCCGGCCACCATGCCGCTCTCGATGAGCGATTCCATCGTCCGCCCGCCCGCCCCAGTGGCGGCGAAGACGAGCACCTCGTAGCCGGCCTCCTCAAGGATGCGCTTGGCTTCGGTGACGCATGCCGTCGTGTTGCCGAACATGCTGGCAACCACCAGCGGTCGGCCTTCTTCGGTCTCGGGCTCGGCTTCCACCATGCCGCAGATCGCTCCGGCGGCGCGGGTGAAGATCGTGCGGGAAAGGCGGTTGAGCCCCGCAACGTCGGCGATGCTGGGCATCATCGCGATGTCCTTGGTGCCGAGGTAGGGCGCGGTGTTGCCGGCCGCCAGGGTGGAGACCATCAACTTGGGAAAACCGAGCGGCAGGGCGCGCATGGCCGCCGTGGCAATGGCGGTGCCGCCGCCGCCGCCGAGCGAGATGACGCCTTGGATTTTTCCCTCGTCCGCGAGCTTGGCCAGCAGTACGGGCGCCGCCTCGCTCATGGCGACGACGCACGCGCCGCGGTCGTGTTTTTCCAGCAACGGCGCGAGATCCAGCCCCGCCGCCGCGGCCACTTCGTCCCGGGAAATATCGGGCGTCACCGTGGGCGGAGCGCCGCTGCCGACATCGATCAGCAGGGCGTGGTGGCCGCGTGCCCGGATCCGCCGGGCGATGAATTCGTGTTCTTCTCCTTTGGAATCGAGGGTGCCGAGGACTGCGATGGTGGCCATGGGTTTCAGGGAAAGCCCCGAACCTAACGACCTCCACCGCAGCGGCAAGCTCGGGCGCTCACCAGTGCCACTCGACGCCGCAGAACAAGCTGCGGCCATCCCCGGGCAGGAACTGCGCTTGGTCCGTGCCGTCGGCGTTCTCGATCACGCCATGGGTGGCGGCGTAGTGTTCGTCGGTGAGATTCTTGGCCTCTACGAACCACGAGAAGCCGTCGCTCACCCGGCGGCCGAGCTTGAAGCCGAGCAGCGCGTAGGGATCGGCGGCGAAGGTGTTGCGGTGGTCGATGTAGGATTTCACCGGCACCCAATCGAAGGTCGGTCCGGCATACCAGCCGGCGGCGTGTTCCCACAGCAGTTCGCCGCGGACGACGTGCGGCGGCAGACCGGCCAAGCGGTTGTCGCCGTAGGTCGGGTCGCCATCGAAGCGGGAATCGCCGTAGGTCCAGGCGCTGCGGAAGACGAGCCGGTGGTCCGGAGTTTCCTCCCACGAGCGGCCGAGAAGGTCGATGGCGAGGCCGGCTTCGATCCCGCGGTGGATCGTCTCGTCCGCATTGATCGTGCCGGTCGCCCCGAGCGGTGCCGGCGGCGGGAGCTGGACCAGCAGGAGCTCGTCCTCGATCTCGGCATGATAGAGCGAGACGTCCCAGCTCACCGGGCCGCGGCTGCCGCGGGTGCCGATCTCGATGGTGGTGGCGGTCTGCGCTTTGTTGGCGACGACCGCGGTGCCGGACTCGCTGAAGGTCGGCGGCTCGTAGCTGCCGCTGACGTTGCCGAAGATTTGGACCCCCGGGCCGTCCCAGCGAAGTCCAATCTTCGGCGAGACATTGTCATAACTCCGGTCGTACGGGGCCGTCGTGCCGACGAGGCTGTCGATTTCCCGCGTGTTGCGGGATGCCGCCGCGCCGAGGATGCCGGTGAATCCGCCGCCCAGGCCGAGCTGGCTCTCGATGAAGCCTTCGAGGTTCTCCGCGCGCTGGCGGTCGCGTTTGACGAGCGCGCCGCGGTTTCCTCCGGCGTTGATGTAGTTGGCGGCGATGGTTTCTCCTGAGAGAAACATCGCGCCGGCCCGCAGCAAGTGGTTGCGGCCGAAGAGTTCGCCGTCGTGGCTGAAGGTGAGCCCGAGCAGCGCGTCGTTGGATTTCTGGTCGATCACCTGGAAGATCGGGTGGTCGAGGTCCTTGTAGGTCCAGGCGGCGGTGAACTCCCAGGTGTTCGGGCCGTTGACGACCGCCGTTTTGCTGGCGATCCGGTGAAGCTCGAAGTCGCGCTTCTGGTCGTTGGTGAGGTTCATCGGGTGCGCCTGCCGCGGATCGTCCTCAAGCATCGCCTTCGTCAGGTTGCCGGGAAGTTCGGAATCGGTGAGCACGCTCGTGATGTAAAGCCGTGACTCGATGTGATCCGCCGGCCGCCAGCCGAAGTTCGCGAAAAGTCGCTGCGTGCTTTGTTCGGCATGGTCGCGGAAGCCTTCCTGCGAGTGGTGGCTGAAGGACACGTAGACGTCGCGGCAGTCATGCATCCAGCCGCCGGCGACGCGGGCCTTGAGATAGTCGAACGAGCCCGCCTCGATCCGCATGGCGAATCCCGGTGCGGTGAGTCCGGTGTGGGAAACGTAGTCGATCGCGCCGCCGAGCGTGGACGAGCCGTAGGCGAGGGCATTTGCGCCGCGCCAGACGTTGATATGCGAGGCGGCGAGCGGGTCGATCGCCTGCATGTCGAAGCCGCCGTCCGCGAGGTTCAGCGGCACGCCGTCCTG
Organism: uncultured Verrucomicrobiales bacterium; assembly: GCA_965651855.1. Lineage (GTDB taxonomy): Bacteria > Verrucomicrobiota > Verrucomicrobiia > Verrucomicrobiales > Akkermansiaceae > Luteolibacter. Next base: position 44,726 of record CBFGTW010000008.1, read on the forward strand.
CAGCACGCGGATGCCACGGCCGTGAAAGGTCCGCTGCAATCCGGACCCGCGGATCGACAGCCGGGCCTCGTCCGCGCCGAATCGCGGCTGCGCGAAGACTCCGGGCGATAGCGCGAACGTATCCGCCAGCGTGCCGGCGCGGCCGGTCAGATAGCGTTCCGCGTCGATCACCTCGGTGCCGCCGGGCGTCTTCGCCAGACGCTCGCGGGCTTCTTCCGGCGTCGCCTGCGTGAGGGAAGGGGAGCCGGTTTCGGCATCCACCACCAGTTCGTCGAGCTGATCGACCGGTGGAGCGGCTTGAAGCGGGAGAATGGGAACGAGAAAAATGGAAATTGGTAAAAGAGTCTTCATGAATCTAAGTAAAAAAATAATAAATGAAAAGTTGCGTAATCTGCGGAAATAGGTCGCAAAACTCATCGGATGTCATTTCCGGCGGGCGTGGGTCGCTGGTGGTGGATGGGAATTGACGCAGATTTCGCAGATTGACGCAGATTGTTGAGCTTGGGGCTCAGCTCCAGATCGACATTGAAATCTGTGCAATCCGTGCAATCTGTGGTCATCCTTCCGGATGTCTCCCTGCGCCGACTTCAGTCGGTCATCCCGCGTTCCAGTGAATCCGAGCGCATGCAAAGGCATGCATGGCCCGATCCGTAACCAAGACAGACAAGCACCCGGCGGCCGGAGAACCTCAGGCAATCCGCGGAGGCGGCGTCGGCGGAGCCGGAGCCTCGATCGGATGACCGCCGCGGACATGCCGCGGCAGGGAAATGGAAATCTCATCGCCGGCCGGTGCGCGAACCGCAGTCAGCGCGACCGGCAGCATTTCCTGGAGCAGTTTGAGGCGGACGCTCGGCAGAATGGGCGCTTCATTTCCTCCCTCCGCCTTCTTCGCCGCGTCGATCATGCAGCAGAGATCGCACGGCCGTTCGCCGCTGAAGGTGTCGCGCGCCGCCTGCACCAGTCCGGCGTCTTCCGAGTAGGTCACGAGCATGCTCGCCCAGGCGCAAACCTGCAGCACCGCATACGGCCCGCCCGTGAGGTGCAGGCACCCCAGCAGCACGAGCAGGTATTGGACAAACTTCTTCAGGATGGGTCGGAGGATGAAACGCGCTGCACGAAACGCCGCGCGGCGTCGCGGGTTATCACCGCCACCTCGGCTTCGACCACCGCGAACGGCGGAACGAACCAAGGAAACGAGCCAATCACGTCGGTGACCACCGCGATTTCGCCGTCGCAGTGGGCGTCGCCGCAGCCGATGCCGATCACCGGCACCGGCAGCTCGGCGGAAATTTCGCGCGCCGTCTCCGCCACGATCGACTCGAAAATGATCGCGCAAACTCCGGCCTCGACCAGTGCCAGCGAGCCTTCCCGTAGCGCCTCGGCTTGTTCCGGGGTCTTGCCCTTCTTACGGTAGCCGCCCTCCTCGCGCACCCGCTGCGGAAGCATGCCGAGATGGCCGACGACCGGAATGCCGGCGTCGACGATCCGGCGGACTTTCTCCGCTTGGCGGACGCCGCCTTCCAGCTTCACCGCTTCCGCTCCGACATCCACCAGCCGACGCGCGGTTTCCAGCGCCTGCGCGGGCGTCTCGTACGTGTGGATCGGCAAATCAGCGACCACGAGGGCCATCGGCTTCGCCCGCGCCACCGCCGCCGTGTGGTGCAGCATGTGGTCGAGCGTCACGTGCGTCGTGTCCGGAAAACCGAGGACCACCATCCCCAGCGAATCGCCAACGAGCAGGAGGTCGGCGCCGGCCTCATCAAGCAAGCGCGCCATCGGGTAATCGTAAGCCGTCAGCGCGGCGATCGGCCTGCCGCCTTTCCTGCGGCGGAGTGCTTCGGCTTTCTCAATAGCGTTCAAGGCGACGCGCGGACGATAGGCACGTGGCCGCGGACCCCGCCAACCCCAAATGAGGGTCGCCGCGCCATCCCGCCCGGCAAGTCGCGGACCGCTGGGCCCGTCCACTGGTTACCCCCCGCGCGAGCTGAGAACGCGAGGCCATCACGCAGGCAGGGACCTCCGGAGGCAGGCGGACCGGCACCAGCGATCCACCCTCGGCCCATCAGACGAGTGATGAAATGCCGAGCCGTCTTCCAGACCCCGGGAAACTCGGAAGGTCGCCCTTCGATCCAAAAAAAGCCTCCGCTGAGGCGGAGGCTTCGGGGAAAGTGATGGCGACCCGTAAGGGAATCGAACCCTTCTTGCCAGAATGAAAATCTGGAGTCCTAACCGATAGACGAACGGGTCGTTGTTGTCGGTGCCGTGCGGCGGGCGGAAAAAACCGCACATGGGCTCCGATGGCAAGATTTTTTCGGGGAAAAATTTTGCCGGCGACCCTGGCGGGCGCTGGGCGGCGTTTGCATGAAGGACGCTCATCCGTGCCAGCAACCGGTTTGGCGATATTGGTGGCTTGTCAAGCGGGCGGGGATTCCTAGGCTGTCGGCCCCTCCGCGACAGCCTGAAACCACGCCGGAGCGACCACAGCCCCATGAATACGACCTTGCCGGAGCGACCCGAGACCATGAACAAGACTTTGCTCGCCAATGCCGCCAATGAAGCCCGTGGCCTCGCCATGGATGCCGTCCACGCCTGCTCGTCGGGCCACCTCGGTCTGCCGCTCGGCTGTGCCGAGATCGGCGCCGCGTTGTTCGGCGAATCGCTGCGTTACTTCCCGGAAGCGCCGAAGTGGCTGAACCGCGACCGCTTCGTGCTTTCCGCCGGCCACGGCTCGATGTTCCTCTACGGCTGGCTCCACCTGGCCGGGTATGCGGTGCCGATGGACGAGGTGCGGAATTTCCGCAAGTTCCGCTCGATCACCGCCGGCCACCCGGAGTTCAACGAAACCCCGGGCGTGGAAGCCACCACCGGTCCGCTCGGCCAAGGCGTCGGCAACGCCGTGGGCTACGCGCTTTCCGGCAAGCGCGCCGCGGCGCGTTTCAACACGAGCGAGCACACGATCTTCGACCATCACGTGATCGCCCTGCTCGGTGACGGCTGCTTGCAGGAAGGCGTGGCCAAGGAGGCGATTGCCTTCGCCGGCCACTTCGGCTTGGACAACCTGATCCTCATCTATGACTCCAACGACGTGACGCTCGACGCGATGGCGAAGGTCACGCAGAGCGAGAACGCCGAGAAGTATTTCGTTTCCCAAGGTTTCGATGCGGTCACCATCGACGGCCACGACATCGAGGCGGTGGTCAAGGCGCTGCACGAGGCGAAGGCCAACGACAACGGCAAGCCGAAGGTCATCATCGCCAAGACGCTGATCGCGAAAGGGATCCCCGAAGTCGCCGGCACCGCCAAGGGTCACGGCGAGGGTGGCGCGAAGTTCATCGAGGAAGCGCGCAAGAACCTCGGCCTGCCCGAGGAGTCGTTCTACGTTTCCCAGGAAACGCAGGAATTCTTCGCCGGGAAGAAAGCCGCGCTGAAGAAGGAATTCGACGCGTGGCAGGCGACCTACGACGCGTGGACGAAGGCGAACCCGGAGCTGGCGGCCGAGTTGAACGGCGGCGTGGCTCTTTCCGTGCCGAGCGATCTCAGCGACCGCATCCCGGAATTCCCGCAGGACTACAAGGATGCGACGCGCTCCGCCGGCGGCACCGTGATCAACGCCGTGGCGAAGGCCATGCCCCAGCTTCTCACCGGCAGCGCCGACCTCTTTGGCTCGACGAAAAACTACATCAAGGACGGCGGCGACTTCAGCCGCGAGGACGCCACCGGCCGCAACATCTGGTTCGGCATCCGCGAGCACGGCATGGGCGCCATCTGCAATGGCATCGCCTATGACGGCATTTTCCGCGCGAGCGGCGCGACGTTCCTGGTCTTCGCCGACTACATGCGCGCCTCCATCCGTCTCGCGGCGCTGTCCCACATCCCGACGACTTATATCTTCACCCACGATTCCGTGGGCGTGGGCGAGGACGGCCCGACCCACCAGCCGGTGGAAACCGTCAGCGGTCTGCGCGTGATCCCGAACCTCGACGTGATCCGCCCGGCGGACGCCGAGGAAACCGCCGGCGCGTTCGTCGCCGCGATGCACCGCACCGACGGCCCGACGGCGCTCATCCTGACGCGCCAGGCGGTGCCGCTGATGAACGACGTGCCCGTTTCCGAGCGCCGCGACGGCGTGCTCCGCGGTGGCTACATCGTGAAGAAGGAAACCGGCGCGCTAGACACCATCCTCATCGCCACCGGTTCGGAGGTGCAGCATGCCGTGGCCGCCGCAGCGGAACTCGGCGAGGGCGTCCGCGTTGTTTCCATGCCGTGCTGCGAGCGCTTCGATCGCCAGAGCGACGACTACCGGGAAAGCGTCCTGCCGAAGAGCTGCACGAAGCGCATCGCCATCGAGGCGGGCGTGACGGCGCTGTGGTGGAAATACGTCGGCTGCGAGGGCAAGGTCCTCGGCATCGACCGCTTTGGTCTGAGCGCGCCGGGCAACACCGTGATGCAGGAACTTGGGATGACCAAGGACCACGTCGTGGCCGCGGCGAAGGCCTGATCAGGCTATTTCTCGAACAGGCGGAGTGGTCTCGGCCGCTCCGCCTTTTTTCGTGGTCGATCCAAGGTTCACCCGGACGCCTTGATCCGACCCAAGGCCCGCCGGAGTTCCGCGGCCAGCGCCTCGAGCCGCTCGGTGGCGGTGGGCTCCGAGGGTTCCGGATCGAATCTCAGCCGCTGGTGCAGGGCGAGCGCTTCGTCGAGCGGCCGGGTGTCCGGCAGGCTGGGCCGGAGCCCGCCGAGCCATGCGGCGTAGGGTTGTCCGGGCCCTCTTTCGCCGATGATTTTCCGCGCGTCCGATTCCAGTTCGTGCAAAGCCGTGCGCCGGCCATTCACCGCGTGGGCCGCCCCGGCGGACGTCACGATCTGGCGGCGGGATTTCCACAACCGCCTCCCGATAAAGCCCAAGCCGCCGACGCCAAGCGCCGAGGTGACCATCACGACCAGCAGCCGGTTCTGTGGGTCGCCGCGCCAGATGGCGAAATCCTCGCGCGCCCGCTGGATGCCGTCCTTGAGCCACTGCAGCGATTCCCTCTGGTCCGGCTCGAGCTTGAACCAGTTCGGCGGCGTCGGGTCGAAATCGATCCACTTTCCCGTCGCCTCGTTCCAGACGCGGACCCAGGCGTGGCCGTGCGTCCCGCGAATGACCCACTCGTCGCGTTTTGGATCCCGCTCCATCACGGCGAAGCCTTTGGCGTAGCGGGTCGGGATTCCGGCCTCGCGCAGGATCAAGGCGGCGGCGGTGGCGAAGTACTCGCAGTGGCCGTTCCGGTTCTCGAGCAGGAAGTTCGAGATGGCGTCAATGTCCCGGTCGTTCCGGATCGAGAGGTAACGGGTGTAGCGGAAGTTCTCGAAAAACCACTCGGTCAAGCGCTGCAGCTTTTCCTCGAGGGTCGGAAGAGCATCCAGCCCAAGTTCGCCAAGCACGGCTTGCAGGGCCTCGCGCTCGCTCGGATTCACCTGGAGGTCGGGCGTCGCCGATCGGCCGCTGCCGTTTTCCAGCCAGGGATCCATCTCCGGGTTCTTGTCGTCGCGCCAGAGCACGTCGCCTTCGATGACCGACTGGTCGGGGAAAACGCGGACCGTGCCGAAGGAGTTCATTTCCGCACCGATCAGCTCGAAGCCGGTCAAGCTGCCGGCATCGCCCGGAAGGGGAAGCGGCGTGCCCTCGTCGGCGGAGCCGCGCAAGCTGAAGCGGGGCAGCCCGAGCCGCGCCTCGGTGGCGTCCGTTTCCGTCGCCAGCAGACGGTAAACCTCGCCCGGTTCCGGCTCGATGGTCGGCAACTCGCGGAAATCCTCCGCGAGGTCCTCGGACTCCGGCGGCACGAGGTTCATCCACGTGCCGTGGGTGTAGCGGTGGTAGCTGGCGGTGCGCAGATGCGTCGGCCGCGGCGAGCCGTCTTCCACGCGGAGACGCCAGAAAATCTCGGGAGATTGCTTGATCTCCGCCATTCGCCCGATGGCGGTGCGCGAGAAGTTCGGGTCGAAGTCATCGGGATCCCGCAGATGGCGGCCGCCTTGGCGCCGGTACCAGTCGTGGGCGGCATCCAGCACTTTCTCACCGAGCAGCGCACCGCTGCCAGCGAGGATCAGGACGCCGCAGATCGTGACGGGATGAGCCCAGGGAGCCGCGACCAACGTCCAGCCGATCAGCAGCAGCAGACCGGCGAGGAAAATCGAGGAGTGCGCCTCGCGGCCGAGCGTCGCGGCCAGGAGGGTGACCACCAGATAGACGTTGCCGAAGTGGATGTGGCGGGGGGCGGCCTGCACGCCGAGCTGGCGGTTCCGGGCGCTCCGTTGCCGGGCGAAAAAGAAGAAGGTGTTCAACGGCATCGTCCCGCGCAGGCCGTAGGATTGCACGAACTGCAGCGGGACCAGCAGCGCGGGCAGCCAGGTGAGCAAGCGCGGCAGGGCTTCCTCGGGCGCGCCGTCGAGCCAGATCAGGACCGTGGCGGCCGTCAGGCCGACGCCGGACAAGTGCCAGGCACGCACCGCCGCGCGGTCGTCGAAATCCCAGCGCAGGCGGATCCACTGCGCGCCTTCGACGATCAGCGCCAGCAGCAGGCCGAGCACCGGCCGGCCGGTCATCGCGCCCCAGAAGAGGAGGGCGGTCCCGAGCAAAAGGCGCGGCGGATGGAAGTGGCGGGGAATGGCCGTGGACGGGTGGAGGGTTTTCAAATGGCGGTGAGCCGTGCCGGCAGGCGTCGCAGGTCCCGGGACAGCTGGCCGGACTCGATCCAGTGGCCCGGCACATTCTCCGGTGCGCGGCCGTGACCCAGCACGATCGGCACGCAAGCGACGCCACCGCCGCGCAGTGTTTCGAGAAATTCCGAGCGCTCTTGGTTCCAGCCGGCGAGGACGATCAGGCAGGATGTCATCTTCTCGCGGTGGCGGAGCACCAGCCGGCCCAGCGTTTCGAAATCCGGGACCGGCTCGGCTTCCACGGCCGCGAGCACCTCGAGGAGCTTCTCGGCGCGGGCCAAGCCACGGCCAGCCGTCACGACATGGGCGGTGTCCTTGATGAACATCAGGTCGAGCAGCGACTCGCGCGTGTCCAGCGTCGCGGCGAAGGAGGCCGCCACCGAGACCGCGTCTTCGAAGAGCGCCGCGTCTTCCGCCTGCGGAAAGGTATCCAGCACCAGCCCGTGGCGCGGATAGAACGTGTCCTCGAGCTCCTTGACGATCGGCCGGCCGGTGCGCGCCCAGCTTTTCCAGTGGATCTGGCGCAGCGGGTCGCCGGGTCGGTAGTCGCGCAGGCCCACGAATTCGCCGGTTTGTCCGATCGCGTTGGAAGTCGCGTCGCCGCCGATCTGGAAGCGTGCGCTGCCGGGCATTTCCACCGGCGGGATGCGGTGACGGCGTGGCAGGACCGTCAGTGTGGCCGGTGGCGCGGGGACCTTGCGGTTCCGCTGGAAGGCACCGAAGGGATCGGGGAGTTGAACGCGGAGATCGTCCAGCCGGATGACGCCCCGGCGCAGGGGGGTGAGATCGATCCGCATTTCCGCGGTCTCGCCTGCGCCGAGTTCGAGCCAGCGGTCCGCCGAGCCGCCGTCGAACAGCTGGCGGCGGGCCAGGAGCCAGCGCCAGCGGTGGTAGGCGAAGGCGCGGTCGAAGGCATTCCGTTTCTCCTCTCCGGGTTCGCGGCCGAGCGCGAATTCCGCCAGTCCCGGTCGGGAATCCGGCGGCGTTTCGGCGATCATCGCGCCGCGGAGGCGGCGGGCGGCACGGTTCGTCACGCGGATCGTGTAGCGCATCGGCTCGCCGGCCGTGGCGTGGGCCGGCATTTCGCGCACCGCGGTCAGCTGCGCGCGGCGGAAAAATGCCCAAGGCAGGGTGATGAGCGCGATGCCGAGGCAGAGCGAGAACGCTTGGAAAACCGCCGGGCGCTGCTGCGCCATGGCCAGGATGGCCAGCAGTGTCAGGACCACGAACAGCGCCACGCCGCCCGGCAAGACCCGCCGGACCACAAAGAACTGGAAGGCGGTGTTCTGCCGGTAGCTGCGGTGGAGCAACCGCTGCCACAGCCCGATCCGGGCGTCTCCGGCGGCTGGCGGTTCCGCGGTCATGGCAAGTCGGGTGATCAGACGGGGACGGGCGTGCGCTCGACGATGTCCGCCACGATGCCACGGGCGGTGACGCCGGAAAACCGCGCCTCGGGTTCGAGTACCAGGCGGTGGGCGATGACGTCTTCGGCCACCGATTGGATGATCTCCGGCGAGACGAAGTCCATGCCCTCGAAGAGGGCCAAGGCTTGGGAAACTTTCATCAATGCCAGCGATGCCCGCGGACTCGCCGGGAGCTGGATCCGCGGTTGCCCGCGAGTGGCCGAGACGAGCGATACCACGTAATTGCGGAGATCTTCGCTGAAGCGGATCCTTTTCGTCGCCTCCATCAGCCCGAGGATCTCCTCGCGCGTCACCGCGGGCTCGAGCACGTCCACCGGATGCACCTCGGCTTGGTCCGCGAGAATCGCCGCCTCTTCCTCGGCGCTCACGTAGCCGAGCGCGCACTGCATCGAGAACCGGTCCATTTGCGCTTCCGGAAGAGGATAGGTGCCGCGGAATTCCACCGGGTTCTGTGTCGCCAGGACGAAAAACAAGCCCTCGAATTCGTGCCGGCGTCCCTCGATGGTGGCCTGCCGTTCGCCCATCGCCTCAAGCAGCGCGCTCTGTGTGCGCGGCGATGCGCGGTTGATCTCGTCCGCCAGCAGGATGTCGGTGAACACCGGCCCGGGATGAAACCGGAACTCCTGCGTCCGCGGGTCGAGCACCGAGATGCCGAGAATATCGGACGGCAGCAGGTCCGGGGTGAATTGCACGCGCTTGAACTCGGTGCCTTCGATCGCGCGGGCGATCGCCTTGGCCAGCGTGGTCTTGCCGGTCCCCGGGAAATCCTCGAGCAGAACGTGGCCGCCGGAAATCATGCAGGCCAGCACCCGACGGACCACCTCCTGCTGGCCCCGGACGACTTGGCAAACGGCGGATTCGAGGCGCTGGGCAGGCGTGGATTCGGTCATTCGCGGACGGATTTCAAATCGGCCGTGCAGGGTTCGTCGAGGCTTTCGCTCGCCGCAACCCGTTTGTGACGCCGCCGGTCACAATCCGCGCGCCAGTTCCCGCACCAGCCGCGGACCTTGGTAAATGAACGAGGTGTAGATCTGCACCAGCGCCGCGCCGGCCGCGATCTTGGCCCGGGCATCTTCGAGCGACGAAATGCCGCCCACGCCGATGATCGGGATGCGGCCGGCGAGGTGGGCGGCGAATTCACTGAGAACGCGCGTGCTTTTCCCGAAGACCGGGCGGCCCGACAAGCCGCCCGCCTCGCCCGCGCGCGGGTGGCCGGCCACGGACTCGCGGTCGAGTGTGGTGTTGGTGGCGATCAGGCCATCGAGCCCGCCGTCGAGGAAGACGCGCGAGAGATCCGCGATCTGCGCTTCGCCGAGGTCCGGCGCCACCTTGAAGAGCAACGGTACGCGCTTGCCGTGCGCCGCGGCGAGTTTCTCCTGCTCGCGCTTGAGCGTCTCCAGCAGCCGTGCGCTCGCCTCCGCTCCCTGCAAGTCCCGCAGGCCGGGCGTGTTCGGCGAGGAAAGGTTCACCGCCACGTAGTCCACGACCGGCCAAGCCGCGCGCAGGCAGGCGAGGTAGTCGTCGGCCGCGTTCTCGTTCGGCGTGTCCTTGTTTTTCCCGATATTGAAGCCGATCACGCCGGAAAACGTCCGAGAACGGCGGACGTTCTCCACGCCGGCCGCCACGCCCGGATTGTTGAATCCCATGCGGTTGATGATCGCCTCGTGAGGGATGAGCCGGAACAAGCGCGGCTTCGGGTTGCCCGCCTGCGGCCGCGGCGTGATCGTCCCGACTTCCACGAAGCCGAAGCCGAGCCGCCCGAGGGCGTCGATCGTGTTCCCCTCCTTGTCGAGGCCGGCGGCCAGACCGACGCGGTTCGGGAACCGGAGGCCCATGCACTCGACCGGTGCCACGAACTCATCCTCGCGGCAAAGGTGCCGGAGCAGGCGCCCGCGCTCCGCCGCCCGCAGGCCGGCGAGGCTGGCGTGGTGCGCGGTTTCCGCATCCATCCGAAACAGAAGGGCCTTGAGCAGGGGATAGGTGGCGTCCAGCACGCGCTTCGTGTGGCCGATCACCGCCAGCTTGTCCAATCCACGCTGGAAAAACGCGCGGCGGACCGAACTTTCCAGTGGAAAATCGACCGGCCCGGCGGAGAGTGCCAAGCCTGCCGTGTCAGGTTGGCGCACGTTCGACGTTTTTGCCCGATGCACCGCGCATTTCGCCCGAAATGCGCCGGCAGGAGTGTAGCGCATCGTGGTGCGCCCTTTGAGGATGAGCGGTTTGTGGAAGGGCACCCCGGGGGCACACGCTTTGCTGGTGGAAGTGCGGCGTCGGGTTTCGAGACGCACAAGCTTCCGGGTGAGTAGATACAGAGTGATTACAATGCGTGTATTTTCGAAAATTCGGAATAAATCCCGACCCCATGGCGTTAAACCAGTAACCCTAGCCTAGAACCAACCATGGCCTACGAATCAGACAGCAGCCTGAAGCTCTATCTTCGGGAAATTTCCAAGACCCCCCTGTTGACGGTGGAAGAAGAGGTCGCCCTCGCCGAACGCATCAAGAAGGGCGACAAGGAAGCCCGAGCCCACATGATCCGCGCGAACCTGCGCCTGGTCGTCAAGATCGCCCAGGATTACTCCGGGTATGGCTTGCCGGTCACCGACCTCATCTCCGAGGGCAACATCGGCCTGATGAAGGCCGTGGAGCGCTTCGATCCGGAAAAGGGCGGCAAGCTCTCGACCTACGCCGCGTGGTGGATCAAGCAGTCCATCAAGCGTGCGCTGGCGAACCAGTCGAAGACGATCCGCCTGCCCGTCCACATGGTCGACAAGATCGCCAAGATGCGCCGGATCTCGACGATGCTCGCCGAAGCCCTCGGCCGGGAACCCACCGACGAGGAACTCGCGGAGGAGATCGGCTTGCCCCGCCGCAAGCTCGCGATGCTCAAGCAGGCCTCGCAGCGCCCGACCTCGTTGGACGCGCCGATCAACGAAGGCGAGGCGACCGAATACAGCGAGATCATCGGCGACGAGCGTGCGGCGAACCCGCTCGAGATGCTCAGCGACAAGAATCTCCACGGCGAACTCGACGGTTTGCTGGCGGTGCTCGACGACCGCGAACGCCGGATCATTGACGAGCGCTTCGGCCTCAACGGAAAGAAGCCGCTCACGCTCGAGGAAGTCGGCCGCGAGTTCGGCGTGACCCGCGAGCGCATCCGCCAGCTCCAGAACTCGGCGCTCACCAAGATGCGCCGGGCGCTGCGGAAGAAGGAAAAGCCGATGCCCAAGCCGCCGCTCGGCGGTCTGGCCGAGGCCTGAAAATTTCCAGGCAGACAATGGTGTTAAGTGCGAAACCGCGGCGGGTGGCTCCCGTCGCGGTTTTCCTGTCTCGCCGGAGCGTCGCGGCGTTCAGACTTCCGGGCGGCTCCTGGCCACCTTGTCGAGGACGCCGTTGACGAAGCGCCGCGATTCGGAGGTGCCGAAGCGTTTCGCCAGCTCGATGGCCTCGTTGATCGCCACCTTCGCCGGAACGTCGGCATGGACGATCTCGAAGGCACCGAGACGCAGGATCGCGCGGTCGACGGGGTCGATCCGCTCCGGCGCGTAGTTCTCGACGATGCCGGCCAGCGTTTCGTCGATGGTTTCCTTGTTGGCGAGCACCGCATCGACCAGCTCGTCCGAGCGCTGGCGCAGGGCGGCGATCTCGGCGCGGGATTCGCGAATGCGCGCGAGATCCGCTTGTTCCGGGAATTTCTCCGGTTCCTCGACCATCCGCAGGCGGTCGGAGATGCGCTGGAGGCGGCGGACGCTGGCGGCGATGGGCTCGAGTGGCGCGCGGAGCGCCGGAAAATCCTCGAGTCCTTCCAGAAACCGGCGGCGGGTGGCGGCCAGCTCGCGGTCCACCTTGAACAAGTCGTCGAGCGCCCGTTCGAAGCGGCGGGCGACCGACGCGTCGTCATCGTCGCGCGGCAGGCGTTCGAGTTTCGCGAGCGCGACGCTCCAGCCACTCTCGAGCGCGAGCAGTCGGTTGAGGTCGATCTTCAGGCTTTCGGCTTGCGGCCACGCGGACAGTTGGGCGTCCGCGGTCTTGGCGCGCTCGACGAACTCGGCGAGGCGGCCGGCCCGGCCGCTCGCGAGGTGAGTGACGGTGCGGAAGGCGGCGAGCTGGAGGCGACGGCGGTCCGACTCCGTGACGAATTCCCAGAACGGCTCGCGCAGCGCTTCGGGCGCGTCGCCGCCCTCCAGATCGGCGCAGTAGAGAAACTGGACGGCCGCCTCGCGGATCTGGCGGCGGCTAGGCATGACGGCTGGTGGCGCGGCTGGGGGTGGTGGCGGACGGACGGGGCATCGAGCGGTCGAGTTCCTGGAAAACGTCGATCATGGCGGCGGCGGCGCGGGCGGCTTCCTTGCCGCGGTTGAGCTTTGCTCCGATACAACGGGCGTAAGCCTGCTTTTCGTCGTCGACGAGCAGGACCTCGTGGATAATCGGCCGCTTCGAATCGAGAGAGAGCTGCATGAGCGCGTCGGTCACCGAGCGCGCGATCAAGTCGGCGTGCTGGGTCGCGCCGCGCAGGAGGAGCCCGAGGGCGAGCACGCAGGCCGGCGGTTCGCGGTCGAGCACCGAGGCGACGGCGACCGGGATTTCGAACGCGCCGGGCACGCGGATCAGATCCACGCGGGCCTGGGGGACGAGTTCGCCGAGTTCTTCCACCGCGTTGTCCACCAGCGCGTCGGTGAACTGCTCGTTGTATTTGGAGGCGACGATGCAAATGCGCACCTTGGGACCGATGATGCGGGGTTTCGGCGGCAACGCGGACGACATGAGCGCGGTATGGCGGCGGTGCCGGGAAAAGTCAACCGGCTGACCCGGGCAATGTTTTTCCCGGCTTCGCGGGCCGCCATTCCCGTTGACGCTCAGGCGCGTCGCTGGCAAGGGTGCGCCCATGTTCATCGACCACATCCGGATTTTCGCGAAGGCGGGCGACGGCGGCAATGGCGCGGTCGCCTTCCGCCGCGAGAAGTTCGTCCCGCGCGGCGGCCCGGATGGCGGCGACGGCGGCAATGGCGGCGACATCGTGCTGGTGGTGGATGAATCGACCGACAACCTCCGGCAATACCACTACGATCCGAAGTTGATCGCCGAGAACGGCAGGCCGGGAGCCGGCGCCCGCAAGACCGGCAAGAGCGGCAAGAAGGTGATCGGCAAGGTGCCGCCGGGCACCGTCGTCTACCGCAGCTCCGCGGAAACGGTGCAGGAGGCCGTGGCCATGGAGCGCGGCGACGAGGGCATCGACCTCGAGCCGGTCGCGGATCTCACCGAACCGGGCCAGACATTCGTCCTCTGCCACGGCGGCGAGGGCGGGAAGGGGAACTGGCATTTCAAGTCGCCCACGAACCGCGCGCCGACCGAGCACACGCTCGGCACGCCGGGCGACCACGGCATCTTCTATCTCGAACTGCGGCGCATCGCGGACGCCGGGCTGGTCGGCTTCCCGAACGCCGGAAAATCCACGCTGCTCGGCAAGCTCTCGGCCGCGAAGCCGAAGGTGGCGTCGTATCCCTTCACCACGCTCCAGCCCTCGGTCGGCGTTGTCGAGTTTCCCGGCTACCGGCGCTGCACCGTCGCCGACATTCCCGGCTTGATCGAGGGCGCGCATGAGAACCGCGGTCTCGGCCACGAGTTCCTCCGCCACATCACCCGCTGCCGGCTGCTGCTCTTCGTCCTCGACATGGCCGGCAGCGAAGGGCGCGACCCCATCTCGGATTTCGAAATCCTCCGGCGCGAGATCAAGGAATACGACGAGGAACTCGCCCGCTTCCCGTGGAAAGTGGTGGCGAACAAGATGGACATGGAAGGCGCGGAGGAAAATCTTCGGAACTTCCGCCAGAGGTTCCCGAAAGCGGAGGTCGTCCCGATTTCCGCCGAACTCGAGGAAGGCCTCGACGACCTCCGGCGGATGCTCGACGGCGAGGTGGGCTACCGGTTTTCAAAATAGCGGAACGATGCCGGCCCGCGAAACGGTGTTCGTTTACGGTACGCTGCGCGCCGGCGCGTCGAACCACTTCCGGATGGCGGGAGCGGAACCTCTCGGGCCGGCCACGGTGCGCGGCCGGCTCTACCGGATTGACTGGTATCCCGGCCTGGTAATTGATCCGGAGGCCTGCCCGGTGACCGGCGAGTTGTATGCCGTGGAGGCGGCCCATCTCCAGGCGCTCGATGCCTTCGAGGGACTGCCTCCCGGTGAGATGGAGTGCGAGGAATACCGGCGCGTGAAAGTCGCGGTGGCCGTCGCCGGCGGCGGGCGCGAGGCGTGGGTCTGGGAATGGCGCGGGCCGGTGGACGAGGCGGCGCGGATCGGGTCGGGCGATTGGTGCACAACCGGCCCGGACCGGGCGGGTTGACTCGGGCCCGCGGTTGCCTTTCCCCGCCGGCCGGGAAAACTCCCGCGGAGAAACCCACTCCCGATGATGCCATTGTCGCGCAAGCTGAAATCCGCCGCCCTCTGCCTCGCCGCCTGCCTGATCCCGCTCCAACCTGCCGCCGCCGAGGACGGACCGTGGCGCGAGCGGGCCATGGAGGTCACGGATCACACCCACAAGCGCTTCTGGGACAACAAGCGCGACCTCTACCGCGCCCACCCGGACAAG
>CBFGTW010000009.1:0-58012 GCA_965651855.1 uncultured Verrucomicrobiales bacterium
ACGCACCAGCAGCGACTGCCAGTTGAGTCCGTTCATCAGCGGGTGCTCGTCCGCGACGATCCCTCCCCGCAGATAAGCTCCGGCGCGGGTACTGTCGCTGACGAAGACGATCGCGTTGCCTGCCGGATCCACCGGATCGAGCGGATCGTAGCTGACGATCGAGAGGTCGGCCGCGGTCGCGTCGTTGGTGGAAACCGCGGCGTCGAGCGCCCGCAGCAGCCGATCGCCAAGCTCGGCGTGCGCCGGCGAGGTCGAGGCGAACAAGGCGAGCGGCTTCGGCGCGGGGCGGACGAGCGGAAGCACGTCGTCGAGCGGAAAGCGGTCGGCCGCCAGCGCGACCCGGACGTTCTCGGCCCCGGCGGGGAAGGCGGCCTGCACAGTCACGAGACCGCCCGCCGCCAAGCTGAGGTCGCGCGGCTCGGTCCGTCCGGCGGACGATTCCATCCACCATTGGCGGGTGGCGGGCTCGCGGCCGTAGTTCCGGACCACCGCCCGCCAGACGAGCGCGCCTTCTTCGGTGGCGAACGACACGCCGGTGAAACCGACGTTTTCCACCGGCTCGCCGACCGCGAGCAGTTGGGCGTCGAATGGAAGTGAATCGACCGGAGTGTCTGTCACATAGACGACCGCTCCTTCGCGCGAGACGAGCGAGCGGGCGAGCCGCAGCGCCTGCGCGGGATCGATCAAACCGTCGCGCGGCTGCCAGGTGGCGAGGGCGGAGGCGAGTTCTTCGACGGAATCTCCGGCGTAGACGCGCGGGCGGTTCGGCGCGGACTCCATGGCAACGATCTCGAGGTGAGCTGCCGCGCCTTTCAGTCCGGGCAGGATTCCGGCGAGCCGCTCGATGGCGCCGTTCTTGAAGACGCTCATCGAGGCCGAGGAATCCAGCACCACGGCCACGCGCTGCACGCTTTCCTCGCGCTGGAACCGCGGCTCGGCGAGGAACCACGCGAGCAGGAGCACCGCGAGGAGCTGCATCCACAGCGGCACCGACGGGATCAGCCGGTCGAAGCGTCGGCCGCTTGCGGCGTCGCGCTGCGTCCGTTCGAGCAGGAACAACGTGGAAATCGGAAGTTCCTTCGCCTTGCGCTGCAGGAAGTGGATGGCGAGCACCGCCGGCACGCCGAGCAGCGCGAGCAATCCGAGCGGGTTGGCGAAGGTGGGCATGACTTATCTCGCGGGTTCGAGGGCACCGGCCGGCACGGCTTCGCGGAAAAGCGCGGCCGCCAGATCGTCTTCGGCCGGAATGCGGGCGAACGCCGCCTGGTGCCGTACGGCCGCCTGTTTCCACAGCGCGAAGTGGTTCACGTACGCCTGCCGGTAGCGCCGCAGGGTCGCCGGCTCGATGCGGTGCGGGTGCCGGCTCTGGCGCTCGGCGTCGACGAACTCGTAGTTGCCGGACCAATCGGGGTCCGCTTCGCTCGCGGCGAAGGGGCTGAAAACGACGACGGTTCCCTGGCGCTGGCCGAGGTGGCGCAGCAGCGGGTCGGGATCGCCTGGGAAAAGCAGGTCCGAAAGAAGCACGCGGATTGCGTTCGCCCGCAGCGGCACGCGCGCCAAGTCCGGCGGCGCGGCCGCGTCGGAGGCCGGAAGAGCGCGCGCGGATTCGAGCCACTGGTGGCCGCGGATGGCAGCCGGATCGATCGCCCGCGCCGCGTTGCCGCGCACGGCTTGCACGACGAGCGAGGCACCGGCGGCGGCGCAGCTTTCCGCGACGATATAGAGCAACTCCGCGACGCGCGCCGCTTTCGCTTCGTCGAAGAACATCGACTCCGAGCCGTCGAGCACCAGGTCCACCACCGGCCGGACCTCCTCGCGGTAGAGTTTCATGGTGTAACTCCCGGTCCGTGCGTAGGCCTGCCAGTTGATGTGCCGCGGGTCGTCGCCCGGAGCGTAGGCGCGGTGGTCCTGGAAATCCAGCGACGAGCCGGTGCCGCCGCCGGTGAACTCGCCGGCCTGGCCTTTCCACACTCGCGAGCGGAGTGGCAGGCGCAGCCGCCCCGCGGCGGCGAGGGCGCGCGCGTGGCAGTTCTGGAGTGCGTCGGAAGTCATGGTTGCCTCTCCGCTTCCTCCTCGGCCAGCGGATCCTTCTCTTGAGCCACGAGCCGGTCCGCTTCGTCGAAGATCTCTCGATGGTTCCGCAGCCAGGCCAAGGCACGGGCCAGGAAGACGCCGAACAAAACCAAGGTGCCGCACATAGCGATTCCGAGCGCCGTGTCGTCGTCGTAGGCATGGGACTCCAGCATCACCGACCAGATGAACGGGTTCCAAATGAAGAAATAGAGGACACCGCCGGTCCTCACGCTCCCGGCGATGCCGCCGATGCATGCCGCGAGCACGGCGAGGGCAATCATCAACAGAAGGAAGATCGCGACCCGCTCGCTCTCCGGATTCCGGATGAAGGTCGTCAGCAGACCCGCCAACAGAAGCGCCCCGACGAGCGAGAGCAGGGGCACGTAGTCCTCCATCGAGAAAGTGCTGAATGAAGTCGTCGATTCCGCCGAGGCGACGACAAGCGCGCCGAGCGCTGTCGCGAGCACGGTGAAAAGGAATCCGCTCGCCCAGCCCGGACAGAGCAGGAGACCGGCGACGCGCCCGGCCGCTCTCCTGCGGGCGAAGGGCTTCCAGACGGTGGGCACCAGCCGCGCGTGTTCCGAAAGCGCGATCGCCAAGGCGGGGGTCAGGACCATCGCCACCATGGCCGCGACTCCCTCGGTAGACATGGGGAAGAAGAAACTGACGACCCACACGATTCCCAGCGCCGCGAGGGCGGCCAGCCGGCGGACGGTGGCGTGGTTCTCCGCGGCCGGCGCGATCAACGACGCGCCGAGGGACAGCATCGAGCCGCCGAAGTAGGCGGCATAGGCGAGATAGCAGAAGATGCCGATCCACGTCTCGCTGTCGAAACGGCTCAGGCTGAACGAAAAACGGCCGGGGCCCACCAGGCTGATGAGCATGAAGTTGAATCCTCCGAACACGATCATGCCTCCGCCGATCACGAGCATGACGCGCAGGGTCTTCGATGAACTTGCCGAGAATCCGACGGTCGTGGCGGTGAGGCCCATCGAGGTGACGAAGATCAGGATAATGCTCATCAATTCCCCGACGAGATTCATCCCGCCGAAGAAATAGCGGAGAATGAGATATGGGATGATCGTGACCAACAACAGCGCGGACTGGATGACGATCGACGACCACTTTCCGAGCACGATGCGCCAAGCGCTCAGTCGTGTGAGCACCATCATGTCGAGCGTATTGCCCTGCACCTCGCTCGACACGGCGGAGAGTCCGCGCAGCGGCTGGATGATCAGGACGGCGATCGAAAAGGTGAAAAAGATGATTCCCGAAATGGCCGACCCGGCCCGGTCCGATCCCGTGGCGACGCCGGTGACGAGGATCAGCAAGGCGAGAAACGCCTGCAGGCCGAGGAAAATGCCCACGAAGGTCTTCGCCCGCATTCCTTGGCGAAGCTCCTTGATGAGCATCGGCGGCAACCGGTCGGGGAAGTCGTCGGCGTGGGCGAGCGCGGTGGACATGGGACGAGTGATGAATTGTAAATGACGAGTGATGAATGAAGAGCCTATGGCGCGCCGACCTGCTGCTGGGGCATGGGGGGTGGGGTGAGGGCGGGTTGGCCACTTTCAAGGCGGCCGATCATGTCGATGAACGCGTCCTCGAGATTGCGCTGCTCGCGGTGGAATTCGACGACCTGCAGGCCGTCCTTGACCATCCGGGCGAGAACCACGGAGACGCGCGCGGGATCTTCGCTCTCGATCCGGATGCGGCCGCCGTGTTTCCGGCTTTCCAGGAATTCGACGCCCTGCTGGAGGACGCACCAGTCCGCGACCGCCTGCGGATCTCCGTGCACCTGCACGTCGTAAAGCACGCCGCCGACGAGGTCGCCGCCGCGCTTGAGCGTGTCGGCGTCGCCATGGTGGACGATGCGGCCGTTGTTGATGAAAAGCAGCGAGTCGCACATCTCGCCGAGTTCGGACAAGATATGGGAGGAGATGAAAATGGTCTTCCCTTCCTTGGCGAGCACGCGGATCAGGTGCTTCAGCTCCACGCGCGCCTTCGGGTCGAGCCCGGCGGCGGGCTCGTCCATGATGAGGACCTGCGGGTCGTGCAATAGCGCGCGGCCGAGGCCGAGGCGCTGGGTCATGCCTTTCGAGAGCTTGTTGGAAAAGCGTTCCGCCAGCGGAATCAGATCGGTGAACTCCATCACCTCCTGGACGCGCTGGCGGCGGTCCGCGCTCTTGTAGCCGAGCGCGCGGGCGTAGAAGTCCAGGTACTCGAGCACGGTCATGTGGTCGTAGTTCCCGAAGTGGTCCGGCATCCAGCCGATCAGGCGGCGCACCTCCGAGGGGTGGGCCACGACGTTGATCCCGCAGACTTCGGCGCTGCCGAGCGTCGGGTAGTCGAGCGTCGCGAGGATGCGCATGGTGGTGGTTTTTCCCGCGCCGTTCGCGCCGACGAAGCCGCAGACGGAGCCGTGCGGCACCTCGAAGGACACGCCGTTCACGGCGTGGAGATTGCCGAAGTAGCGGTAGAGATTGTGGACGCGGAGCGCGGCGGACATGGCGAATCTGAGTGACGGTTCTTACGGGGCGACGACCGGGCCGGTGAGGATCGTCCGCGTCCGCTCCCAGCGGATGTCCGGATGGGTGTCGATGCCCGGAGCGGCGGTGGTGACGGCAAAGAAGTGGCCGCGGCGCTGGTGAAGCTCGTCGAGGACGGCCCGGTGCCGCGTGGCGAATCCCTGGATCTCCTTGTTGGCCGCGCTGGATGCATCGAGGGTGGCCATTGGCTCCAGACGGAACTTCTCGCCGGTCTTGATGCCCTCGGCGCGGTGCCAGCCGTCCCGCTCGTCGACGTAGAGCAGTGTCTCGATCGGAAAATCGAAGGTGGAAAGCAGCACGCCGGGTTCGTCCGTCCGTTCGATCCGCCCACGCGTGGGAATGACGGCGGCGAGTTCGTGACCGTGCTCGGACCGGCTCTGGAACCAATCGCCGGTGGCGACGAGTCCGCCGTCGGCCGGCTGGAGCGAGTAATTTCCCCCGCTTCCGTTCGTGTAGCGCGTCCAGCGGCCTTCCGGGAGTGGCAGGGGGACGAAACGCGAGGGCGTCTCGATATCGAAGCCTTTGGACAAGAGCACGCCGGTCCGGCAAAACTGCTCCTGGTGGACATGCGCCGCGTTCAGGCCGCCGTCCGGCCGGACTTCCATGTGGACCAAGCGGATGCCCGAACCGCCGAATCCGTCTTGGAAAAGAATCAGCGCGACAAGCAGGATGCTCGTTCCCAGGGAGATCAACGGCGTCGTGATGAACAGGCGGTGGCGCTGCCCGGACTTCGCGAAAACGAAGAGATTCACCGGTCCGACGACGATGCCGAAGATCACCAGCACGACCATGAAGATCCCGTAGGCGAACTCGCGGGAGCCGAATGCCGCTTGCAGCGGCCAAGCCCCGGTGGAATCGCTGGTGAGCGATACTTGCAGCGGCGTGAACGCCGCATCCATGCGGTTGACCGTCTGGGTCGAGTCGAGGAGCCGGGTGTCCGGGATCGGCAGCACCTCGATGTGGCCCGATGACGTTTCCTCCGGCAGGCCGAGAGAGGCCGGCGAGGCATGGGTCTCCGAATACACCGAGAGCCGTCCGCCCATCCGGACCCACTCGAGAATCGCGTGCCGCCCGCCGGCGGGGATGGCGGTCCATTCGGAATCGAGCAGAAGCATCGAGTCATACCCGCTGAAGGCGAGCCATTGGTCCGGCAACTGGTTCGGATCGAAGATCGCGGCAAACCCGCGGGCGCCGGACCAGGTGGTCGAGGCCGCCGAGTCGAGGGCGGAGCCGTTGGGCGTGTGGAGTCCGCGGCTGAGGAGCACGGCCGGTTGGTCGTTGCCCGTGGTGCCCTCGAGCTGGCCTTGGCCGTCGCCGAACGAACCGGTGACGGTGAGGCGCAGGTCCGGCACTTGATAGCTGGCGTTCGCCGGTGGGGCGAGCGGCACCAGGATGTCGCTGGTCACGGTTTTCCCCTCGGCCACGGCGAAGCGGAAGGTCGAGCGCGCGTTGGCGCCCTGGCCCCAGCCGCCCGCGCGGCTTTCGAAGTCGACCCGGGCCTGGCGCGTGCCCTTGAGGTTGTTCACGAGCGTGACCCGGACCGGCAGGAAGCCGCCGGGCGAGGGCGCGGAAAACAGGGCGGTCACCTCGAGGTGGGTGTCGGTTTTCGGGTCCGCCACCAGCCGGGTCAGCGATTCCTGGCCGGAAACGGCGGCGGCCAGCGCGAGAAACGCCAGCAGGAGGGTGATGGGGATTTTCATCCTGGAATGAAGTGGGGGAACCGCGATTTCCATAACTTCATGCCGGCGTGAGATTCTTTGGAGTGGCGTTCGCTTGGAACGGCACCTCCTCGAGCAGCGCGCGGACGAGGTCGTTCGGTGTGAGGCCTTCGACGCGGGCGTTGTAGTCGAGCACCACCCGGTGCCGGAGCACGGCGGGGGCGACGGCCTTCACGTCCTCGAAGCTCGCGTTCGTCCGCTCGTGGATCAGCGCGCGCGCGCGGCCGGCGGAGGCGAGGGCAAGGGCGGCGCGCGGGCTCGCGCCGTAGCGGATTCCGCGGGCGGCCGCGGATTGGCCGGGGTGGGTGGCGTCCACCAGCCGCGCGATGTAGTTCGCCACCACGTCCGGCAGGAAAATCCGCCGCACCAGCCCGAGCAGCTCGTTGAGCGTGTCCGCGGACATGACCGGCTCCACGGCCGGCTCGCCTCCGAGTTCGCGGTGGCTGACGATGCGCTGGAGCGTGGATACGTCGTTGCGCGTGACCTCGAGCTTGAACAGGAACCGGTCGAGCTGCGCCTCGGGCAGCGGGTAAGTGCCTTCCAGTTCGATCGGGTTCTGGGTGGCGAGAACGAAGAACGGCTGCGGCAGGTCGTGCGTCTGGCCGAGCACCGTGACGCGCCGTTCCTGCATCGCTTCGAGCAGGGCCGATTGGGTTTTCGGCGAGGCGCGGTTGATCTCGTCGGCCAGCACGATGTTCGTGAAAAGCGGTCCCGGTTGGAAAACGAACTCGCGCCGGCCGTCGACTTCCTGCAGCACCGGATTGCCCGTGATGTCTCCCGGCAGCAAGTCCGGCGTGAATTGCACGCGCTTGGTCCCGAGTCGCAGGAGTTTGGACAAGCCTTTCACCAGTTCTGTTTTTCCCAGTCCCGGCAGTCCCTCGAGCAGGATATGTCCGCGCGCCAGCACGCCGGTCATCACGAGATCAATCAACTCCTCCTGGCCGAACAACACCTGGTTCAGTCCCGCCGACAGCGAGCGCAGGTGTTTGGCGGCCTCGACGACTTCGGTTTCCGTGGCGTGTTCCATGATGCTTCTTCCGTGCGAAATCCCGCGCAGGCTAGCAGACCGGCGGCCGCTGGGAATGAAGAATCCGTGAAAATCGGCGGAGTCTCCGGCTCACTCACCACGGATCGCCGCGGCGGAGTGTTCCGGTAGCGAGACCACCCAGCCCGCGACCTCGGAACGGACCGTCGCTCCGCCGGTGGCGAGAAGCATCCTCGGGCGGGCGGGGAGGCTTTCCAGCTGGAGCTCGTATGGCCGCCCTCCGCGGTTGAAAGCCACGACCACCTGCTCTTTCCCGGTGCCGCGGGCGAAGGCCAGCACGCCCGCCGCGTCGTCAACGGCGAGAAGTCGGAAGGCGTCGCCGGTGAGCGGCGAATTCCCGCGGCGCATCGCGACAGCGGACCGATAGAAGTCGAACAACCCGCGATCGAACGCCACCCGGTCCGCCTGGCGCTGCCGGCCCCGGGGATGCGCCGCCTGCGGAGCGAAATCCATATCTTCCCAGACCATCGGCATCCGGTCGTCGGGATCGTTTCCACCCCACATGCCCGCTTCGTCGCCGTAGTAGATCATCGGCGCGCCGACGGCCGTCATTTGGAACAAGACGACCATCCGCTGGATCGCCCGCTCGCGCGCGTCCGGCTTGCGGACCTGGTAGTCCGGCGATTCACGGGCGCTGCCGTTGCCGCTGAAGGGATGTCGCGCGGGATCGAAGGCTCCCTTGAGCCCGGCGTTCACGATCATCGAGGCGAGGCGCTCGGTGTCGTGGCTGCCGATGAGATTCTGCATCCGCGGCGCGGCGTGTGCGGGCAGCGCGGCGCGCCGTTCTTCGAGCAGCGCGGCGAAGCGCGAGGGAGGAAGCGTGCCCGAGATGAGATATCCCCACACGGGGAAGGCGAAGGCGTGATAATTCATCGCCGCGGAAAAGCCGCCGTCTTCGATCAACCGCCGCGCGTCATGCCATTCCTCGCAGACCGTGTAGGCGTCCGGGTTGATCGATCGGACGTGCGCGTGCCAGTCCGCCCAGAATTCCACCGGGCGCTCGCCGGCCACATCGAGCCGCCAACCGGCCACGCCGTCGCGAGGATCGCCGTCGCCGTCCGGGTCCATCCAGCGCTTCGTGGCGGCGAAGATATAGCGTTTCGGGCCGGGGGCCATGTCGCGGCCGTCCGCGGTTTCGGCGAATTCCGGCAGGTGGTTGTAGCCGGACCAGCCGCGGTAGCGGAATTCATCCCGCGGCGTCCCGGGGTCGTCGAATGACTCGATCGCATACCAGTCCTTGAATGGCGAGCCGTGCTGGTTCGCGCGGAGGTCGGCGAAGGCGAAGAAGTCGCGGCCGGTGTGGTTCCAGACGCCGTCGATGATGATGCGGATGCCTCTTTCCCGCGCGGATTCCAGCAGTTCGAGGAACAGGCGGTCGGCGGCCGTCCATCGCCACGTTTCCGGATCGTCCGGCGTTTCCGCGGCGATGATCCGGAAGTCACCGTCCGGGTCGGGTCCGAGATGCGGGTCGATGTGGTGAAAACTGTCGCCGTCGTAGCGGTGCAGCGAGCGCGCGAGGAAAACAGGATTCAGGTAAATCGCGTTGATGCCGAGGCGCCCGAGGTAAGGCAGACGCCCGATGATGCCTTGCAGGTCGCCCCCGTAGCGGCGGTCGAAGACGCCGTCCCGGTAGAAATCCGGGCCGAGCTCGCGTTCCCATTCCGCGCGGGCATACCAGTCGCCGGTCCACGGCGTGATCCGCCAGTTCGCGGACGGACGGACCGGCCGCTCGAGGCGGTCGCGGCCGGGATCATTCGTCGGATCGCCGTTGTGGAAGCGATCCGGAAAAATCTGGTACCACACCGCGTCCCGCGCCCATTGCTGGGCGCGGGCCGGTGTTGTCGCCAGGGCCGCGGCCAGCAGCCAGCCGGTCCAGCGGCGATGGCTGGGGGAAATCACTTGCGGCGGCGGAGCAGCAGCAGGGCGCCAAAGCAGCCGAGCACGGCGGCTCCGGGCTCGGGTACCACGGTGATGCCACCGACGAAGGCGTCATTGAAGCCGCCGCCGGAGGTGTTGTTGTTGGAAAAGATCACCTCGTCGATGCTCGTCAGGCCGCTCGCGAGGGTACCGCTCGTGGTGTAGTTCACCGCGCCGCTCACCTCGAGATCGTAGGTCCCCGGGCCGGTGAGGGTGAACGTCACGAACATGCCTTCCGACGTCCAGCCTTGGCCGGTGTCGCTGATGCCGAGGCTGTCGAGGATCGAGTAGTTCGCCCCGCCGCCGAAGAACTGCCACGCGAAGCCGGTGGTCCCGGCGTCGCCGAAGCCGAGGGTGACCACGCTGCCCTCCGTCACGCCGCCGTTGTCGAAGCCGACCGTGACCGACTGCCCGACGGTGAGACTGCCGCCATCGAGCGACCAGGTTCCGGAGGAGAATCCGCCGTTCGACCAAAATCCCCACGCTGGGTTGGGCAAGGGCGATGGAGCACCGGTGCCGTTGCTCGCGGGATCTCCGGAAAACGTGCCGGCGCTGCCGGAGGTGACGATGTCCCAGCCGTCGGAGCCGGGATCGCTGGTCGGGTTCCAGACACCGACGGTGGCCGCGTGCGCGGCGGAGGCGCACAGGAGTGCGAGGAGCAGGTTTCTTTTCATCGTTATGGGTTTCCGCTTGTGCGGCGATGGCAAATGGCGCGCCGGGCCGTCCGGTTTACGGGAAAATGCTGCCGGCGGTCAGCGGCTCGAGCCGGCGCGGTGGCTGGCGGAAAGCACCGTGGCCCGGAGATTGCGGACGGTGATCCGGCTGCGCACGTGGGCGTTCTCCGCACCGACGGCCTCTTCCGGACGACCTCCCGCGTCGAGAATCGCGTCCAACTGGCTGCCGTTGGCGATGCGGATGCGGTCGAACGAGAGTTCCGGCGCGATCCACTGCGAGGCAAGCGGCGTGCCGGTGGTGTCGCTGCCTTCGAAGAGCTCGGTCAGTCCATTGCGGAAATTGTAGCGCAGCGTGACGGTGCTTTTTCCCGCGAGCAACGGGCAGGCGTAGACCGCCTGCCAGCCCACGGAATGCAGCGCCCAGTCGCCTTCGGGCCCGCAGGGATCGCCGACGAAGATCCGCTCTTGGTCGCCGGTGTAGAGGCTCACCCCGGCCCAGCCTTCCGCGCCGGGCCCCTCCGCCTCGAGCGTGAGCAGGAAGATCGGCGAGAGATCGTCAAGGAACGGCGGACCCAGTGGCGCGAAGGCGGCGTTCCGGCTCTGTGTGCTGGTGTCGAGGCATCCGCCCCGGACCGACATCTCGCCGAGGGTCACGCTCCAGGGGCCGGCACCGGTCCGCGGGTGCTTGCCGTGGAGTGGCGTCCCGTCGGGATCGAGGAAATCGTCCGCGAAGACCACGACGGGCTCCGGAAAACCGGTGGCGAACTGCCGGCGGTGGAGCGGCTTTTCAAAGGCATCGCCGTTCCATGCCGCGCTCTCGCCGGTGTCCAGGCTCAGCGCTGAAATGCGCGTGCCCGAGGGCTCGACCCAGACGTGACGCCGCGCCGCGTGAACTTCCTCCGGCTGTCCCGGATCCGCGACCACACCGAATCCTGCCGCATCCGCTCCGATCCGCAGCTTGGGAGTGAGCAGATGGAACGGCTTGCCGCTCGCCGGCACGTCCAGCCAGATCCGCCCGGCGAGGATGCGCAGGGCATGCTTTTCTTCCGGAACCTCGACCGCGCCCGGCCCTTCGAGGTAGCCGCGCACGCCCCCGCGCAGGCGGATCTCCGCGGAACCGCGCTCGAGTTCCAGCCGGGAGCCGGTCCAGAGAGTGTCGTCGCCGGACATGGATTGGCGATGGACGATTTTTGCTTTCGTCTCCGGGCCCACCCGCACTTCGCCGTGCGGTCGCTGCGAGTATTCGAGCGCCGCCCACGCGGCCAGCCCGATCACCGCCACCAGCAGCACGAGCGGGGCGAAGCGGGCCACACGACCCCGCGGGCGGGCGGCCGCCCCCTCCACGCCGGGGCCGCTGCCGTCGTCGAACTTTTCGGCCAACAGGTGATGGGTACGGATGTAGCTCAGGTAGAGCCGGCGGAAATCGTCGTCCGCCAGCATGCGCGCCTCCGCGAGGTGGAATTCCGGCTCGCCGAGGCTTCCGTCGAGCAGCTCCTGGATGCAGGCTTCGTCTTCGCGGAGGCTCATGGCGAGAGGGGGTGGTTCGCAAGGGATCCCTCGACGCAGCGCCTCAAGGCCGCGCGGATCTTGAAAAGCCGGGCTTTGAGGGTGCCGGGGCTGCGGTCCAGCTCGTGCGCGTAGTCCTCGAGCCGTTCGCGGCTGGAATAGCGCACCTGGACCAGCTCCTTGTCCTGCGGGCGGAGCTTCGCGAGGCAGCACTCGAGGGCCTGCAGCGCGTCTTCCCAGTCGGTTTCGTCGTCGCGCAGGTCCTCGGCGAGGCGTTCGCAGAGCGCTTCGTTGAAGACAATCCAGCCGTCGCGGCGCAGGCGGCGCCGCTGGCCGAGCACCTCGTAGCGCGCCACGGCAAACGCCCAGCTCTTGAAATTCGTTCCGGGGATGAAATCCGCCTTCTTTTCCCAGAGCTTGAGATTCGTCTGCTGCAGGACGTCCTGAGAATCCCGCGCCCCGCCCATCAGCGAGCGGATGTAGGCGAGCACCGCGCCCTGGTGGAGCGTGAGCTGGCGGACGAATTCCTTGTCGGCTTCCGGGCCTTCCATTGCAGGCAAACGCAGCGGACGGCGCGGAGGTTTACAAGCGGGTTCGGGAAATGCCGCCCATGGCGCAAGTCGCCGCCGGACGACCCGTCAATGGCGGAAGTGCCGGTGGCCGGTGAAGACCATGGCCATGCCCGCCTCGTCGGCCGCCGCGATGACTTCCTCGTCGCGGATCGAGCCGCCGGGCTGGATGCAGGCGGTCGCGCCGGCGTCGACCGCCGATTGCAGGCCGTCGGCGAAGGGAAACATCGCGTCGGAGGCGATCACGCTGCCTTTGAGGTCGAGCCCCGCTTCGCGCGCCTTCCAGACGGCGATGCGCGAAGAATCCACGCGGCTCATCTGACCGGCGCCGATGCCGAGCGTGCGGTCGGCGTTGGCGTAGACGATGGCGTTGGATTTCACGTGTTTGACCACCCGCCAAGCGAAGCGCATCGCGCGCATCTCCTCGTTGGTCGGCGGACGCTTGGTCACCACCTTCGCTTCGAGATTGTCGAGACCGAGCGCGGTGTGGTCGCGGTCCATCACCATCAGACCACCCGGGCACGAGCGGATCACGGGCGACTTTTTCTCCACCAGATACGCGTCGTTCATCTTCATCAGGCGGAGATTCTTCTTTTTCTGGAGCAGCGCCCGTGCGTCCGGCTCGAAATCCGGCGCGATGATCACATCGGTGAAAATCTCGGAGATGACGCGCGCCAACTCGACGGTGAGCGGCCGGTTGCAGACGATCACGCCGCCAAAGGGAGCTTGGCGGTCGGTCTCGAACGCCTTCTGCCACGCGAGGCGCAGGTCTTCGTCGTCCTGACCCACGCCGCAGGGGTTCGTGTGCTTGAGGATCGCCACGGTCGGGCGGACGAAGTCGAGGATCAGGTCCGCGGCGGCCTCGATGTCGAGGATGTTGGTGTAGCTGAGCTCCTTGCCCTGCAGCTGGCTGAAGCTGCTCGCGAAGTTTCCGTAGAGCGAGCACTTCTGGTGCGGATTGTCGCCGTATCGGAGCTCCTGCTCGAGCGGCAGGCTCACGGTGAAATTCCGGCCGGTGCCCTCGCGGCACTTGCCGAGGTAGTTGGTGATGGCGGCGTCGTATTCCGAGGTGCGCAGGAAAACCTTCACCGCGAGCTGCTCGCGAAGGCCCTTGGTGGTGTCGCCTTTGTGCTCCTTCATCTCCTCGATCACCCGCGGGTAATCCGCGGGATCGACGATCACGGTGACGCTGGCGTGGTTCTTCGCCGCGCTCCGGAGCATCGACGGGCCGCCGATGTCGATGTTCTCGATCGCTTCCTCGAGCTTCACGTCGGGCTTCGCGATCGTCTGCTCGAAGGGGTAGAGGTTCACCACGACGAGGTCGATCGGCGGGATGTCGTGCTTCTTCGCCTGGGCGAGGTGCTCCTTGTCGTCGCGGCGGTGGAGGAGCCCGCCGTGGACCTTCGGGTGGAGGGTTTTCACCCGGCCGTCGAACAGCTCCGGGGCACCGGTGAATTCGGAAACATCGATGACCGGCAGGCCGGCGTCGCGCAGCGCCTTGGCGGTGCCGCCGGTCGAGAGCAGCTCCACGCCCATCTCGTGCAGTTCGCGGGCGAAATCGGCGAGGCCGGCTTTGTCGGAAACGGAAAGGAGGGCGCGGGAAATCGGCATGACGTGGGAAAGTAGGGTGGCGGGGGGCGCTGGGGCCGCCCCCGCGTAATGGAGCGGCGGTCCGGCGGCAAGCGGGAATCCGGACGCTCCGGGAACCGCGTCAGCAGCAGCCGCCGAGCGCCTGCTCGTGGAGCCGCTCGAGCGCCGCGGCGGGCAGGGGAGTCGGGTCCGGATACTCGAAAACACCGCCTTCGTAATTGCGCAGCGTCACTTTTCCGGGCTGCCGGTCCACGACGTACTCCGGGTTGAGCGGGATCTTCCCACCGCCGCCGGGACCGTCGATGACGTATTGCGGGATCGCGTAGCCGGTGGTGTGGCCGCGCAGGCCGTCGATGATCCGGATGCCTTCGTCCACGGACGTGCGCAGGTGCGAGGAACCGTTGATCAGGTCGCACTGATAAAGGTAGTAAGGCTTCACCCGGCACATCAGCAGCTTGTGGACGAGCGCCTTTTGCACCTCCACGGAGTCGTTCACGCCGCGCAGGAGGACCGACTGGTTGCCGAGCGGAATCCCGGCATCCGCCAGCCGGCCGAGCGCGTCGCGCACTTCCGAGGTCAGCTCGCGCGGGTGGTTCGAGTGGATCGAAATGAACAGCGGGTGATGCTTTTTCAACATCTCGCACAACTCCGGCGTGATCCGCTGCGGCAGGAAAACCGGGATCCGCGAGCCGATCCGCACGAACTGGATGTGCGGAATCGCGCGCAGGCGTGTCAGGATCTTGTCGAGCTTCGCATCCGAGAAGAGCAGGGGATCGCCGCCGGAAAGCAGCACGTCCCGCACCTGTGGCGTGCGCTCGAGATAGCGGAAGGCCGCCTCCCATTGGGTCTCGAGTTGCTTTTCCCCGACGCCGGAAACCACGCGCGAGCGCGTGCAATACCGGCAATACGACGCGCAGCGGTCGGTCACGAGAAACAGCACGCGGTCCGGGTAGCGGTGCACCAACCCCGGCACGGGCATGTGGGAATCCTCGCCGCAGGGATCGGCCAGCTCCTCGGGCGCGCTCCAACCTTCCTCGATCCGCGGGATGATCTGCCGGCGGATCGGACAGTCGGGGTCGTCGCGGTCGATCAGGTTGAAGAAATGCGGCGTGATCGCCATCGCCAGCTTCGTTCCCGCCAGCAGCACGCCGGCGCGTTCCTCGTCGGTGAGGTTCAGCCGCGCCTCGAGATCGGCGAGCGAATCCACGCGGTTCCGGAGCTGCCAGCGCGGGTCGCTCCAGGATTCCATCGCTTCATCCGGCCAGTAACCGGGGGCATGCGAAATGAAGGCGGGGTCAAGGTCGGACGGGCGCATGGAGGGCTTGCGGCGGAAGGCTTGCGGAAGTCTGGACCGATTCGACGAGGATTCAACTTGGGAAAATCGACCGCCCTCAGCGGTCTCCCGCGGTCCGGCGGATCAGCTCGACCAGCCGGTCCGCCGCCGCCGCGACGGTGCCGCCGAAGGGCACCCGGTCGTCGGCTTCGCCGGCCGCCACCCGCTCCCGGGTGGCCACCCGCACGGCGGGCAGATCCATTTCGAAGAGCACGCTCGCGAGGTCGATGTCGTCTTCCAGGCAGATCACCTCGGCTCCCACCACCTTTCCCAGCCCCTCCACCCTCGACAACGGCGCCGCGCCGGTTTCGCGGGAGGTGAGCCACAGCTCCTCGCCGCCGCCCATCGCCTCCACGCACAGCACCGCGCCGGGCGGGCCGTGTTTCGCCATCAGATCCGCCAGAGCCGAAGCGGTCTCCACCACCGGCGCGTGGGGATCGTTCGCGTGCGGCACGAAGACGAAATGCACCGCCGCCCGGAACTTCTCGCCCGCCAGCGCCTGGGCCGCCGCCAGCGATGCCGCCAGCCCGCTCGCATTCGCCTCGCCGCCCTTCGAGCCGGGCGGGCTGTCGTAGCTGGCCGCCACCCACACCGCCGGGATCTTCGAGTTCTTTCCCGGGAGCACCACGTGGAGGATCGGCCACTCCGCCGGCCCCCGCTCGCGGCGCACGGTGTAGCCGGTGTTTCCCGGGCCGAGCGTGCCCTCGATCATCGACGCCATCCGTCGGAGGTTCGCCGCGGCCTTTTCCGAGGAAACGTTCCGCTCGCCGATGATGCCCACGATCTTCCGCAGGTCGTCCGTCACCGCGGGGACGGAAACGGCGCGGGCGAACGTCGCCTGCGCGTCATCCGGCGCGTCGCCGCCGGGGCGCAAATGCACCCACAGCCCCACCGCCGCCGAGACCACCAGCCACAGCGGCACCACCACCAGCAGCACCGTCACCCAGCGGGGTCGGCCGTTCGTCGCGCCCATGCGCCTCGTTTCGGCCAGCCGGGACCCGCGCGCAAGGCCTAACGTCCCGCCGGGGCACCCTTCTTCCCATCCATCCTTCGCGCCTTCGCTGAGACTCAAACGAGCGCCCCGGGCCGCTACGCTTCGCTTTCCTCCTCCCGCGGCGGCTCCTCGATGCCGTTCCGCGGCGGCAATTCCTCTTCGGGTTCCTGCTCCACCTCGATTTCCCGCCGCCACCGGGCCGAGATCCACGGCCGGATCAGCCCGTACAAAAGATAAGCGCTGAAGATGACAACCGGCATGACATAGCGGAACTGCACGGTCATCACGATGATGAGCATCACGATGACGATCGTGCCGAGATTTCCCCGCGTGCGCCAATCGACCTTCTTGAAGCTGGGGTAGCGGACATTGCTGATCATCAGCCAGGAGAGCGCCAGCATCAGCGCCGCGAGCACGTATTTCCACCCTTCGATGTTCCGGTCGTTCTCGTGCAGATCGATCAGCAGGAAGGTCAGCGAGGCGATGAATCCCGCCGCCATCGGGATCGGGATGCCGCGGAAATCATGGGAGTCGCCCGGTTTTTTCGGCAGCGCCGCCAGGCAGTTGAACTTCGCCAGCCGCATCGCGCCGCACAGCAGGTAGATCAGCGCGATGGCCCAGCCGACATTTCCGAGCGGGAAGAGCACCGCCCGCGAGACCAGCAACGCCGGAGCCATGCCGAACGAGATGATGTCGGCCAGCGAGTCGAACTCCCGGCCGAAGGGCGAATCCTGGCCGCCGAGCCGCGCCAGCCGCCCGTCCAGCAGGTCGAACAGGCACGAGCCGAAGATCAGCAGGATGGCATATTCGTAGTAGTTCCGCATCACCTCGTAGTAGGCCCGGTCGCCCAGGATTCCTTGCCCGCGCACGCGCTCCACCTCGATGAGGCCGGCGAAAATCATCAGCACCGCGAAAAATCCGCAGGAGAGATTTCCCGCGGTCATCAGGTTCGGGAGGAAATAAATCCTCGGCTCGTCGGGGTCGCGCGTCCTCGGCATACGCGGGAACGTATGCCACGGACCGACCGGTAAGACAGCGGAATTTCCCGCTGTGTCCCGCGCCTGCCCGTGCCTATCCTCCCGCCATGCAGCCGGGCGAACTCACCATCCACACCCGCATGGGCGAAATCATGGAGGCCCTTCCCGGGGCCAAGCGCGCGCTCTTCGCCCGTTACCACCTCGGCGGCTGCCAGAGCTGCGCGTTCTCGAACGACGAGACGCTCGCCGACCTCAGCCGCCGCGCCGGGGACCTGCCGCCCGACGAAGTGCTCCGCCATTTGTTGGAGAGCCATGAGCACGACCTCTCGATGCTCATCGAGCCGGCCGCGGCCAAGGACGTCCTCGCCGGCGAGGTTCCGCCACGGCTCGTCGACATCCGTACCCGCGAGGAGCACGAGGCGGTGGCCATTCCCGGCTCCGAATTCTTCACCCAGGAACTCCAGCAGGAAATCTTCGCCGGCGACCCCGCCGCGGAGGTCATCCTCTACGACCACGCCGGCCGCCACGTGCTCGACCAAGTCGCGTGGTTCCGCGGCCACGGACTGAACCAAACGTACGGCCTGCGCGGCGGGATCGACGCCTGGAGCCGGGAAATCGACCCGCAACTCCCGCGCTACCGGCTCGAGATGGACTGAGCGGCCCGCGGAGCCGGCATTTCCCCATGAAAACCTGCCCCTACTGCGCCGAGGAGATCCAGGACGCGGCCATCAAGTGCAAGCACTGCGGCGAGTTCCTCGATGGCCGCCCGCAGCCCCCGCACGCGCACCACGGGCCCATCGACCCGCTGCCGTGGTACTACCGCGGCGGGTTTCTGGTGTTCCTCGCCTGCACGGTCGGCCCGTTCATGTTGCCGCTGGTGTGGATCCATCCCCGCCTGGGCTTGGGCTGGAAAATCGGGATCACCGCGATCGTGCTGGGCATCACCTTCCTCCTCACCTGGGGCCTCTACAACGCGCTCATGAATGTTCGGGAGCTCCTGCCCGAAATGGAATCGCTGATGCGCGACTTCCAGGCGATCTGAGGGAGATATGTCTTGCCCGCTTGTGGTGGAGACAACCGCGCCAGCGACTTCCTGAGACGGGCGGGCGATGAGGTCTTGACGAGAGCAAGCGCGAGCGCCTCCATCCGGCGCGGGTTCTGTGGGAAGGATCGCGCCGAGTGATCGCCCGGCGTTTCCGTGACATGACGACCCCTTTATTTCTGCCGCCCTATTCATGAAACTGACCGAATTCTTCGTCCGCTGTCTCGCCCTGGTGCTGTTCCTGGCTTCCGCCGCTTCCCAGGCCTCCGAAGAGGCGCCGGCCGGAGCGGTGGCAAAGATCAAGAAGGAAGCGGAGGCTTGTGCGAACGCCCTGCTGAAACTCGATTTCGACAAATTCATTCCCTACATGCCCGGGAAATTGGTCGAACTGATGGGAGGAAAGGACACCATCATCCGATCCATGACCGAGGGGACGAAGGAGATGAAACGCGACGGCATCGGTTTCAAGAGCGTGGAAATCGGCGCGCCCGGCGAGCCCGAACGGCACGGGGATCTCGAAGTGACTCTCGTTCCGATGAAGTTGGTGATGACCACTCCGCAGGGCGATCTGGTGACCCGTTCGCACATGCTGGCGGTTTCCGAGAACCAGGGCGCGGACTGGGATTTCGTCGATTGCGCGACGCTCACCGACGAGCATCTCGAGGTTCTTTACCCGGCGCTCGCCGGCAAGATCGCGATTCCGAAGGCGCAACGGGAACTTCCCGAATAGCGGACGCGCGCGGAGGCCGGCTCGGCGGAGCAATCCGCCGCCGCGGGACATTAGCGACGCGGGGCGAGGAGCCCGTATTTCGGGCTGAAGAGGTAGGCGGCGACAAAGAGCAGGCCGAGCACGATGACGATCGCCGGTCCGGGGGCGATGCCGAGGTTTCCGGAGAGGAGCACGGCGGCGACCGAGCCCAGCCCGCCGATCAGGCCGCCGCCCCAGAAGAGCGCGGAGGTGCGGTCCGTCAGCAGGGAAACGGTGGCCGCCGGAGTGACGAGCAGGCCCACGGACAGGACGCAGCCGACGGCTTGCAGCGAGGAAACCAGCGCCAGCACGAGCAGGCCGAAGACCAAGTACTGGATGAATCGTACCGGCACCCCCTGGGCGGCGGCGACGTTCGGCTCGAAGAGCGTGAGCAGGATCGGCCGCATGAGGAGATTGGTCACCAGCAGAATCACCGCGCCGATGCCGAAGGCGATCCAGAGGTCGATGTTGCCG
This sequence comes from uncultured Verrucomicrobiales bacterium, assembly GCA_965651855.1. Lineage (GTDB taxonomy): Bacteria > Verrucomicrobiota > Verrucomicrobiia > Verrucomicrobiales > Akkermansiaceae > Luteolibacter. The sequence continues at coordinate 19,207 of CBFGTW010000009.1, forward strand.
ACGGCGATGATGTCGCCGAACAGCCAGTGCTCGAGTTCCTGGCGGGTATCGAGCATCGGGAGCAGGGCCACGCCGCCGGCGAAGGCGGCGGTGTAGAGGACCGCGAGGGCGGTGCCTTGGGCGACGCGGTTGCCGCGGGCGACGGCGACCGAGCCGAGGCCGACGAGCAGGGCGGCGAAGAGCGCGCCGAGGAAGGCGTTCCATTGGCTGAGCGCGCCGGTGACGAAGATGCCGAGGGCGATGCCCGGAAGCATCGTGTGCGAGAGGGCGGAGACCGAGAGCGCGTTGCGGCGCAGGACGACGAAGCCGCTGAAGAAGCCGTTGGCGAAGCCGATGAATGCGGCCGCGGCGATGGCGCGCTGGTAGAACGGGTTGGCGAGCAGTTCGAAGTTCATGCCGTCGCGGGTTCGGGTTCCTCGAAGGTGCGGGCGACCAGCTCCGGCGTGAGCGTTTCCGCCACCGGGCCGAACGCGAGCGGGCGGGTGGCCAGGATCAGCGCCTCGTCGAAGAGCCGCGGCACGGAGTTGAGGTCGTGGTGCGAGGCGATGACCAGCCGTCCTTCGGTGGCCAGTTTCTCGAGCAGATCGCCGAGCAGGTGGGCGGCATTGCGGTCGAGCCCGGTGAAGGGTTCGTCGAGCAAGAGGACATGGGCCTCCTGGGCGAGGGCGCGGGCGAGGAAGGCGCGCTGCTGCTGGCCGCCGGACAGTTCGCGGATCTGGCGGTGCTGGAGTTCGGTGAGCGCGAGCGACTCGAGCGCGCGATCCACCGCCTCGACGTCCGCTTTCGAAAACCGCCGCCACCAGCCGGTCTGCGGATAGCGGCCCATCTCCACCAAGCCGCGGACGGTGATGGGAAACGACCAGTCCACCTCCTCGCGTTGCGGCAGGTAGGCGAATTCGCGCGACCAGCGCTTCACCGCGGCGCCGCGCCAGAGGATGTTGCCGGACAAGCGGGGAACCAAGCCGGCGATGGCCTTGAGCAGCGTGCTTTTCCCCGCGCCATTCGGGCCGATCAGGGCCACGCGGTTGCCGCACGACGTGGCGAGCGAGACGTTGTCCAGCGCCAGCACCCGGCGGTAGGCGACGGTGAGGCTCTCCACGACCAGCTCGTGGTGATGGCCGTGGTGCGCGCAGCGGTCGTGGTGGACGGGCGGGGTCATGCTCAGGGCAGGGGCAGCTCGGCGAAATCGTCGATGTCGCCCGCGGCGTCGAAGGTGTGGATGAAGGTCGGCCGGCCCGGCAGCTCGAGCGTCAGCTTGGCGAAGCGGTGCTCGCCCGGAGCCGGTTCGTCGGTCCATTCGACCACGAGGGCGACCTGCGGGTTCTCCGGATCGAAGCGCAGGATGCCGGCCGGCTCATCTCCGGCGGCTTCCGTTTCGTCGGTCCCCGAGGAGATCCAGACGCGCCGCGCCGGGTCGGACAGGAGCAGGTGGAAGCGCCCCGCCACCGAGTCACTCGCCGCGACAGGAGCTGGGGCGACGGCTTGGCTCGCGGTGCCCGGCCGGGGGGACATGCCGGTCAGGCGCGCGAATCCGGCACCCGCCGCGACGAGGGCGACAGCGAGGAAAATCGAACGCATCAACGGGGAACCGCGCACGCCCGAAGCTGGGACCGCGGTGGCGTTGATGCAAGCGAGTTGCGTGTGCGGAAATCGTGCGGCAAGGCAGGGCGGCAAGACGCGGAAATTTCCCGGTGGATTCGCATTGCGCGGCTTTCGAGCTGTGGATTCACTTGGCGGCAAGGGATGAGCACGGAGCAGAAGGCGAGGGTGTTGCGGCCGGGGAACGTGCCATTGCTGCTCGGGGCCCTGGTCGTCATCGTTGCCGGGCTCAAGGCCGCGCAGAGCTTCTTCCTGCCGGCCCTGCTCGCGTTTTTCATCGCGACGGTCAGCTTTCCGATCACCAATTGGCTGCGCAACCGCAAGGTGCCGCGCTCGATCGCGGTGCTGCTCACGGTGCTGGTCGACTTCGCCTTCATCGCCGCCATTGTGCTCCTCGGCATCACGCTGGTCGGCGACTTGCAGCAGAAGTGGAACGAGAAGTACGCCGCGATGTTCTCCGAGCGGGTCACCAACGCCTCGCAGACCCTCGCGACGAAGCTCAAGGGCTGGGGCGTCGAGGACGCCGAGGACAAGATCAAGCTCGCGGTCATCAACAACCTGGAAAACCTGCAGAACATCCGCTTCGAGCGCATCTGGGACTTGGGAACCGGCGTGCTTGGCCGCGTGGCCGGCTTTTTCGGCACCTCGCTGCTGGTGTTGATCCTCACGGTCTTCATGTTGTCCGAGGCGCGGATGTTCGGACGCCGGCTCGAGGCGATCAGCCTGGCGCGAGGACCGAACATCCGGCGGATGCTCGGGGCGACGCGGGACATCCAGCGATACCTCGCGATCAAGACGGTCGTCAGCCTCGCCACCGGCTTCCTCGCCGGGGTGCTTTGCTGGGCTGCGGGATTGGATTTCTATATCTTGTGGGGTATCCTGGCTTATGCCTTGAACTATATCCCGGTGATCGGCTCGCTGGTGGCGGGTGTGCCGCCGATGATCCTGGCGCTGTTGGTGGCCGGCTTGCCGAACGCGGTGCTGGTGGCCGGGGGCTATCTGTTGATTAACAATTTCCTCGGCAACTTCATCGAGCCGATGCTGGTTGGCCGGAGATTTGGCATCTCGACGCTGGTGGTGGTGCTTTCGGTCTTTTTCTGGGGCTTTGTCTGGGGTCCGCTTGGGATGTTGCTGGCGGTGCCGCTGACGATGATGCTCAAGGTGGTGCTCGAGGGCAGCGAGGAGTTCCGCTGGATCGGCGTCGCGATCTCGGCGGACCAACCGCAGGGGGCGATCGAGCGGACGCTGCTCGAGGTGACGCCACCGCAGCCGAGCGCCGACGAGCCGGTGGCCGGGCGGGCGCAAACCTGAGCGGCCGCGGCACGAGCCCGTCGCCGCCGGAGGACCGGGTGGGTCGCCGAGGTGGGAACGCGTGGTTTTTCGCTGGCATTGGGCCGGGCGCCGCGCATGGTCCGCCGCATGCCGATCAACGCGTTCCAGAGGCTGGCGGCGGCGGCGCTGGTCTCCGTGCTGATGCTGATCTTCGTCGGTGCGATCGTGCGCGTCACCGGTGCCGGCATGGGCTGTCCGGACTGGCCGATGTGCTGGGGCCGGATGATCCCGCCGACCTCGGTGGAGCAGGTGGATTTCGACAAGCTGCCGATCGAACGATTCCGGCAAAAGGCGGCGCGGATGGGGCGGGACCCGGAGGCGATCACCGAGGACACGCTGCGCGCGGAGTTCAATCCCCGGCATGTGTGGACCGAGTTCGTGAACCGGCTGTTCAGCCTGCCGGTCGGCTTTTTCTCGCTCGCCCTCTGCATCGCCGCGTTCGGCCAGGTGCGGCGTCGGCCGCTGGTGTTCGCCGCGGCCTGGCTGTCGTTGGTGATCGTCCTGCTCAACGCCTGGATGGGTGCCCGCGTCGTCTACAGCGGCCTCCAGCCCGGCGTCCTGACCGCCCATCTGGCGCTGGCGATGGGGCTCATCGGGCTGCTCGTCTACTGCGCCTGGCGGGGAACCGACCGCCCGTGGAGGATCGCGATGCCCGCCGGGCCGCTCGGGCGGGCGCGGCTCGTCGTGGGGACGCTGCTTGTCATTGTCGTGGCCGAAGGGATCATTGGCGCGCAGGTTCGCGAGATGACGGACGCGATGGCGAAGTTTCATGACAACGCGCCGCGCGAGACATGGATCGGCGAGCTTGAGAACTCATGGACCTATCTTGCCCACCGCACGTTTTCCTGGGTGGTCCTCGGCGTGTCGGTGTGGGCGTGGCTCATCAGCCGGCGGCACCGCGAGGGGGGGGCGGGGTTCGTCGAGCGGGGCGTGCTCGGCATCATGCTGATACAGATGGTCCTCGGTCTGGTGATGTCTCAGATCCACATTTACGCGTGGGTCCAGGTGCTGCATGTGGGCTTGGCGGCGGTGTTGCTGGCGCTGCTCTGGCTGTGGTTGTTCGGGCTTTCCAGGTCCGGTCCGGGGCCGGAAAACTCCGCAGCCAAAGCGCCCGCCGCACCCTCCCATTGAGTGTGGGAGAGTGGCTCCGGCGTTGATGGACGGCTAGGGGAAGGCGCACTGTGGAACATCCATCCGCAGGATCGGCGGATGGGGTGAAAACCACAAGCCTATGATCCCCAACCGTTTCCTCACAGGCGTGGCGGCCGCTGGCGCCGCCGCCTCCCCTCTCTCCGATGCAGCGGTCCGCGGCCCCTATGTTGCGGATGAACAGACGGTTCATCTCTACCATTTCGATGAAGCCGCGGGACAATCCATGGCCGCCAACAGCGGCTCGGCCGGTGGCAGCGTCATCGCCCTGAACGCGAATCCGCTGCCGCCGGTGGTGGACACCACGATCCTCGGCGCGGGGGGCTTCGCCGGCTTCGGGAACGCGGCGGACGTCAGCGCCGGGATCGGCCGGATGCTCGCTTTCGACGCCAATGAAAACGGGACCTTCGAGCACGATGCCGACGGAGCGACTCCGAGCGCGGACGCGATCACGCTGGGAAGCCTCGGCATCAACGGCAACAGCCCGTTCACGCTGGAAGCCTTGGTTTATCCGACCAGCGCGGCCGGGAACCGTCATATCATCTCGACCGATTCGTCGGCGGCGAGCCGTGGCTTCCAGTTCCGCCTCACCACCGGCGGCGCGAGCGGCCAGCGGCTTGAGTTCAACTTGATCGGCGCGGCCGGATCGCAGCGCTTCGGGGAGATCCCGGCGGAGGGGGAGCACGCCTTCGCCCTCCACGAGTGGTTCCACGCCGCCTTTGTCTTCGATGGCGCCAACGCCCGGTTCTACTGGACCCGCGTCGACCCGGCCGCGACCGCCGCCAACCTCCTCGGCGCGCCGCAGGCGCTCTCGATCACCGGCGGATCGACCATCCAAGGGCCACTCGTGATCGGCAACGAGAACCGCAACGTCGCCGGCGAAGGCCTGCTCGGCCGCATCGACGAAGTCCGGATCAGCCGCACGGCGCGGGGGGCGGACCGGTTCATCTTTTTTCTCGATACCGATGACGACGGCCTCGATGACAACTGGGAGCTGAGCTATTTCCCGAACCTCGATTTCGGTCCGGGCCATGACCCGGACGGCGACGGATTCAACAATGCCGAGGAATACGAAGCCGGCAGCAATCCGAACGACGCGGCCTCCACCCCGTCCGACGTGGACGCGGACGGTCTGCCGGATGCCTGGGAGATCGAGCACTTCGGCAACACCGTCTCGCAGGACGGAACCGGGGATCCGGACGCCGATTGGTCGAGCAACCTCGACGAATATCTCGCCGGCACCGATCCGACCGACAACTTCGACTATCCGGACGAAGACGACGACGGCATGGGGGATGGTTGGGAGAAACACTACTTCGGATCGACCGCGGCGCTTCCGGGCGCGGATCCGGACGGGGACACCTATTCGAACATCGAGGAATTCCTCGCGAACTCCGATCCCACCGACGGCAACTGGACGCCGGACGACGCCGTGCTCCGGCACCGCTGGAGCTTCAACGGCGACCTCGCCGACACCGCGGGCGGGAGCGACGCGCAAATCATCGATCCCGACAATGACCCCTCGACCGGCGGTGGCGCCACGGTTTCGGAAACCTCGGTGGTGCTCGCTGGCGGCGCGCGGGATACCTCGAGTTATGTCCTGCTGGGGAACAATCTGCTGCAAGGCATCCGCACGCCGGTCACGCTCGAGCTGTGGGCCACGCCGGTGACGGTGCAGAACTGGTCCCGGATCTTCGACTTCGGCAGCGGCACCGCCGAGAATCTCTTCATGTCATGGACGCAGGGCACCAACATCGGCTCGGACCGCGTCGGCTGGAATGATGTCGCCGCGAACAACGCCGACAACACCAATCAGCCCTACACCCTCGGCACCGAACATCACATCCTCATGACGATCGAGCCGGGCCGCGGGATCGATGGCAGTACCCTCGTCACCTGGTATCGCGCCCCCGTCTCAGCGTCGGACTTGGGCGCGGCGCGGGGGAGTTTCTCCACCGCCAACCGCTTGCTCGATTTCAACGACGCGCTGAACATGCTCGGCCGCTCGCAGTGGCCGGACAACACGGCGAACGCCCGCTACAACGAATTTCGCATCTGGAACGGCGTGGTTTCCTTCGAGGACGCGGAGTTCTTCCATGATGTCGGCCCGGATATCCTGGACCTGAACGATACCGACGGCGACGGCCTGCCGGACGAATGGGAGATGGAGTGGCTCCACACGCTCGACTACAACGGCCAGCACGACCCGGACGGCGACTTCTACACGAACGAGCAGGAGTTCCTCGACGGCACCGACCCGCTCGACATCCTGTCGTCCTACGACGGCGACTTCGACGGCCTGCCGGACGGCTGGGAGGTCTTCTGGTTCGGCGAGGGTGAGGATGCTCTCTTTGTCATCACCGACAAGTGGTCCGGCACCGACGATCCGGACGGCGACGGATTCAACAATCTCGCGGAGCACGCCGCGGGCAGCGATCCGACGGATCCCGCTTCCACGCCCCTCGATTCCGACGGCGACGGACTGCCGGACTCGTGGGAAATGTTCCACTTCGGGAATCTCGACGCGCTGCCGGGCGACGATGCCGACAGCGACACCTTCAGCCACCTGCAGGAAGCGCTCGCGGGCTCCGATCCGAATGCGGCGGCTTCCGTTCCCGGGGACGTGGACGGCGATGGAACGCCCGACGGCGAGGAGCCGTTCCAACCGTACACGGTGGATGCGAACACCCTGCACCTGTGGCATCTCGACGCCATCTTCCCGCCGGCGGTGGATGCCGTGGGCGGCGACACCCCGCTGACTTCGCTGGCGAACGGCGCGACGCTCTGGGCTCCCTCACTGCCGGGCTTCGGCACCGGCCTCGACACCTCGGCGAACCGCGGCACCGCGAACGGCGCCCTGCTTTCGGCCCTGCCGCTGGCCAACGGGCCGGACGACGACAGCTCGCTCATCTACACGGGCGCGGACGGCGCGTTCACCTTCGAGGCGATCGTCCGGCCGGGCTTCGATCCTCTGGCCGTGCAGCCGGCCGGCGGCCTCTCCGCGCCCATGCAGATCGTTTCCGGTGACGGCGAGGACGGTCAGCGCGTCTGGCAGTTCCGAATCATCCCGAGGACCGCGACGAACGGCGCTGCGGCTCCGGCGCTCGAGTTCATCAACATCAACAACGGAACGGATGTCCAGACGATGACCACGCCCTTGCCGGTGAGCGATGATCCGGACGCGATCCAGCAGGGCCAGTGGTACCACGTGGCGGTCGCCTACAACGGCACCGAAGCCACTCCGGAAAACCTGCGCTTCTACTGGACGCGGCTCGATCCCTCCCGGACCCAGGCGCGCCAGCTCGCCGCCCACCAAATGACGCTCGATCTGGTGCTGGCCGCGCCCGATTTCGTCATCGGCAACGAGGGACGCTCGACCGGTGGCAGCACGGACAATTTCGTCGGCGTCATCGACGAAGTGCGCATCAGCTCGATCGCCCGCAGCGCCTCGCAGTTCCTGTTCCAAGGCGGTGGCGGTGGCGGCGACAGCGATGGCGACGGTTTGCCGGACGAGTGGGAGCTCACCCATTTCGGCAACCTCGGCCAGAGCGCCGCGGGGGACTTCGACCATGACGGCACCAGCAACCGCGCCGAGTTCCTGCTCGGTCTGGCGCCCAACGACGGCAGCTCGCGCTTCGCCGCAATGCGAGCCGACGGAACTCTCAGTTGGCCGAGCGCGGAGGGGCTCTCGTTCACGGTCCAGCGCTCGACCACGCTCGGCGCAGGAAGTTGGGAAAACATCGGCACCATCACCGGACCGGCAGCTTCGTCCACGGCGACGTTCACCGATCCCGCGCCGCCGGCCGGCCGGGCCTTCTACCGGGTGCTACTCACCACGCCCTGAGCGATCCATCAGCTTCCATAAAGCTGGTGGCGGTGGATGTAGTCCGCCACCGGTTCAGGCAACCATGGGACGTCCGCGTCGCCCTCCGCGAGGGCGGCGCGGATCGCCGTGGCGGATGCCGGATGATCGCCGGGAGTGACGTGGAGCCGGTAGCCGGCTCGCGGCTCGGGACTTTCTCCGCGGGCCAGGACGATGAAGGAAACCGCCGCCGCGAGCCGCTCGGGATGTTTCCATTCCGGCAGCGCGTCCCACTGGTCGCCGCCCATGATCCAGAAGACTTCCGCTTCGGGAAAGCGCGCCGCCATCGCTTCGGCGGTTTCGTAGGAAAACGACGGCGGCGGGCGGTGCAGCTCGAAGTCGTCCACCACCGCCCACGGCAAGTCCGAGGTGGCCGCCCGCAGCATTTCGAGCCGGTGCTCCGCGGGTGTGGGCGCCGAGCCGGTCTTGTGCGGCGAGATCCGGCAGGGGAGAAAGCGCACCTCGTCGAGCGACAGCTCCTGCCGTGCGCGGTCGGCCAGAAACAGGTGCCCGGCATGCACCGGATCGAACGTCCCGCCGAACAGGGCGATCCTGCGATTTTTGCCCCCGTGCATGGCTGGAGGGAACGGCCACGCGAGGCCCCGCGTCAAGACGCCTTGGCCACGGGCGGCAGCTTCGGCACGAGGATCGTGAAGCGCGTCTCCTGCCCGGGCACCGAGGTGACGCCGATCGTTCCGTGGTGGGCCTCGACGGCGCGCTTGACGATGGAAAGGCCGAGGCCGGTACCCTTGATCTCGTGCTGCGAGTGATGTTTTTCCACTCGATAGAAACGCCGGAAAATGTGCGGCAAGTCCGCGCTCGGGATGCCGAGGCCGTTGTCCGCCACCCAGATGCGGAGCTGGTCGCCCTCGTCCGCGCAGCCGATCTCGACTTTCAGGCCGCTGTGCGGATTTTGTTTCAGGGCGTTTTCCACCAGGTTGAAGAGCACCTGCGTCCAGTAGAAGCGGTCGCCGTGGAGGAGGGCGTCCGGCTCCGGCATCGTCACCGAAACTTCCGCCTGCTGCCCCCGGATGACCGACTCGAGCCGCTCGAGGATGTCGTTGATGCACGAGCGGAAGCGGAACGGCTCGATCTTCAGCGCGCTGGCCTCGCCGGACTCCAGCCGGGAAATGACGAGCATGTCCTCGACGATGCGGGAAATGCGGTCGGTGTGCTTGCGCATCACCTCGAGGAAACGCCGCGCCATTTCCGGTTCCTCGATCATGCCGTCGTCGAGCAGGTTCTCGAGGTAGCCGTTGATGATCGCGAGCGGCGTGCGGAGTTCGTGCGAGGCGTTCGCCACGAAGTCCTTGCGGATCTGGTCGAGCTGATGCTCGGCGGTCACGTCGCGGATGATGACGCGGGTGAACGGGGCCTCGTCGGTTTCGTCGGACAGCTGGGCGGCATCGATCACCCACGCGTTGACGCCGCGGTTCTCCGCATCGCCGCGCGGCGAGGTCTGCTGGGGGAGGATGACGCGCGATTGCACGGGTTCGCCGGTGGCCAGGCAGCGCAGCAAAGCCTCCGCCAAGCGCGGGTCGAGGAAGGCTTCGCGCACCGGCCGGCCGATCAGCTCGCGGCCATCGAACAGCGCTCGGGCGGCGGCGTTGGCAAAACGAATGTTGGCCTCGGCATCGACCAGCAGGAAGGCGTCGCCCAAGGCGTCGAGCAGGCGGTTGCGCTCTTCGCGCGCCTGCTTGAGATCGAACTCGAGACGGAGCTTCCAGGCGCTCAACTCGTCGTTGGATGCGGCGCGCACGCGGTGCAGGCGGTGGAGGTGGAACGCGGCGGCGACCAGCAGGGCGGTAGCGGCTCCGATGACGAATTCGGCGGTCATGCAGTGGCTTGTGCCACGCAATAGCCGACGCCGCGGACGGTTTCAACCAAGGCCCCGTGCGGGCCGAGTTTTTGCCGCAGGCGTTTCATGTGCGTGTCGAGCGTGCGGCTGTGCACTTCGTCGCTGTAACCCCACACCGTGCGGAGCAGTTCGTTGCGGTCCTGCGGCTTGCCGGAGCGCTCGCAGAGATAGAGCAGGAGTTTGAACTCGGTGGCGGTTAGATCGACCGGTTCGCCGTCGATGTAGAATTTCAGCGCGTTCTTGTCGAAGCGGAACGGCCCGTAAGTGAACTCCACGCTGCCGGGCGGTGCGTCGGCGCGCTTCAGCACGGCCTGGATGCGGAGCAGCAGCTCTTTCGGGCTGAAGGGCTTCGTCAAGTAATCGTCCGCGCCGGCCTCGAGGCCGTGGATCCGGTCCTCGGTCTGCGCGCGGGCGGTGAGCATGATGACCGGGATGTTCATCGTCCGGGCGTCGCGCCGGAGCTCCTTGAAGACGCCGAATCCGTCGCGGCCGGGAAGCATCAGGTCGAGGACGATCAGGTCCGGCCGTTCGCGCATCGCCACCTCGATGCCGGAAATGCCGTCGTGGGCCTTGAAGACCTCGTAGCCCGCCCGCTGGAGATTGAAGCCGACGAGATCGGCGATGTCGCGCTCGTCCTCGACGATCAGGATTCTATGCATCGGCTGTGTTTCTAGTCGGCCGGCCGGAAGCGCGGGAACGTGCCGCTTGTGACCGTTTCGTCACAGCAGGTCGTGGTTCACGTAGGTGCCGGCCTTCACCACGCGTGCCACGCCGATCTTGATGCCGGCTTCGATGGAGGTGTTCACTCCGGTCCGGACGCCGTCACCGAGCATCGCGCCGAGTTTCAGCCGGCCGGTGTCGACCGCCTTGCCTTTGACGATGGAAATGTGGTGGCGGCCGTCGTGGCGGTGGTTTTCGGTGCACGTGCCGGCGCCGAGAGTCACGTGCGTGCCGATGATGGAATCGCCCACGTAACATTGCCGGGAGATATAGGTATTGTTATAAATGATCGAGTTTTTCACCTCCGCGCCATTGCCGACAAAGCAATTCGCGCCGATGCTGGTGGCGCCGCGGATGTAGGCGTTCGGGCCAATGTGGCAGTTCGGGCCGATCAGGACCGGGCCTTCGATCACGGTGCCGGGCAGGATTTTCGTCCCCTTGCCGATGCGGACGCAACCGCTGAGCGTCGCCAGCGGGCTCACCTCGCCGAGCAGCGAGGTTTCGTCCATCATCGCCAGCACTTCCTCGTTCATCCGCAGGAGGTCCCACGGGTAGATGACGGGGAAACATCCGGCGGTAGTCACCAGCCGCACGGTGCATTCCTCGGGCTCGTGCTTGCCCTTCCACGCGAGCATCCGCCCGTCATCGTCGCACAGCCGCGCGTCGCCATCATTGCGCGCGAGCATCACCAGCGCACCGATTTCGATCCAGTTGTCGATCGGGATGCGGATCGTGCGCGGGCCGGCTTTTTCGGGTTCGACCAATTCGAAGCCGGACCGCCGCAGCTCGGCGGAGAGCAGCTCGCGCATCGGGATATTGGCGATGAGGCATGCGCCGAGCTCGCGGTTCGAGGTGATGGGTGCGCAGAATGAGGGATTTCGTGGAGGTAGAAGGGCGGCCTGCATGACTAACAGCAATGGATCATGAATCGGGCTTCTTCTCACGAACTTTTTGCGTCGAAGGCCGCATCAATCCGGCCGCGGACCATCGCCGCCTGCTGCGGCGGCACCCCGTTGGCGGCGGCGTGTTTTTCCCAATCCGAGACGGCGGCCAGCACCCGGTCGATGGTGGCGTCCACGGACCGCACGTCCTGGGATTCGCCGAGTTCGCGCAGGTCGCGGCGGGTGATTCCGGTGGCCTTGCCATTGACCCGCGCCGCGCGGAATCCGGAGGCGAGGGGATAGCTGGCGAGCGTGAGGTCGAAGGCCGGGGATAGCCGCCAGCGGCCGTCGTCGTCCATGAGAAAGGCGTGGTTGCGCCCGTGGTCGTCGTCATTTCCGGCGGCAACGTTGAACACCGCGCGGCGGAAAACTTCCTCCACCGCGCGCTGGTCCGAGGTCAGCCCGCGGGCGAGCGACATGAGGTCCTCGTAGTCCAGCCCGTCGCGCAGCGGCGTGTGGGTGAGCCCGGAATACGAGTGGAAGTGGAGCCGCTGGCCGCGGTCGTTGCGGTCGAACCGGCGGATCAGGAAATGCGCGCCGCCCGCGACTTCGAGCACCCGGGTTTCCGGCACCTCGATGCCCGCGGCCCGCGCCATTTCGGCGTAGGCGGCCTCGATCCGGCCGTCGTGGAGTTCGGGGTCGATCTCGAACTTGAGCAGCCAGCCGCGGAACCCCGGCGGCGGCGGGTCGTCGAGACGGATCTCGGAAAAGTCGTCGGAAATCGCCAGCAGCGCCTTCGGTTGCGCCCCGCCGGGCGACATGCCGGCCCGCGCCAGTTCCTCGAGCACGGCGTCGGGTTCGCCGCGCATCGCGGCACGCGCGGCCTCGACCAGCTCGCCGAGTTCGGCCACCAAGCCGTCGTTGAAATCGTCCTCCTCGAAGGTCGGCTCGAAGGCCAGCGCGCCCATTTTCCGGCCGCCTTGGCAGGCGAGCTTGCGCAGGGTGGTGACGCGGTTCCACGGCACCCCGAGTTTTTCGAAATGCAGCCGCATCAGGCGCTCGCCCCACCAGTCGGGCAGGGCGTCCTGGAACAAGCCGTGGAGTGCGCCGAACTGCGGCGTCGGCGTGCTGACCGCGCCGCGCGTCTCGTTCGGCAGGTAGAGCGGCGAGAGCTCCTTGTTTCCCGACGTCCAAGCAGCGTCGTATTCGAAAAACACCGTCCCGCGACGGTCCTGGAACAGTCGCCCGACCGTCTGCGGCGCGCCGCCCGCCCAGCGGACCTCAAGCTCCATCGCCCGCTCCTTTCCGGCGCTTCGGCGCGCGCTGACGTTCGGCGAGTTTCACCGCCTCGATCGATTCGGCGGCGGTGGAGCGGGTGAAAAGTTCCCGCAAGTCGCCGTCGATCCCCAGTGCCACCGCCACCCGGATCAGGCGCTGGAGCGAGCCGCGGCCGCCGGACTCCAGCAGTTTCAGCGTGGAAAGCGCCACGCCCGAGCGCTCGGCCAGTTCCTCCTGCGTCCAGCCCTTCGCCAACCGATGCTCGCGGAGTCGGGCACCGATCGACTTGGCGATGACGACTGGATTTCGCTGGTTAAAGGCCGATATTTTGTCCACGAGGGCAAAATTGGCCGGCTTTGGCCAAAATGCCAGCTTTTATTCCGCGTGCTTCGCGTGCCACTCGTGGTAGACCTTCGGCGAAATCTCCGACGGTTTGATTTCCGAGCGTCCGCCCCAGAAGACGTTGGTGTAGCTGACCGGAATGCCGACCGACTCGAGGTGCCGGTCGATCGCCGCCTTGTGGGCGAGGACGCGCTCCTTCTCGGTGCCGTGGACGACGCCCATGATGTTGACGTCGCCGAACTGCGGGCCGCCCTCGCGCCAGTAGCAATGGGTCATGCAGTAATGCCGGCCGACTTCCGCACCGGCCTCGATCTCGCGACCCTTCGGCACCGCCCAGTGGAACAGGCCGTTGAAGCGGGTCACGCGCGTGCCCGCGGCGGAGGGTTTCACGTGCTCGAGGAAGGTGGAGAACCGGCCGATGACCTTCTTCTCGTTGAGCCGCTCGGCAACCTCGCAGAACCGCTCGAGCGAAACGCCCGCCTGCTCCGCGCGGCCGGTCCACGGGTCCGCGACGATCTCCTCCGGTGCAAGCTCCTCCTTCAGGGCGAGCAGGACATTCCACTCCTCGGCGTCGAGATCGACCGTCGCGGTGGTCATCATCACGGCGGGTTCGTCGGCTTTTTCGCCCGGCTCGAGCGACTTCCGCCGCACGTGGCCGACGCCGAGCGCGAAGACGCCGGCCGCCGGCATGAGCAGGTATTCGGTGGCGCCGGTGAGGCGCATCAAGGTGCGCGCGTGCTCGTCGAGCGACTCGCCGACCGGCACCTTCAGCGTGGTCCACAAGCGGTAGCCCGAGCCGGAAACCTCGGTGTCGGTCGAGCGGATCACGACGTGCCCGGAGAACGGATCCTCCTTCGCCATGAAGTCGAAGGCGGGGTTCAGTTTCTCCTCCGGCACCTTCCACGCGACCAGCGCACCGTGGGCGAGCTTGGTGGAAAGCAGCGTCTGGCGCACGCGGCGGACCACGCCCGCTTCGACCATCGCGCGGATCCGCTCGAGTACCGTCTCCAGCGGGACGCCCGACTTTTCCGCGATCACATGGAACGGCTGCCGCTGGAATCCCGCGACCAAGTCCTCGGAAATGGCGAGGATGCGCGCGTTGGTGGGGTCGGTGTGCTCGACGGGGACGGTGTGCATGGGCCGGAAACTAAGGACGGATCGCCCGCCCGGCTACGCGGAAATTGCGCATCGCGCGGCAATTCCTCCGCGCGCACCCACGGCGGGCGAGGCGTCTCCTCATCGGGCGAGTGCGCGCAGCCGCCGCGCGGTCCGGCCGGGGCCGACCGAGAGGTTCCGCCGCGTGCGGAAGGCCTGCCCGCAGTCCGGGCAGCTCCCCGGCAGATCCGCCGGCCACGGATGGTTGAACGCCCCCGTCGTCGGCACGGCAATGTGGTCTTCTGTCGGAACCGGTTTCAATGATTTAGATCGATTGGTTTCCACTCTGCGTCCCTCTGCGGATTGCTCCAAATGAGAAAAGCCGCACCGGTCTCCCGATGCGGCTTTTCATGAAGGATTCGAACGGACGGCCTCAGTGCAGCTTCGGCACCTTGGGCGCGCGCAGGCGGTGGCTTTCCGGGAGGCCGGAGCCGAGCAGCGGGCGGCAGTAGGCGTGGAAGTCCTGGGTCACGCCGTTGCCTTCCGCGTTGATGAAGTTGTCCGGCATGTGGCGGGTCTTGCCGGCCACGTTCTTGAGCGGAACGAGGTCGTAATCGACGCCGTAGTTGAGCACCGGCCGGCGGATGACGACGGAACCGTCGACATTGTCCCACATCGCGTACTGGACGGCCTTCTCGCCGACCTCGCGGGCTTCCCGCGCGTCGCGGTCCGAGCGGCATCCCATGAAGCAGCGCTGCAGGTAGCCGAAGGTGTCCGAGCGGACGCGGTTGATCTTGAGCTCTTTGCGGATCTCGTTGGTAAGCAGGTCGCCGAGCGCGCCGGTGCCGGAAAGCTGGAGATTGCCGTGGGCGTCGCGTTCCTCGCCCATGAGCTTGGTGATGACCGGCACGCCGTTCGCATCCGAGATGCCTTCGGAAACGGCGATCGTCACCAGTCCGTGCTGCTTGAAGACGCGGTCGACGTCGGCCAGGAACTTGTCCATCTCGAAGGCGCGCTCCGGCAGGTAGATGAGGTGCGGGCCATCATCCACGTATTTCCGCGCGAGCGCCGACGAGGCGGTGAGGAAGCCGGCGTGGCGGCCCATCACGACGCCGATGTAAACGCCGCGGAGCGCCCGGTTGTCGAGATTCACGCCCATGAACGCCTGGCTGACGAAGCGCGCCGCGGAGCCGAAGCCCGGGCAGTGGTCGTTTTCCATCAGGTCGTTGTCGATCGTCTTCGGGATGTGGATCGCGCGCAGCTCGTAGTTCGCCTCCGCGGCCTGCTCGTTGACGATGCGCACGGTGTCCGACGAGTCGTTGCCGCCGACGTAGAAGAAGTACCGGATGTCGTGGGCCTGCATGACCTTGAACATCCGGTGGCAGTATTCCTCGTCCGGCTTGTCGCGGGTGGAAAGCAGGCCGGACGACGGCGTGTCCGCCACCTGCTCGAGGTTGTGGGTGGTCTCGCGGGTCAGATCCACGAAGTCCTCCTCGACGATGCCGCGCACGCCGTGGACGGCGCCGTAGATCGAGGTGACCTGGCTGAATTTCCGCGCCTCGAGGGCCACGCCGACGATGCTCTGGTTGATCACCGGAGTGGGGCCTCCGCCTTGTGCGACAAGAACTTTTCCTTCCAAACGACTCATGGGGCGGCGAGCTTCGGAATTCCGCCGCGGGAAGCAAGCCTCGGATTGCGGCGGCCGCCGGACGGCGCGATCCCGGAAGGTTGCGGAAAACCGGCGCTCCTGTTAGCACCCGGCCATGGAAACCCGTCTGCCGGCGTTCGTGCCGAAAACCTGGAACCTGCCGGAGTCGATCCGCCGCCGCCTCGGCGACCAGGCCGGCCGACAGCGGCTGATGGACGAGGAGGACCACCTGCTTCTCATCCTGCACGCCCCGCCGCGGCCGGAAGACAACGAGGCACGTTCGCCCGCGGTCTTCTGGAGAAACCCGGCTGGCGAGTGGAAGAGCGCGCCCGCGGGTGGGGGACTTGCCGCCCTGCAGGCGCACCTCGCGGCCTACCGCACACTGGTCGGCGAACTCGATGAAAAGGTGGATGCAGCGGAAGCCGCGCGCGAATACTTCGAGGTCATGCGCGCGATCAACCCGCTGCTGCGCGCGACCCGCCACCTGCTGGCGGTGATGGAAGCGGCGCGGAAGGCGCGGCCGGACGAGCGCCGGTTGATCGTCCTGCGCGACGAGGCGGTCGAGCTGGAGCGCGCCGCCGACCTGCTGGCGACCGACGCGAAATCCGGCATGGAGTTCGCCCTGGCAGAGAGCGGCGAAGCCCAGGCCCGCGAAGCCGCCGCCGCCAGCCGCGAGGCGCGCCGGCTCAATTACCTGGCCGCCTTCTTTTTCCCGATCGCCACCTTGCTTGCGCTCTTCGGCATGAACCCGCCGCTCGAGGTGCTCGCCATGCCGGGCATGTTCCCGGTGCTGCTCGTCGGCCTCGTCCTCGGACTCGTCGTCAGGTCCGTGATCGGTCAAAAACCCGGTTCTGGCCGAAAATGAGGCCAAATGGCCGGTTTTGGGACATCACAAAGCTTTTCTCGGGCCGAAAATCAGGGTTATTGTATCTCTAACGAACGGCAACGACGGCTCCGGCCGCCCGACCCGTTCGGCATTTCCAGGTTTCCGGCCAAGACGCCGTTTCTGCAAAGTCGACTATCCGGGGGGAGGTTGACGATGAGCGGCGGAACAACCGGAAGCCACTTTGGGGGGAATGTGCTTCAGCGAAGGCGCGGGCCGCGACGAGTGGCCCGCGCCTTCTTGCGTTCGAGTGATGAATTCAGAGTGATGAATTCAAAATTGGGAATCAGCTGAGCTTGTGCGGGTATTGGCCGGAACCGATGAGCTCGTTGATGGAGGCGACGACGTGGGGTTTGTCGTCGGGGTAGGTGACACCGAACCAGTGGCTGGTCGTTTCGATCACGCGGCAGTCGGCCTTGCCGGAGCGGATCAGGGAATCGACGACGGTGGGGATGTAGCATTCCGCCTTTTCGGCGCTCGCGTTCGCCTTCAGGAAAGCGGTGAATTCCTCCTCGAGCTGCGGGAAGAAATCCGGCGTGAAGGCCCAGAAGTTCATCGAGACCGGCGCGGTGTCGAGCAGGACCTTGCGCGCGCCGCTCAGGCCGGTGCCGCGGACGGCGCCGTCTTCCTCGCGCTCGATGGCGACGTATTCCTCGACCTCGGTGAGCAGGCCGTCGGCGTCGTGGTCGCAGATGCCGCGGTTGACGTCGCCGTGGTCGGAGAGCGTGTTTTTCAGCGGGTAGCCGATCACCGCGTAGTGGGACTTGCCGTTGGCGGCGGCCGGTTCGGTGAGGAACTTGGCGGCCCGCTCGTAGGCGTCGCGACCATAGAAATCATCGGCGTTGATCACCGCGAACGGCGTCGTCACTTGGTCCCGCGCGGCGCGCACGGCGTGGGCGGTGCCCCAGGGTTTGGTCCGGCCATCGGGGACGCTGAAGCCGGTCGGCAGGTCGTCGAGCCGCTGGAAGGCGTAGTCCACCTCGATCTTGCCGGCGAAGCGGCCGCCGACGCCTTGCTTGAACGCCTCGGCGAAATCCTCGCGGATGATGAAGACGACCTTGCCGAAGCCGGCGCGGATGGCGTCGAAGACCGAGTAGTCGAGGACGGTTTCGCCATTCGGACCCATCGGGTCCATCTGCTTGAGGCCGCCATATCGGCTGCCCATTCCGGCTGCGAGAACGAGGAGGGTCGGTTGCATATCGGGCGGCGCTTTATGGGTGGCACCGCCCGCGGGTGCAACGGGAATCCCGCGCGCTTCTCACACCGCCGGCACGTCCACCCAGCAGCCTTTTCGGTGGGATTCCCAGCTCAGCTCGGCGAGCTGCACGCCCTTGGCACCTTCGCGAAGCGTCCACGGGAACGGCTCGTCGGCGGCGACGTGCTTGAGGAACAGCTCCCACTGGATCTTGAAGGCGTTGTCGAAGGCAAGCTGGTCCGGCACCTCGGTCCAGCGGTCGTAGTAGTCGATCGGGCTGTCGATGTCCGGATTCCACACCGGCCGCGGCGTGACGCTTTGGTGCTGGGCCCAGCATTTCCGCAAGCCGACGACGGCGGAGCCTTCGGTGCCGTCCACCTGCATGGTGAGCAGGTCGTCGCGGCGGACGCGGACGTTCCACGACGAGTTGAACTGGCAGGTCACCCCGGTGTCGGTCTCGAAAATCGCGTAGGCCGAATCGTCCGCCGTGCAGTCGAACGACCGGCCGCTCTCGTCGAAGCGTTGCGGGATGTGCGTGGCAGCCTTGCAGAAGACGCGCGTCACGTTGCCGAAAAGATTGTCGATGACATATCTCCAGTGGCAATGCATGTCCACGATCATGCCGCCGCCGTCTTCCTCGCGGTAGTTCCAGCTCGGCCGCTGGATCGGCTGGCCCTGGTGTTCGCCGGTGAAGACCCAGTAGCCGAATTCGCCTCGCACCGAAAGGATGCGGCCGAAGAAGCCCTGCTCCTTCAA
This sequence comes from uncultured Verrucomicrobiales bacterium, assembly GCA_965651855.1. Lineage (GTDB taxonomy): Bacteria > Verrucomicrobiota > Verrucomicrobiia > Verrucomicrobiales > Akkermansiaceae > Luteolibacter. Next base: position 37,805 of record CBFGTW010000009.1, read on the forward strand.
GAGCTGGTATTTCCGGATGCCGGGCAGCCAGAGCTTGTCCTGGACCGTGCCGTTCTTTACGCCGGCGTCCTCGGCGACCTTCGCGATCCGGAACGCCTCGTCCGCGCGCACGGCGGTCGGCTTTTCGCAGTAGATATGTTTCCCCGCGGCGATGGCCTTCTCGAGAAAGCCGATCCGGTAGGGCGTGCCCGAGGCGTCGAAGAAAATCGCGTAGGATGGATCGGCGAGCGCGGCGTCGAGATCGGTCGAGTATTTCTCCACGCCGTGCGCTTTCGCCAAGGTGGCGAGCTTGTGCTCGTTGCGACCCGTCAGGATCGGGTCGGGCATGAGAATCTCGTCGCCGCACGGGACGCCGCCTTGAGCGCGGATCGCGAGGATCGAGCGCACGAGGTGCTGGTTGGTGCCCATGCGTCCGGTGACGCCGTTGAGGATAATGCCGATGTTGCGGGTCTTCATGAGTTCGGGAGTCAGGTCAAAGCGGCGCGCAGGCCGCGGCGATCTTGTCGAGGAGATGGTGCTGGTTCTCAGCCCAGAGGCGGCGGGAAAAAATCTCCACCTCGGTCATGTCGGAGAACCCTGCCGCCTTCACGGCAGCCGCCACGCGGGCGCAGGCGCCGATGCCTTCGCCGGGCAGGCCGCGGTCGAGCAGCGGGTGCTCGAGCTCCGGGCGGAAGTCGCAGACGTGGAAGGCGAACAACCTTCCGGCCGCGGCACAACGCGCGAGTTCCTGCTCGAGTTTCGAGTCCCACCAGATGTGGTAAACGTCCGCCGCCACGCCGACGAGCGGGTGGTCGATCGCGTCGCAGAGGTCGTTCGCGTCGCCCATCGAAGCGACGGCGCAGCGGTCGCCGGCATACATCGGATGCAGCGGCTCGATCGCCAGCCGGATGCCCGCGGCTTCCGCGGCGGGAAGGATCGCGCGGATGCCTTCCTCGATCTGGTCGAGGTTTTCCCGCGGCGATTGGCCGGGCGTGGCGCCGCCGACGAGCACGATCATCGGCAGGCCGAGCGTTTCGCTGTCGCGGATGACGCCGAGGTTGTCCTCGATCGCCGCATGTCGGCCCTCGCGGGTGGTGGAGGTGAAGAATCCGCCGCGCACGTAGGCGATCGGTTTGAGCCCGGAGTCCTTCAGCTTCCGGCCGACGCGCGCCAGATCTTCGCCGGCCACCGTTTCTCGCCAGATGGAGATCCCGCCGAAGCCGTGCCGCGCATAGTTCTCGATGCACTCGTCGATCGACCACGGCTTGGTGGTGAACGTGTGGATGGCCAGTCGGTCGGGAGTCATGGATACGCTGCGGAAAGTGATGCCCCGGCGCGCGTGCTGCCTCCCGCGAGCAAGGATCCCCGAAGCCTTTCCGAAGGGGCGGGGGAGGCGCCTTCGATGACCTCGAGCGCCAGGCGTTTGCCCGCCCGCAGCCCGAGTTCGTGCACCGGCATGGCGACGGTGGTGAGCAGCGGCCGCGTCAGCCGTCGCAGCGGCGAGTCGTCGAAACCGGTCACCTGGCAGTCATCCGGCACCCGGATCCCGGCATGCGCGAGCTCCGCGAGCACCGCGGAGGCGACGATGTCGTTGACGCAGAAAAACGTGTCGTGCGCCTCCGCCAGACGGCGCACCGCGGCTCCGTCGATCGCCGCGGTTCCCGGAAAAACGGCCACGTCCCGCTCCGGGGAAAACGCCACACCCGCCTCCGCCAGTGCCGCCTCGAGTCCCGCCGAGCGTTCCGCGAAAACCTCGCCCATGCCCTCCACCGCGACCAGACACGGCCGGATGGCAGCACTCGCGGAAACCACATGCGCCACCAGCTCGCTCATCCCTTGCGCGTGGTCCGACGCGAGGCACGGCAGCCCGGGGACATCCCGGTTCAGCACCACGAACGGCACGTTCCGTTCCTTCACCTGCGCCAGCACCGCCGGCGACGGCTTGTGGAAGGCGAAGACGAACGCGTCCGTGTCGCCGCCCTTCTTGTGTGGAAACGGGTCGAAATCCGGCCCGGCGAGATCACAGGCCAGGTTCGTCGCCGTCGGGGAAAACCCGCTCCGGAGTCCGGCGATGAGTTGCGCCAAGTCGAAGAACAGGCCGCGCTCCGGATCGTCGTGATGCGGCAGCACGAGCCGGATGTTCAGGATCGCCCGCTCGCGATGACGCCGGACGCTGCGCTTTTCAAAGCCCATCTCCCGCGCCAGCGCCTGGATCCGCTCCCGCACCGGATCGCTCACCAGCCGCGAGCCGTTCAGGGCGCGCGAAACCGTCGAACCGGAAACTCCGGCCTTCGCGGCGATGTCGTAAATTGTGATCATGCCCGGACGCTGCGCGGAGATTGCGTGCAACTTTGGCGAGGCGCAAGCCCGCAGTTGGATGCAGTTGGACTGTCCGGGCGGCAATCAGTTCCCGCCCGCGTCGCGCAGACCGAGCGTCACGAGCAGGTCGCGCAGCATTTTGGGCTCGGCGGGCTTGACCAGATGATGGTCGAAGCCGGCCTCGGTCGTGCGGTCGCGCTCGCTGTCCTCGCTCCAGCCGGTGAGGGCGACGAGAGCCGCTTGCCGACCGGCCGGGGTCTCGCGCAGGCGGCGGGCGGTCTCGTAGCCGTCGATCCCCGGCATCGCGAGGTCCAACAGGACCAAGTCCGGCTCCATCTCGGCGGCGATCTCCAGGCCTCGTTCGCCGTCGTAGGCCTTGCGCACCTCGTAGCCTTCGAACTCGAAGAACAAGGCGAGCATGTCGGCGGCGGATTCGCCGTCATCGATCACCAGGATTTTCAGCGGACGCGGGTTCCCGGAAGCCGATCGGCTCCCCGGCGCGTCGCTCGTCGCTCGGTCGTGGATTGGGTTGCTCATGCGCGGCCGAAAAATAAGCGGTGCCGGGGGGCGGGCTCCGTGGGGGCGAATCCTGCGCGGTGCCGCCTTCGGGAGGCAATCCGTATTATTGCGCGAAAAAGCAGGCCGGAGCGTCCGCGCCGGTCGAGCCTGGAGAGGCAAGGCACCCCTGCGGTTACCGGCGGTCGCGATTCCGGCGGCCCAGTTGCTTTTCGTTGTCGGCGATCCAATCCGCGCCGAGTTCATCGACCGACTTGCCGGTCCATTCTTTCCACAAGTCGGGCGAGTAATCGCCTTCGCGGGCCGCGGCATTGAGCTTCCGCAGCAATTCCGGCTCGTGGGTTTCAACCACCCAGTTGATGAAATTCGCCGTGGTCCGGTAGCTCGCGTCGAATCGAGCGTTGCCGATGTTGCCGGCGTGGAGCTCGGCGCCTTTCGATTCCGGCTCGTAGAGGAACCAGCGCACGTAATCCGCGACGCCTTCGGTGACCCAGCCGGGCGTCGGTTTCGGGTTGCGGTTGGTATGGCGGGCGCGGCCGTAGTCCTGCACCACGTGGACCATTTCATGCACGACGCAGCCGCGGGCCTCGCGTTCCAGCTCGTTGCGGAACCACGGTGCGCTCATGGCCACGCGGTTCCCGGCGGCATAGGCCGGCGTGCCGCCCATGTCTTCGCGGTATTCGAAAAGGATCGTCTCCGCCGGCTCGAAGCCCTTGCTCGGCAGCATTTCGGCGATCTTGGGATACCACTCCCGGATCACCGGCAGGAGTTCCTTCTCCGACCACTTCAGCAGGTCCGGCGCGATGGTGGCATCGAGGATGTATTCGTACTTGCCGTCCTCGGACTTGAAGTGACGCACGATTTTCTCCTGTGGCTTGATCACGTCCGGCTCCGGCCCGTCCATGAGCACCACGTCGATTTCGCTGAAAAACGTCTCGGTCATGCTGCCATCGCCGGCCGGTTCGATGTCGAAAAGGAGGTAGCGGAAATTCCCGAGCGGGCGGGTGAGCGGCGGCGTCACGGCCACCGCGTGCTGGCCGCCGGAGTCGCCGCTTTCCGGTCGCGTGTCCACCTTCGCCACCGGCAGCCAGCCGGCCTTGAGCGGATCGGTTTCGCGTTTCGGCGCGGCGTCGAAGGTCGGATGCGAGCCGTCCGCGCCATAGAGCTTGTAGACTTGCGGCGCGCGGGAGCCCGGGTGCCACGAATAGCTGTGCACCGCCTTCACGGGTTTCACCTCGCCGAGGTCCAGGACGATCCGTCCGCCGTTGCCGCCGCGGAAAAAGAAATTCGACCGCGGTTCGTCCTCGCCGAGTGGCATCACGCCGTCATTGAGCGCCTCCAGTCCGCCCCCGGCGGCCTCGCCTTCCACCAGCGTGAACGTGGCGTCGTTCGCCGCGTCGTTGCGCGCTGGCGGCGGTACCGGGGCGATGTCGAAGCCCGCGCCATCCGCGCTGCGCGCGATCTGCGGCTGCACCACCGTGGCGGCGGAAATGCCGGCCGCGGCCAGCCAGATCCAGGCCACCCGCTGCGGAAGAAGTTGGGAAAATCGGCGAACGATCATGCCAATAACGTCCGCCCCGCCGCCCGGTTTAGTCGGAAAAGTCCCCGGCCCGCTTCCAAGGCAGCCTTACGTGGAATTCCGGAAAGTCCGCCGCGTTCCGTCCCTGGCGGTCATCCGCCGCTGGCGCTTTCGGCGCGGTGTGCTACAGAGCCGCGACGCAATGGCCAACGAACTGCCCAAACCCTCGCTCCGTCCGCCGGATCTCCCGAAGCCGAACATCCAGCCGCCGACGCCGCCGGTGCCGGACTTCGCGCCCCCGCCGGAGCCACCCGCCGCCGCGCCCGATCCCGGGGTGAAGGTGAACGTCCGCGTCGCGGAAAAACCGAACGTCGAGATCGAGGAAACCGACGTCGAGGAGCTCGCCGGCATCAACCCGCGGGTCGTCGCCGCGGTGATCGACTTCCTGGTGATGGCCGGCATCTGGCTGGTGCTCGACATTTTCCTCCCCGGTTCGCTCGCTTGGCTGGCCGGCGCGGCTTACTTCCTGTGCCGCGACGCGCTGCCGTTCCTCGGCGGCCAGAGCGTCGGCAAGAAGGCGATGAAAATCCGCGCCGTCACCCGCGACGGCAGCGAGCCGCTCACCGGGAACTGGGCGGCCAGCATCGTCCGCAACGTCACCCTCCTGATCCTGCCGTTCGGCATCGTCGAGCTGGTCATGGTCCTCCAGCGCGAGGACAGCCAGGACCACGGCCGGCGCTTCGGCGACGATTGGGCGAAGACCAAGGTAATCGTGGTGAAGCCGCCGCGCGAAGAAGCGGAGGAACCGGCCGTCACGGACGAGCCGCCCGAGGAGAGCTGAACGCTCCGGCAAGCGGCAGGTTTTGATATTGTTCCGGCGGAGGCTTCAGGCACTCTGTCGGAATGATATGCCGGAGATGGTGGATCGCGCTGATCGTGTCGCCGGCGTGGGCGCTCGCGGCGGAGGAGTTTTCCGAAACCGCGGGCCGCTATCACGGCATGCTCTTGAAGCGCCCGGAAAGCCCGGTGCTGCTCGGACGAGTGGTCGATGCCTGGCTTGAGAACGGCGACCTCGCCGGCCTCGGCCGGGAGTTGGAAGGGCGCGCGGCGGCGGGCACCGCGGAGGACTGGCGGGTGCTCGCGGCGTTCCATCGCTTTCGCGGCGATGATGAATCGGCCGCGGCCGCGCTCGACGAGGCGGTGCGGCTGGCACCCGCGGACGCCGCGACGCGGCTGGCCCGCGGCCGGGCGCTCGGGGACCTGCGGCGATTCGACGAGGCGCTCGCGGATCTCGAATTCGCGGCCCGCGACGCCGGACATGCGGTGGAGGCGGCCACTTTGCGCGGGCGGTGGCTCGTGCGCGCGGGTCGCCCGGACGAGGCGGTGAAGATCTGGCGAGAACTGGTGGAGGCCCACCCGCAGGACGAAGGACTGCGGGAGGATTTGGTCGAACTCCAGCTCGGCGAGGGCATGACCGATGCTGCGGTCGGGTCCGCGCGCGAGCTCGTCGAAGCCACCGCCGATCCCTATCAACGGGCGCTGCGCCATTTGCGGCTCGCCGGCATCTTGAAACAAGCCGGCCGACCCGACGAGGCGGCGGAGGCCTATCGCCGGATTCTCGCGGTTGCCGGTGACGGCTCATGGCTCGAGCGCGAGGTTCTCGCGCAGGCGGCGGCCTTGTTTCCGCGGCATGGCGGCGGGGACGCCTGGCGGGCGTTTCTCGAGGAACTGCGCGAGGAGCACCCGCAGCGGGTGGCTTTGAAGAAGGAACTCGCCCGCAGTCTCTTTGCCGCTGGCTCGACCGACGAGGGGCTCGCGATGTTCCGCGAGGTGCTGCGCGTCCTGCCTGGAAACCGCGAGGCGCGGGAGGAACTGGTGGCCATGCTTCAGGAGGCGGGGCGCTTCCAAGAGGCGGCGGACGAGATCTCCTCGCTGCTCGAGTCGGCGCCCGATGATGCCGCGCTCTGGGAGCGGCTCGCGGTTCTCCGCAAACATCTCGACGACCAGGCGGGCGCGCGGGAAGCGGTCGACGAGGCGCTCGCCTTGCTGCCGGAGGACGAGCCGGGTGCCGTGGCGCGGGCCCGGATGCTCGTCCGGTTCGAGCGCTTCGAGGAAGCTGAGAAGATCCTGCGGGAGGCCGTCGCCGCGCATGGCAAGGCGGGCGAGGCCGGAGCGGCGCTCCCGACATTTCTTGTGGAGCGCGATCGAAGGGAAGAAGCCGTCGATTTCTGGCGAGAAATGGCGGCTGGAGCGGATCGCGACGGTTTGCTCCGCGTCGCTGCCGCCTTGGGTTCCCACGGCCTGGGGGCGGAGATCTTCGAAATGCTCGAGCCGCGGCTGGCGGATTTTCCAGGCGACGGCCGGTTCCTCGAGGCGCTTTGTGAGGCGGGCCTTTGGAGCGCCGAACCCGAGCGTGCCGTTCCTTATGCGATGGACCGGCTCAATCGCGCGGACGGCCGGGCTGAGATCGAAAACGCGCTGCGTCAGACCCTGGCGTTGATTTCCCGCAGCAGAACCGAGGTCCACTGGCGCAAGACGCTTGCGGAAAAGCCGGACAAATCAGCCGCTGAACAGGGCTTGCTGGTGGAACTCCACGAGCGCCTGGGCGATCGCGCCGCGGTCGGGACCGCCCTCGACGCGCTGGCCGGGATCGATGCAGCGCTCGCGGCGTCGCAGCGGGTGCGGCTCCACGAGTCGCGCGGCGAGTTCGCCGAGGCGGTGGCCGCGATGCGACGCTGGATCGAGCTGCCCGGTGGTGACACGCCGGAAAATGCGCGCCGGCTCGTGGATCTGCTCGTTCGCGCCGACGATCCGGAGGCCGCTCTGGCCGCGACCGAGCGCTGGCGCGATCTTGCGCCGGGTGATCCGCGGATTTGGTTGAGGCGCGCCGACTTGCTCCTGCTGACGGGCGAGGCGGCTGCCGGGGTGACGGAGCTGCGCCGGGCCTGCGCCCGCTTCGGCGACAGCGTGGAATTGCGGTCGAAGCTCGCCGCCGCCCAACGCGAGGCCGGCATGGAAGCCGAATCGCGCCGGGGTTTTCTCGCGCTCTTCGACGAAACCGATGAACTGCCAGAGAAACTGCGGTGGGCCCGGCTTCTCGCGGAGAGCGCGACCGATTCGGCGGCTCGGAACGAATTGGTCGTCGAGTTCCGGCACCGCGCCCGGGCGGACGCCGCCGGCACCGCGCCACTGCTGGCATTGGCCGAGTTTCACTCCATCTGGAACGATCCCGCGGCTTTGCGCGACTGCTTGTCCGAGGCCTCGCGGCGCACACCCGAGGATGTGAATCTGAAGTTCAGGCTCGCGACCGCTGAAGAGGAAGCGGGCGATCCCGATGCGGCTTCCGCGGTCCTGCGCGGCCTGCTTGCCGGACCGGCTGCGGACACGGCCCGCCGGCGTTTGGCGGCGTTGTGGATGCGCCAAGGCGACTTGGTCCGCGGGCTCATCGAACTGGCGGCAGCCGGCGAGGGCGACGATCCGCGCTTGGACGAGGAGCTGGTCGGAACCTTGATCTGGATGGACGAGCGGGAGCTGGCGCTCGGGATCGCCGGCCGGACCGTCCACGCGCATCCGGAAGATTGGCGCATGGCTTATCTCCATGCTGTTCTGCTCGATCAATGCGGACTGCCCGAAGAAGCCTTCGAACGCGTCCTTCGGCTTCTTGAAGCGCACGGCGAACTGCCCGGAATCTCCCCCCGTGCGGGCCAAAACCGGACTGCGCTTGCGGAGGCTGCGAAGCCGGGAGAGGACCGGCTTGCGATGCCGCTTTTCCGCGAGTTCGAAAAGGCGGCGCTCGCCCATCGGTCACACGGCCCGAGGCAGACGGTCGTCATGCAGGGCATGCTTCGGTCGGTGTCGGTTCCCGGGGCGGTGGTCCTGCCGGACACTCCGGATGAAGCCCGTCGGCTGGCTTTGGCTTTCGCCGTTGTACTTGCGAAAGAAGGCGGTGCCCGCGGCGAGGCGATGCTCGGGCGGATCGAATCCTCCCACTTCGACGATCTTCACGTGCTGAAGCGGGTCGTGCTGCTCGATTTCTCCTCGGTGAGGAGTCTCTTGCTCAGCGGCGACGCGTCGCCCGCGATGTTTCGCTGGATTCGCGACGGGGGCTGGCTGGACGAGGCTGATCCCACTTTGCTCCTCCACGGCGTCCGGGAGCTCGTGGCGACGGGTCCCGCGTTGGCGTTCACGTTCGCGGAACGATGGATCCAGCTCGACGGCGGAGCTGGGCTGGACGCCGCGACCGCGGAGCTCCTGCTCGATTGCTTTCCGACTCTCCCGCTGGAGGCCCAGGCGGACGCGGGACAGATCGTGCTCCGCTTCGCGCTCGGAGCGGGCAATCTTCCGCCGGATCTCCGCGATCGCGCAGGCGTGCTGCTGGAGGAGGCGGTCCTGGCGTCGCCGGAGGCGATGGCGGCCCACCGGGCGGCGGCGGTGGGCTGGTTCGTCGGACGAATCCGCGAGCGGAAGTTCGACGAAGCGATGGACTGGATGAACCGCCTGGACGCGGCACTCCTGAGGCCGGAACTCTCCGCGCCGCAAGCCGCGAGCGTGTCGCCGGCGGGTCAACAGCCGGCGCGCGAAGGGCCGCCGGAGTTTCCAGGCATCCTTGAAGAATTGATTCCCTATCCGCATCGCACGCTGGTGGCGACTTGGGTCGAGCCGACGGTCCTGTCTCCGGCGCACCACGCGCTGCTGGAGGCGCTTGGGGAAACCGCTCCCCGCCGCGCGGACGGCCGCCTCGACATCGAGGCGGCGGCCGATTCCGCGAGTCGCTTGGACGATCCGGTCCTGCGCATTGGCTTCCTTCACGCGAGCGGCCGGACGGAGGAACTCGAGCGTGAAATCGAAGCCATCGAGGCGGATGAGGACGCCGCCATCGAGTCGCTGATCGTCGCCGCGGCCTATCGCGGCTATGCCAGTGAACGATGGGAGGCGGCTTCCGCGCTGCTGCTCAGGGCCGCCGCCTGCGACGACGCCGGACCGTGGCGGGCGCGGATCGACCGAGGCCTTTTGGAATCCGGGCTGCTGCTCGTGGCGCTCGGCGTCGATGGCCCCGCGGTCGCCGAAGCGCGGCGGGCGGCGCTCCGGCTCGCGGAAAAGTCGAACTTGCCGGGGAGAAAGGAGAACCTGCTGGGGGCCATGCGCGAGCTGGGAATGGAGGACGAGGCGCTTGTCTTCGACCGGCAGCCCTTCGCAACGGCATCCCCGTCGGCGGTCGCCGGACCGGCCGGTGCCCCGCCAAATTTTCAGCTCATGAATCTGGCCACCATGACGCACCCGGCGACGCCCGTCGAACTCGAGACAATCGAGAAGCTGGCTGCCGCCGGGCATCGCGAACTGGCGGCGAAGCGGATGGCGTCGTTGCTGCGGCGAACGGCTGCGCTTCCTTTTCCGCCTCAAATGGTGCAGCCGATGGATCGCGCCCGGGCGCTGGGCTTGGAAGACGAGATCGTGCGGATCAGCGCGGCGGAGGCAAACTTCGGCTACACACGCCGGAAGCAACACGCGCTGCTGTTGTCGGAATTCGGGCGGACGGATGACGCGCTGCCACTTTTCCGGGAGCTGATGGAGAGCCGACCTCGCGACCTCGAGCTGGTGATCGCCTTCCACGGTGCGGCGGACGCGGAGACACGGCGCGACGAGATCCGCAAACTCGCGCATCCGGCCTTCGACGAGGCCGCGCTCGACGGGATTTTCCAGCAATGGATCAAGGGCTGGAAAGAACCGGCACCTATCGCGGCCGTCGCGGCCTTGGCCGATTTCGCGGAGCTGCTCGAGCCCTCGGCCGATCCGACGCGGAACCTGACGTGGCTAAACCACCACGCCCGGGCCATCGCCGAGAGCTGGAACCGGAATCGTCAGGCGGCCGGCGAGCCTTGGCAGCGGGAAGCGCGGCGCTTGTTCCTGGCGATGCTGCGCCACCCGCAAACCGCGGAGCAGGGCTTCCGGTTGTTGGACGGGACGCGGCTATCCAAGAGCCACGCGGAGCTGGACGAGGCGGCGGGAAGGGCGGTCCAGGAGGGAATCCGGCTCCGGCAGGGGCACGTTCCGCTCCTCGCAGCCTCCCACCCGGACGAGTTGCTGTGGGCTAGGCGGGCAGGACGATCCGTCCAGCCGCGCGGATTGCCGCCCATCGGCAAGCTGTCGGATGTTTATCTTTCCACGCGCGAGGCCAGCGGGACGGCGGTCGAGGTTTTCGGCGAGGATTTTGTCGCCGCTCTCAAGGCCTCCAACGAACCGCACGCGCCGAAAGTCCTCGCCTGCATCTCACGGGTCGACGCAGCGGACACCTCGCTCTTCACCGAATGGAAAGACCGGTCCGAGGCGCCGGATGCGGACGAGTTGCTGTGGACCTACCGGATAGCCATGGCACGTGGCAGGGAAGACTTGCTGCGGGAGATCGAAACGATTGCCTGTCGGGAGTTGATCGAAACCTCCAGACCAACTCAGCCACTTTTGGAAATCCTCGTGCGGGCGGTCATCCGGCCGGCGGATGTCGGTGAACGAAGCGCGGCCATTCATCGTCTGACGACGGAAATTCTCGGCCCGCCGGAGCTTTGGCCGCTGTATGGTGAGGTCGGTGGCGATCCGCACGTGCCGGCCCTGTTCCGGCGGATCGGTGGCTTCCGGATCCTCGCCAATGTCGCTTGCGCAGACACGGCGTCGGCCGTCGCGATGGCTCGCTTCTCCGCGATCCACGGCCTCGCCGGCCTCGCGTCGCTCGACATGCACCTGCTTGTCCCGCTGGTCGGTCGCGATTCGGGAAACGTCCGGCGCTTGCTTGCTTCCGGCCTCTTCGCTCCCGGGCCGGAACTCGCGGCTCCGGATTCTCACGGAGACGGCCCGTCCTTGGTCGCGAGCCTGCTGAAACGCTTCAAGGAACCCCACAGCGATCCGCGGGAACTCGGCCTCCGCCTCCTGAAAACCGAGGGGCAAAACCGCTTTTGGGCACGCCTTGTGGGCGGCGTCTTGGCGCGTGAAATGGCACCCGCGGTGGCCGAGCTGGACCTCGAAGCGGAAACCATCGCCGCGTGGCCCGAACGGTGCCGCCACGGACTCGCGGACTTCGTCTTGAGCCACCTGCCGGACGCCGCCGGGCAGGTCTCGCCGGCGATGGCAGCCATTTTGCAGGAGCATCTGGACCGCAGGTCCGACGATCCACCGGACCTGCTCTCGCCACCACCCATCGAAGAAGCCCCGCATTTCCGCCCGGAGCTGCTGGATCGGTGAGGGGAGGGAGATTGGCTATCGGCAATCTCCAATCTCCAATCTCCGTCACGCCGCGTCCCACGCCTCGCGGATCAGCTTGATTCCTTCGGTGTAGACTTCCTCGCGGTTCGGGAAAAAGTCCCGCCAGACCTTGGTGGCTCCGGCGAGGTCGGGCAGGGCGGAGCCGAAGGCCTCGATGGTGAACCAGCGGTCGTAGCCGCCCTTCTTGAACGCCGCGATCGTCTCGCGCAGCGGGCAATGGCCGCGGCCGGGCGTGCCGCGGTCGTTTTCCGAGATATGCACGTGTTTCACGATGTCCACCACGCTCGGGATCACGCCCACCGGGTCCTTCTCCTCGATGTTCGCGTGGAAGGTGTCGTACATGATGCCGACGGCCGGGTGGTTCACCCGTTTCACGTAGGCGAGCGAGTCGGCCATGGTGTTGAGCAGGTGGCTCTCGAAGCGGTTGAGCGGCTCGGGTGCGAGATCCATGCCGAGTTCGAGCGCGTGGTCACCGAGCGCGCGGTGCACTTCCGCGGCGCGCTCGAGTTCCTCCTCGCTGGGGTATTTTCCGGTGAAAACACCGAGCACCTGGTAGTATGGCCCGCACAGTAGCTCGGCTCCGGCGTGCGAGGCGCAGTCGAGCACGCGCTTCAGGTGGTCGGTCGCCGCGCGGCGGTGCGCCGGGTTTTCCGAAATCGGATTCCGCTCCTCGTCCGGCGAGACGGTGACGGCGGTGGCCTGCAGGCCGTTGTCTTTCAGCGCGCGGCCGATCGACTTGAAATGATCGGGATCGCTGGTGTCGAAGATCGGGATTTCCACGCCGTCGTATCCCGCCTCCTTGAGCTTCGCGAGGATGGGAAAGTCGTTCTCCGTGATGTGAGTGGACCAGAGCAGCAGGTTGAAACCGATTTTCATCGGAGCGGTTCTAGCGGAATCCACGCGTCCGGCAAGACCCCCGGTCGGGGGGCGCGGATTTCATGATGGAGACGGGACGTCTTCCGTGGGTTCGCCCTCGTCCGCGAGCGGGAGTTCGTCGAGGGCGGCGCGGTAGGCACGTTCGTCGAAGGCGCGCTTGGTCTTCAGCACGCGCTCCATTTCCTCGCCGAGGCAGAGGGCGATCTGGCGCTTCGCCGCGTCCTCGGCGAGCCCGGCTTGCCGCAGGCGCTCGCAGGTTTTCGCCACGTAGCGCGTCTGCGGCGAAACGAGTTGCTGCTCCACGGCGGCGAGGAGGTCGGTGAAAATATCGTCTTCCACCCGGCGATCATGCGCCGCCGGCACCGGAGGGACAAGCCGCCGGATTCAGCGTCGCGCCCGGCACCCGGCGAGGAAGCCGGCGGCCAGCGCCAAGCCGATCGCGGCGAGCGGATGGCGGCCGATCAGATTCCGCCAGACCGCCACCGCATCCTCGGCCTGGGTCGCGGCGTGCGGCTCGAGCAGGCGCTGGAGCAGGCTCTCGCTCAGCGGGTGCCGTTGGTCCGGCGAGGAACTCACCGTGATGACGATCGATTTCGAGGTCGGGCAGTTGCTGCCGTCCGCGGTGCTGTCGATCGGAACGAGCACGTTGGTCTCCGGATAGTACGCGGCCGCGCATCCCCTCGGCAGCGAGTAGGGCGCGACCATGAACTTCGGCGCGTGCCGGCGCTGGCCGCGGAAGTGGCTGGTGATGTCCACCAGTTCCCCCTGCGCCAGGCCACGGGCGGCCATGTCTTCCTCGTTCATGAAAATCACCCGCCGACCGTTGTAGATCCCGCGGTAGCGGTCGTCCTCGGCGTAGATCGTGGTGTTGAACTGGTCGTGGCTCCGCACCGTGGTGAGCAGCAAGTGGTCCGGCGGGACTTCCACCCGCGTCAGCTCGTGCGGGATGAAGACGGCCTTGCCCGACTCGGTCGGAAACCGCCGCTCGTCGCGCGGCGGATTCGGCAGGTAGAACGTCCCTTCACGGATGCGACGATTGAAGGCCGGGAAACCGGGGACGACGGCTTCGATCTTGTCGCGGATCAGGTCGTAGTCCGCGACGAAGGCGTCCCAGTCGATGAGGGTGGTCGGGCCGAGGGTCGCCTTGGCGAGGCCGCCGACAATCGCGGTCTCGCTGAGCAATTTCGGCGAGGCCGGCTCGATCACGCCGCGCGTCGGGTTGATCTCGCCCATGGTGTCTTCGACTGTCTGGAACTGTTCGCCGCCCGCCTGGCGGTCGATTTCCGTCCGCCCGAGGCAGGGGAGGATGAGCGCCTGCTTGCCCGTGACCAGGTGGGAACGGTTGAGCTTGATCGAAACGTGGGCGGTGAGCCGGCACTTTCTCATCGCTTCGGAGCTGTGCTCGGTGTCGGCGGGAGCCATCACGAAATTCCCGCCCATGGCGAAAAACACCTTCACCTTGCCCTCGTGCATCGCCTTGATCGCTTTCTGCGTGTCATAGCCGTGCTCGCGGGGCGGCTCGAAGCCGAACTCCCGCGCCAGGCTGTCGAGGAACGTGGCCTTCGGCTTGTCCCACACGCCCATCGTCCGGTCGCCCTGGACGTTCGAATGCCCGCGGATCGGGCAGGGGCCGGCGCCGGGCCGGCCGATGTTTCCGCGCAGCATGAGGAAGTTGATGACGTCCTGGATCGTCGCCACCGAGTTCTTGTGCTGGGTGAGACCCATGCACCAGCAGACGACGATGCTTCCGGCTTTCATCGCGATCTCCGCCGCCTCCCGGATCTGCTCCCGGGACAAGCCGGAACAGGCGACGATGTCATCCCACGAGACTCTCCGGAGTTGATCGACGAGATCGTCGAAGCCTTGCGTGTAGAGCCGGATGAACTCGTGGTCGAAGACGCTGCCCGGCCGCCGGTCCTCGTGCTCGAGCATCTCCTTCATCATGCCCTGGAGAAACGCCATGTCTCCATTGATATGGATGGGGAGATGCAAGTCGGACAGCTCGGTGCCCTTGCCGAAAAGAAATCGCGGAACATGTGTCGGGTGGATCAAGTCCTGAGGATTCTTGAAGCGGAACGCGCCGGTCTCCGGCATCGGATTCACGAAGACGATCTTGCCGCCGTTCTCCTTCATTTTCTGCATCGATGTCATCATCCGCGGATGGTTCGACCCCGGGTTCTGCCCGAGGATGAAGAGAGCCTCGGTTTGCTCGATGTCCTCGAGCTTCACGCAGGCCTTGCCGATCCCGAGCATCGGCGGCATGGCGACGCTGCTCGACTCGTGGCACATGTTCGAGCAATCCGGCATGTTGTTGGTGCCGAAGGCGCGGACGAACAATTGATAGAGAAAGGCCGTCTCGTTGCTGGTGCGGCCGGAGGTGTAGAAAACCGCCTCGTCCGGGCTGTCGAGCGCGTTGAGCTCGTCCGCGATCATGCGGAAGGCCTCATCCCACTCGATCGGCTCGTAGTGCGTGGCCCCCTCGCGCAGGACCATCGGCTCGGTCAGCCGCCCCTGCTGGCCGAGCCAGTGCTCGTTCTTCGTCAGCAGGTCTTCGACGGAATGCCTGCGGAAAAACTCCGGCGTGAGGCGCTTGGTGTCCGTTTCCCACGCGACCGCCTTGAAGCCGTTCTCGCAAAACTCCGCCCAGCTGCGGTCTTCGTCCGGGTTCGGCCACGCGCAGCTCTGGCAGATGAAGCCATGGACTTGGTTGAGCCGCCAGAACGTCCGCGCGCTGTTGCGGACGCCGCCCTGCGCGGCGCCGAAGGTCATCGATTGCCGCACCGCTTCCCAGCCCGCCGCCAGCTTCTTGCGCTTGCCGAGACTGACCCCCAGGGCGACGGGAGGTTGGGAGCCGGCGGCGGATTCCGGCTTTGGCAAGGTGTGTTGTCGGGAGTCTTTCATGGGAATGGAGGCAGGTTCCGGAAAATCGCAGCGGCTCGGCGCACGGGCACCGCAAGCCAACCAACCTTGCACCCTTTCCGCGCGAGGCAAGATCCGGCGATTCTCCGGCGATTCCAGCTCGCGTAGCCCCGGATCGAAGCCCGACGCCGGACCGCGTTGTTGACCGGGAGCAGTGGCCTGTGGTTCGCTGCGACATCCAGCGGCACGCGGCAATGGTGGCGACCGGTGTCAGAAGGCCGTGTCCGCCGGGAAAACGCCCATGGGGAAATCGCGCTGCATCCTGGTGATACTTGTCGTGGCTTTGCTCCCGGCCACCGCGTCGGGCAATGCTGGAACGCCCTTGATTTGGGCGTCGATGCTCCATCTGGTGTTCGGCAATGCCATTATCGGACTCATTGAAGGCCTGCTCCTCGCGGCGGCCTTCAAAACCTCCAAAGTGAAGTCGATCCTGGTCCTGATCGCCGCGAACTACGCCTCGGCCTGGGCCGGGGGACTCTTCGTCAGCGGTCCGTTGGCCTCCCTGCCGGATATCACGATCGAGACGCTCCGGTCCTGGTTCCTGGCCTTTGTCGTCGTCGCGTTCGTGGTCACGCTCGTGATCGAGTTTCCCTTCTTCTGGTTCGTGCTGCGCTCCCGGGAGCACCCGTTCCAGCGGGCGCTGGTGGCCGCGCCTGCGGTTCATGGGGTCAGCTACGCCTTGCTGCTGGTCTGGTACTGGATGGCAAGCGGAACCTCCATGATGACGGCAATGAAGGTGGTTCCGCCGGACGCGATGGCGCCCATGGATTCTTATGTGCTCTATTATCTATCCCGTGACGGCGGAGAAGTCATGCGAATGGATTCCGCGGCACGCGGTTCGGCCCGGCCTGTCGCTGCAGTGGCGGCGGGGCACCCGAACGACCGCCTGTTCGCCCGGCCGCGCGAAGACGCTGGGTTCGACCTTTTCGTCTATCTCGATCCGGAGGATCGGGGGGAGGTGACGGAGGCGTTGGTGATCGGGGACTTCTCCGATTTCGCCCCCCTTGATCCTGCCATCGCCGCCGACGCTTCCCGCGACGCCGACGGCTCCTGGTTCAACTTCGGGCCGGTTCCCCGCTTCGCGGCGGAATCCGACTGGAAATTCCGCACCGGCTTCTGGCCCGTGGAGGGCTTCAGCGGTGAAAACAAGAAGACCGGGAAGAAGGTGGCATTCTCGCTGGAAACGCCATTCGCACAATGGCCCGTCCGCAATGCCACTCATCTGGCTGGTGATTTCCTGATCGCCCAGCTCGGCGACGACCAGATATGCCTGATTCACCCGGAATCCGGGAGGATCGCCCTCCTCGCCCGGGGCAAGGGCCCGGTTGTGGCGAAGCCAAGATAGTCTTCTCCATCAAGATCGTGCCACGACAGTCCCGGGTCCCCGGCGCCAGTCACCGCTGCCTGCGCAGGAGCACCAAGAGCCCGGCGGCTCCGGCCAGCAGAGCGACAGAGGGTTCGGGAACGGCCTTGAGGCTGCTCATGTCCAGCGCTCCGTCGACGGTGACGGTATCTCCGAACGAGTCCGGCGCCTCGAAGGTCAGCGTGAGCGAGCCAGACTGCCACGGGCTGGTCAGGTCCTCCGCAGGAAGCGCATCCGAAGCCCAGCGCGTCTCGCCGCCGGAAAAGCGGAACTCGCCATACTGGTAGACATAGCCGTCGATGGAAGGGAACGTGCCAATCTGAGGCGCCAGCGAGTCACCGCTGCCCGTGACCGCCGACTGGTCGGTGACGATCACGCCGGAAAGGTCGAGCGTGTGCGTCGTGCCGTCGTAGGTGATCGTGCCGTCGGCCACCGCGTTGGTGTAGTAGCCGACGGTCGGATCCGCGTTGAGGTCGCCTCCCGCGGCCGAGGGCTGGTAGGTGAAGGTGATGGTGAAGGGAGTGCCGGCGGGGAGGGAGCCGAACATGGAACTCGTGACGGTACCATCGACTTGATAGATCGCGGCCGAACCGAGAGCGGCGGATCCGAGCAAAGCAGCGGCAGCGAAAATGGCGGCAGGGGAAGGGATGGGCGTCTTCATGATGGGGTGATTTGGAAAGCCCGAAGAAGATCGTCGCCAGTTTCCCGACTCCAGCTGAAAATCCGCGGAGCTTTACCTTTTACCGCGCCAAATTTCAGGGTTTCCGCTCACGCTGAGACAGCGCAGCCCGGGTTGCGCCCCCCAGCGCCTGTCGGACGACAAGCCGATGATCGGAGGTGCTGCTGGGTCGGACGAAATGCGGAGCAAGTGGCGGAGGGCCCCGTGCCGGAAGAGCCTGGGTTTCCTGTCTAGCGGCGAAACGGCAACCGTCCCTCGGCGGCAGTAGCCAACCAGCCGGTGTAACGGAAGTCCGGGCTAATGGGCTTGGAGCCACGCCTTCATCCGCTCGGCCCAGACGCGGTAGGCCGCCGGGCTCAGGTGGAGCTTGTCGCTCGCGTAATATTTCACTTCCAGCTCACCGTCCTTGGTCAGGAAATCCTCGCTGAAGTTCAGGAAACCCACGCGCTCGTCCGTGTCAGCCAGTTCCTTCTGACCGGTGTTGATCTCCCTCACGCGCGACCGCGATGATCCGTCGCCCTTGTCAAAGAAGTGGGTGTTCCCGAGCAGCAGCACTTTCGCCCGCGGAGCCCGGCCCTTGATTTCGTCCACCACCGCGTGGATGCCCTCGACTGTGTCGGCGGCATCGAAGCCCGACCACACGTTGTTCAGGCCGATGCCGAGCACGACAAGCTCCGGATCGAGGTCGTCGAGAATGCCTTCTTGCAGCCGCCACAGCACCTGGGGCGTCCCGTCTCCGCCGACTCCGAAGTTCACCACGCCCATGGGTTCATAGATCTCCTTCCATTGCGGCTGGTCGTTCCAGCCTTGGGTCAGGGAGTCGCCGATGAAAACGACGCGTTTCGGGCCGCTCAGGGCGATCTGATCCGCGGCCACTTGTCGCCACGCCTGCGGGTAGTCCGGGTAGAATCCCTCCGCCGGATCCGCCGAATGCTCCGGCTTTGCCGGCTCCGGAGGTTTCACCCGCGCGGCGGCTGCCGGCGAGGCTCCCGCCCCGGATCCCCGCCGTCCGCGCTGACGTCGTCGAGCCAGGAAATCCCGCTTCCCTCGTGGATCAGGACCACGGCTGCCCGCGACGCGCCATCGGCCAGCGTCACCTCGCCCTCCACCTTCACCCAATCCGCGCCGCTGATGGCGTTTCCCACGACCTTCAGATCGAGACCTTGCCATCCGGCATCGAAACTTTGCACGGCCAGGATGGCATTCGCTCCATCCTCCGCCCGCAACCTGGCGGATACTCTAACAGCCGTGCCGCCTTTTGCCGGAAAACTCTGGAAGGCCATCGCCTTGGCGGCTCCGCCCACCGCCTCCACCGCCAAGGCCGCGGGTGCCGAATGATAGGTTCCGGTGTCACGGAAGATCTTCGCGTTTCCTTCGCCGATCCACTCGCCGTCCCAGCCGGTGGGCTTCCCTTCGCCCTCCGTCATCCGCGGATTCACCAAGGAAACGTCCATTCGCTCCGGAGGTGGTTCGTTCGCCGGTGGCTCACCGGCAGGCCGATCCGCCAACGGAGGTGCCAGCGGAGCCCGCGGCTTGCCGCCGCCGCCGATGGAATCCGGCCCGTTGTTGTCCACGACGTGCAGCAGCGGCAAAAGCAGGTGGATGTCCGCCCGCAGTTCATCCCACTCCTCGGGCTTGTGGCCGAACTCGCGGGCAAGCTCCTCTCCACGCCGCGCTCCGCGCAGAGATAAAACACCTCATGTGCGGCGTCATCGACGACATAACATCCGTAATCCCGCATGGCTTCCGCGAGCTTGCGCCCGACCGGCGTTTTCAGGTCGGCGAGGTCCGCGTCCGGCTTCAGGGCCAGCAGACTGCCCATCACCACGGCCGGATTGTCCCCGCCGTAGGTTTCCTGGTCGGCATAGCCATCCGCCGATGCCGCGGGCCAGCGGAAGCCTTTCCTGTCATCGCCGAAGTAGCAGTAGGGTTTGGCGAAGAGGCAGCACTTGATCGCATGCCGGATCGGCTCGCCGGACGTCAGCTCGCCCAGGCGGACGCTTCCGCCCAAGGCGGACATCCTCGTCGCGCCGTGGCTACCGAGGATTCCGTCGCCGTGCAGGTCGCTTTCGCGGAAGTCGAAGCCGTAGACCCGTCCGCCGGGCTCCGGCCGGCAGAGCGGCGCCAGATGCCGGAGCGTCCGGTTGTCCGGCATCAACAGGGCCGCGCAAAAATTCGGCGTCCAGTATCGCCGCGCGTCCGGCACCACATCCTGGTCATTGATCCTCACCGGGATCAGGTGCTGGTCGCCTCCCGCCCGCTTTTCCCAGGAGAGTGGTGCGAACAGCGGGCGTTCCGGAGCGTCCGCGGCCACCCGCAGCAAAATCTCGTGGTCGATCGCGAAGCCACCGACAGGCTCCAGCCCGGCGGGCACATACTCCGCGCGGTCGCCGATCGGCATGTTCCAGATCGAGTCGGATGCAAACGGCCACAGCCACGGATCGCGCCGGCCATCCTCCATGATTGCGCCCTGCGCGCTCCAGCCGGTGCCGGCGCCGATGCCAAGAATGAAGAGGATGCCTGCCAGAGCTTTCGCTCCGCCAGGACCGGCTGAAGGGTTTCCCGTAAACATGCCGCCCTCAAACGGAACGCGGCGCGAGCATCTTTCCCGCGCCGGGGACACCCGGCAATTCCGGTTCGTCGCACAGACGGACGCCAAATACGGCGGCGAGGCGTTCGCCGGAGATCGCTGCCTCTCCTCCGGAGATCGATATGTTGCAAGCCCTCCCGAATCCAGGGCTCCCTCATTTTGGTTCCCTGAGTTTCAGGAAGATCTCGAGAGTTGAA